>NZ_CP015584.1:0-351167 GCF_001941945.1 Roseomonas gilardii | reverse complement strand
GCTGCGGCCCGATGCCATGAAGGTCTTCGTGGAGCAGTCGCGCACCATCCCGGACCATCTGGCGGCCACGGTGACGCTTCCGGATTTCAGCCGCATCAACGCGAAGCTCGCCGAACAGCTGGATCTCACCTTCACCTCCGGCCAGGCGCCGAAGGAGACCGCCGAGAACGTGGACAGCACCATCCGCGGCGTCCTCAAGGACTGATCCCCTCCGCGATCCGCACCCTCCTGCCGAGAGGCGAACCATGCCTAGCAGCCTGGTCCTGACAAGCGCCGCACACCCCTCCGCCGCGGCACGGGCGCGCCGGTCCTTCCGGCGCCCCTGGATGACGGCCTATGCCTTCATCAGCCCCAACCTGGTGCTGTTCAGCGCCTTCAGCTTCTTTCCGCTGCTCTATGCCTTCTATATCAGCTTCCATGACTGGAGCCTGATCGGCGACGCCGAGTATGCGGGGCTGGCCAACTACCGCCGACTGCTGGGAGACACCCAGTTCTGGCACGCGCTGCTCAACACAGCGGCCTATGCCCTGGCCTCCGTTCCGACCACCATGGCAGGCGGCTTGCTGCTGGCGGTGGCGCTGAACAGGCGTTTGCCAGGGCGGGTCTTCCTGCGCAGCATCTACTTCCTGCCCGTCGTCGTCTCGGCCGTCGCCACCGGCATCATTGCCGCCTGGCTGTTCAACGAGCATTACGGCGTCATCAATTCCCTGATCGTGCGCCTGGGGGGCGACCGCATCCCCTGGTTGTCCTCACCAAGCTGGGCCCTGCCCTCGCTCGTGCTGGCGACCTTGTGGGTGCGGGTGGGCTTCTGCATGGTGGTCTATCTCGCCGCCCTGCAATCCATCCCCGCCCTGTATTATGAGGCCGCGACGATGGATGGTGCCTCGCCCTTCCGCCAGTTCTGGAAGATCACCCTCCCGCTGCTGCGGCCGGCCACCTTCCTTCTCCTGGTGCTGAGCGTGATCCATTCCTTCCAGGTCTTCGACCTCATCTACGTCATGACCGGCGGGGGCCCGGGCTTCTCCACCACCATGCTCGTGCAGTACATCTACCAGTCGGCCTTCACGACCTCCGAGATGGGCTATGCCAGCGCCATCGGCGTGGTGCTCTATGCCATCGTGCTGGGCTTCACCATCATCCAGTGGCGGATGAGCCGCCAGTCGGAGAACGTGTTGTGAGCGGCGTGGCCCTGGAAGCCGCCGCACCGCGCCCCGGCCATCGCCGGACCGGCACCGTGCTGATCTGGATCGCCCTGGCGCTGGGGGCGGTGGCCATGGTTTTTCCGCTCTACTGGATGCTCGCCACGGCCATCCGCCCGCGCTCGGAAGTCTTCCAGCCCGTCGTCAGCCTCATCCCGCAGGTCCTGACGCTGGAGAACTTCCGCAATATCTGGGAGCGGCATCCCTTCCTGACCTGGACGTTGAACTCCACCTTCATCGCGGTGGTGGCGGTGGCGATCACGGTCTCCGCCAACCTCCTCTGTGGCTATGTCTTCGCCAAGTTCCGCTTTCCCGGCCGCAACACCCTATTCTTCGCGATCCTCGGCGCACTGATGATCCCGATCCAGGTGATCCTGGTGCCCGAATTCCTCGTGGTCTCCTGGCTCGGCCTGCTGAACTCGCCCTGGGGCGTCATCCTGCCACGGGCGGCAGAGGCCTTCGGCGTCTTCATGGTGCGCCAGTTCATGGTCAGCATCCCGGACGAGTTGCTGGAGGCCGCGCGTCTGGATGGCGCCGGCGAGATGCGGATCTTCCTGCGGATCGTGCTGCCCCTCTCCAAGCCCATCATCGCCGTGCTGGTGATCTTTACCTTCATGTGGCGCTGGAACGACTTCGCCTGGCCGCTCGTGGTGCTGACCGACCAGGACCTCTTCACCCTGCCGCTCGGCCTGAACCTGCTGCGCGGGGAGGCCAATCCGGACTGGGGCGGCGTCATGGCGCTGGCCCTGATCTCGCTCCTGCCGATGCTGCTCATCTTCCTGATCTTCCAGCGCTATCTCGTCCAGGGGATCGCCAGCACCGGCCTAAAGTGAACCCGTCCCGACCCTCATCATCCGAGAAGAGAACATGACCAAGATCGCCATGATCGGCGCCGGCAGCGTCGTCTTCGTCAAGAACCTGCTCACGGACATCCTCAGCCTTCCCTCGATGAAGGAATGCGAGATCGCCCTGCACGACATTGATCCGGAGCGCCTGGAAACGGCCGGGATGATGGCGCGCTGGACCTCCGGGCAGTTCGATGCCAGGGCTACTGTCACCGAGCATGCTGACCGCCGCCGCTGCCTGGAGGGCGCGGACTTCGTGATCAACATGGTGCAGATCGGCATGCATGAGGCGACCCTGCTGGATTTCGACATCCCGCGCCGCTACGGCCTCAAGCAGACCATCGCTGACACGGTGGGCATCGGTGGCATCTTCCGTGGGCTGAGGACTATTCCCTTCATGGTGGACCTCGTGCGCGACATGCGCGCGGTCTGCCCCGGCGCCTTGCTGCTGAACTACACCAATCCGATGAGCATCCTGACCTGGGCGGTCTACAAGGCCTTTCCGGAACAGCAGGTGGTCGGACTCTGCCACAACGTGCAGCACACGGCGCGGGACCTCGCCTCCTATCTCGGCGTGGAACGCTCGCGGCTCAGCTACGATTGTGCCGGCATCAACCACATGACCTGGTTCCTTCGCCTGGAGATCGACGGCAAGGACGCCTACCCGCAGCTTCGGCGCGCGGCGCGGAACCCGGAGATCTTCGCGAAGGACAAGATCCGCTTCGAGCTGATGGAACATCTCGGGCGCTTCATCAGCGAATCCAGCGAACACACCGCGGAATATACCCCCTATTTCCTTCGCCGCGAGGACCAGATCGCGGAGTACGACGTGCCGGTGGACGAGTATGTCCGCCGCAGCGAGCGCAACCTGCGGCGCTATGCCGAGACGCGGCGGAAGCTGCTGGCAGGCGACAGCTTCCCGTTAGAGCGCAGCGACGAGTACGGCGCCGCGATCATCAACGGCATGGTGACGGGCGAGCCGCAGCTCATCTACGGCAATGTCCGGAACACCGGGCTGATCGAGAACCTACCGCGCGACTGCTGCGTCGAGGTGCCGGTGATCGTGGACCGCAACGGGCTGCGTGCCTGCCACGTCGGGACCCTACCCCCGGAACTGGCGGCCCACTGCGCGCCGCATGTCTTCGTGCAGGAGCTTACGGTCCGCGCCGCGCTGGAAGGCGACCGGGATGCGGTCTATCGCGCCGCGGTGCTCGATCGCCATGCGGCGAGCGTGCTGTCGCTGCGGGAGATCCGCAGCATGGTGGATGACCTGATCGCGGCGCATGGCCCGGCCATGCCCCTAGGGGTCCGTTCGGAAGCGATGGCAGCTTGAGGACCATTGCGGGCGGGTCGGAAAGGCTCGCCCCGCCCATGGCAGAATGCACGAAGGGGAGGGATGGATGAGCTGGCTGGCCCTGGAACATGTCCACAAGCGCTTCGCCGAGCATGCGGTGATCCAGGACGTGAACCTGTCCGTGACCAATGGGGAGTTCGTGGTCTTCGTCGGCCCCTCGGGCTGCGGCAAGTCCACCCTGCTGCGCATGATCGCGGGGCTGGAGAGCATCAGCGAAGGCGCCCTGCGCATCGATGGGGAGGTGATGAACGATGTGCCGGCGGCACAGCGTGGCATCGCCATGGTCTTTCAGTCCTATGCGCTTTATCCGCATATGAACGTGTACAAGAATATGGCCTTCGCGCTGGAAACGGCCCGGATGCCGAAGCCGGAGATCGATGCGCGCGTGCGCCGCGCCGCCGGGATTCTGCAGCTCGATCACCTGCTCGACCGCAAGCCGAAACAGCTTTCCGGCGGGCAGCGGCAGCGCGTGGCCATCGGCCGGGCCATCGTCCGGGAGCCCAAGATCTTCCTCTTCGATGAGCCCCTCTCCAACCTCGATGCTGAGCTGCGCGTGCAGATGCGCGTGGAGATTGCGAAGCTGCACCAGCAGCTCGGCAACACGATGATCTACGTGACCCATGACCAGGTCGAGGCCATGACCATGGCGGACAAGATCGTGGTCCTCCGGGGCGGCCGGGTGGAACAGGTCGGGTCGCCGCTCGAACTCTACAACAATCCGGTCAACCGCTTCGTGGCGGGCTTCATTGGTAGCCCCAAGATGAACTTCCTTCAGGCGATCTTGCGGCCCGGGCGGGATGGCAAGGCGCAGATCGCGCTGGGCGACACGGTGCTGCCCTTGCCGCACCTCCCCTGGCAGGGCGAGGCGGATTGCAGCTTCGGGATCAGGCCCGAGCACTTGCGGCTCGGCGGTGGTGGAACTCGCCTCGGCGAAGCCAGGGTCCAGCTCGTCGAACAACTGGGCGGCTCGTCGCTGATCTATGGGACCCTGGCCGACGGGCAGCCCATCACGGCCCAACTCGAAGGCCAGCAGAGGCCCAGGCCCGGTGAGAGCGTACCCTTGCACCTCGACCTGTCGCTGACGCACCTTTTCCGTCCGGACGGGGAGCAGATGGTGCCGCGGTCCCCTTGATCCGAGCCGCGACGTGCCGGCGGCGGGTCCACCAACTCGGATCGCCAAAGCTGTCACGGAACGGTAGCCAGGAATCTCCGATCCATCCTGTCCGCTGGAGCGCGGAGACGGTAAGTCTCGCTGGGCGTGGCGATAGGATGGAGCGGTGATTCGAGAAGACCGGAGGCTGCATGCAACTGGACTGCGGGGCGGCTGGTGGTCCGCGCTCGGCTGCTGTCTGATGCTCGGCCTGCTGGCTGCCTGTGCCTCGCCGGTGGCGGTGGAGCGGATCGATCAGCAGACGGATTACCGGACCTTCACCCGCAACACCATGTCCTCCGATCGGTTGAGCGAGGACAGCCGCAACATCTTCCGCCAGCTCTCGGTGCTGGATGCTTTCGGCCGTGACCCGGTCGCGACCCTGTCGGTGCTGCACAAGCGCGTTGCCGCCGGGGTCGCGGAACCGCAGGAACTCTTCGCCTTGGCGGAGGCTTCCTATCTCGTCGGCCGGCGTGGGGGAGGCCGGCCGTACTTCCTGGCTTCAGCCCTTTATGCCCAGGCCTTCCTCTTCCCGGAGAATGGCACCGAGGCGCCTGGCGCCTTCGACCCGCGCTTCCGTCAGGCCTCCGACCTCTACAACCTCGCCCTTTCCGAAGCCTTGATGGCGGAGGACGGGGTGCATGTCGCGTTGCGCAGCGGCCGTTACGACCTGCCCTTCGGCACCATCGACATCGCCCTCGACGATGCCAGCCTCGAATGGGGCCAGGCGAGGTTGTCGGACTTCCTGCCCGGCACCCGTATGGGCGTGCGTGGGCTGAACAACGTCTATCGCCATGCGGGGCTGGGGGCACCTCTGGCCGTGGCGACCCCGGCCCCCGTCACGGATGTCGAAGGCGGCGACGATCCCCGGGCATTGCCCGCCGCGCAGGATGGCTCGGCGGCATTGCGCCCCGGCCAAGTGGCACGCGGCATCATCCGCGGGCGTTTCCGCATTCCGGGGACGGCGCTGCTCAGCCTGGATGCGCCTGCGGAGCAGATCAGGAAGAAGCAGCTTCGTGGACGCCTCAGCCTGCATCTGCTCTTCGACGAGGAAGCCGTGCAGGTCCATGGCCGGACGGTGCCGCTGGAATACCGGCAGAGCGCCGCACTGGCGCAGGGCCTGCAGGAGGCCAATCTCTGGCGACAGGAATTCCGGGCCTTCCTGTTCGGCGACCTGCTCAACGGATTGCCGGCGCGGCTGGCCGCGCTGACGGAACACCGGAACGGCCGCATTCCTGTCGTGCTGATCCACGGGACGGTGTCCAGCGAGGCGCGCTGGGCGGACATGGTGAATGATCTGATGGCCGACCGGCAGATCGCGCAGCACTATGAGTTCTGGTTCTTCTCCTACGCCACCGGCAATCCCATCGCCTATTCCGCCATGCAGCTCCGGGAAGCCCTGAACGCCTCCATCCAGCGCCTTGGAGGGGCAGCCTCGGACCCGGCGCTGGGGCAGATGGTGCTGATCGGCCACAGCCAGGGCGGCCTCCTGGCGAAGATGATGGCCGTCGATCCCGGGGATCGGCTCTGGGCACCGATCAGCCACCAGCGGCCGGAAGACCTCCAGCTCAGTGCGGCCAGCCTGGACCTGATCCGCCGGTCCTATTTCTTCCGCCCGGTGCCGGAAGTGCGGCGTGTGGTCTTCATCGCCACGCCGCATGGTGGAAGCTTCCTGACGGAGTTCGCCGTGACCCGCCTTCTTTCGCGGTTGATCACCCTGCCGCTCTCCGTGGCCGAGGCCAGTGCCGAGGTCCTTTCCGGCAATGCCGATGCCGTCATGCTCAATCTGCAAGGCGCCCGGTTGGGCAGCCTGAACGGGATGACGCCCGGCAGTCCCTTCATCCGTTCCTTGCGAGCCCTGCCGCTCGCGCCCGGCGTGACGGGGAATTCGATCATCGCGGTCCGGGGCGACGGACCCCCTGAGAGCGGCAGCGACGGCGTGGTAAGATTCGAGAGCGCACATCTGCCGGACATGGAATCCGAGCTCGTCGTGCGTTCCGGCCATTCCACGCAGAACAACCCGCAGACCATCTCCGAAGTGCGTCGCCTGCTGCTGCTCCACTGGCGGAATGCCTGTCCCACCATGCGCCGCGATACGAAAGTCGCCTGCTGAGTCTCCGCTCGCCGGGGCTGGACAATATCGCCGGCCCGGCGCTGAAGATGGGCGCACCCGCGGCGAGTGAGCGCGCCCAAAGCCCTTTATCATCGCTCGGCGCTACGCACCCGCACGGGTCCGGCGCCAGGAGTCATGGTATCGGAGCCGTGGCGGGATGGAACCTCCGGGGTCAGAGGGTGATCCGTGCCACGCTCTCCTTCTCCTTGATCTTCTCGAAGGGGATTTTCACCGAGACGAAGACCGCGCCGGTCTTCTCGTCCAGTGCCAGGCTGTTGGGATGCGGCGGCAGCGGCACGGTCTCGGCGACGCTGTGGCGGCCTGTGTCGAGCACGCTCACCGAGCCGGAACCGCGGTTGGTGACGAAGAGGCGCTTGTGTTCGGCATCGAGGCGCAGTGCCACTGGCCCTTCGCCCACCGGTGTCTCCCACAGCAGCTTCCCGCTCTCCGGCTCCACTGCCACGACACGGTTGCCGGGGTTTTTCGACTTGAAGCCCGGGATCATCTTCTCCTTGTAGCGGGTCAGGCTCTCCATGCCCTGGTCCACCGCCAGCACGGCGCCGCTGGCGGCGTCATAGGCGATGTTCAGCGGCTGCTCGGCGCCACCGGCCTCCACCGCGTGACGCAGTTCCTGTGTCTTCCGGTCGATGGTGCAGAGCTGGCCCGCCAGCGTCGAGACGAACAGGCGATCCTTCGCCGCATCCAGCGCGATGCCGGTCGCGCCGGGGCCGATGCCGGTGATCGGCTTCTCCGCCACGAGGTCCTTCGTGCCGATGACATAGACGAGGCTGTCCTTCAGGCCGAGACCGGGCAGGTAGAGGCGCTCCCCGGCGGGGTCCAGCAGCAGCTCCCGCAGCTTGTAGGGATACTCCTCCTTGCCATCCTCGCCCTTCACCTTAGTGGCGAGGCGCAGCGTGCCGAGGACACGGTTCCCGCCGATATCCACCGCGCTGACGGCGGCATCCAGGCCATGACCGACATAGATCCGGCCGGCCGCGTCGTCGAGGGCGATGCCGAAGCCGCGCAGCGGCAACTCCAGTTCCGACTGGATGGCGAGGCTCTGCGGATCGAGGCGCAGGAGCCGGCTCGCCGGTGCGTCCGCGGCGAAGCCACCCGCCGAGAGCACGAACAGGGCGTTCCGCGACGGGCTGAAGGCCAGTTCGTACAAGGCCGGCGCCACCTCGGCCCGTGCGACCTTCGTCGCGGCCTGCGTGGGACGCATTACAGCCAGGGAAATTCCCCCCGCCAGCAACCCCAACGCCATGCGGCGGGGCATCGCGGTCATGTCCGGACCTGGGCAAACGCGTGTGTGCATGTGTTCCTCTTCTTCTGTGGCAGGTCGATAAGGCCGCGAGGCGGCGTCGGGATCGGGGTGGTCGGCGACAGCCCCACCGACTCCCCCAGGGCCGCATCAGCAGAATTCGCATGTGATTATCATTATCAAATGAGGTCAGGGCAAGGCCTGCCGGGTCCACCGCTGGGGCAGGGATGTCCGAAGGGTCTCCCCCCTGATCGCCAGACTTGCGTACCCTCGCGACCGCTCTCGCCCGACATCGTGGCTTGACCTCCGAAACGTTTCGGATCAGCGTCTCGGCCAAGAGGAACAACGTCCAAGCACTATGTCGCTTGCCCGCATCGCCAGCACCCTGCGGCTGTCCGTGACCACCGTGTCCCGGGCACTGGGCGGCCATGGCGACGTTGCCGAGACCACCCGTCTCCGGGTCCAGGTGGAAGCCGACCGGATCGGCTATCGCGCCAATGTCTCCGCGCGTCGGTTGAAAGGCGGCGTCAGCGATGCCGTGGCGGTGATCCTGCCCACGGGACCGGGGCAGTTGGAGGACGCCTTCTTTCTCCGCCTGCTGGGAACGATCGGGCCGCGGCTGGCAGCCGCTGGGCTCGACCTTCTGGTGGGTGCGGCCCGCCCCGGTGCCGAGGAGATGGCCCTCTATCGCCAACTGGCCGAGAACCGTCGCGTCGATGGCTTCCTCCTGGCCCGCACGAGGCGGCAGGACCCGCGCGTCACCTACCTGATTGACCAGGGCCTGCCCTTCGTCGTGCATGGCCGCACGGCGGAGACGCGGCCGCATGCCTCGGTCGATGTCGATGGCACCGTCGCCTTCCGACAGGCGGTCCGGCGGCTGCTGGGCTTCGGCCATCGCCGCATCGGGCTGATCAACGCGCCCGCGGCCTACAGCTTCGCCCATCACCGCGAGGCCGGTTGGCGGGACGCCTTGTCCGAGGCCGGCCTGGCGCCGGGACCGCGCGCCGAGGCCGAGGCGACCGAGGAGAACGGCTTCCGCTCCATGCAGGCGATGCTACAGGGCGGCGCACCGCCCACGGCGGTGCTCTGCGCCACGGACCGGCTGGCGGTGGGCGCACTGCATGCGGTCGCGGCGTCCGGACTGCGGGCCGGGCAGGATGTCTCTGTCATCGGCTACGACAACCTGCCGGTCGCCACCTTCACCGATCCGCCGCTGACCAGCTTCGAGCCGATGGTGGACCGCAGTGCGGAGCGGATGGTGGCGATGCTGCTCTCCCTGCTACGGGGTGCCTCGCCCGACGGCATGGCGGAGCTTCTGGATGCGCGGCTGATCGCCCGTGCCTCGGACGGCCCGGCCCCTGCTTCACAGGGGCGCCGTCGCATGCCGCGTGGTGACGGATCAGGCCTTGAGGGAGGAACGAAGAACCATGGACGTGACCGCAAAGCCCGGCTGGAAGACTGATCCGGCCATCCTGACCCGTCGTGCCGCGGGGCAGCTCGGCCTCGGGGCCCTGCTGGCCGCCGCCCTGCCGCGCGCGGGTGCCCGGGCACAGGGGCAAGAGATGGTCTTCCTGTCCACGCAGCTGAGGCCGATCGAGGCGGCGCAGGCCATGCGGCAGAAGATCCTCTCCGGCTTCGGCCAGCCCGTGAACTTCGTCACCGAGCAGCCGCCGCAGCTCGGGGTGCGCGTGCGGGCGGAGCAGCAGGGCGGCCGCCATACGACGAGCCTGATCGGCGGTCTGCATGGAGAGCTTCTCCCTCTGATGTCCACGAACGCGTTGGCGCCGCTCGACGACGCACTGGCCGGGCTGCGGCAGCGTGGTTTCAACGCGGCGATGCTGGAATCCGGCAAGCTCGGTGGTCAGCAGCAGCGCTACATCCCCTGGATGCAGGCCACCTATCTGATGGTGGCCCACAAGCAGGCATTGCCTTTCCTGCCGGCGGGCGCGGACATCAACGCGCTGAGCTACGAGCAACTCGGCCAATGGGCGACGGCGATCCAGGAGAAGACTGGCCAGCGCCGGCTGGGCTTTCCGGCCGGCCCCACCGGGCTGATGCCGCGCTTCTTCGAGGGATATCTCTATCCGTCCTTCACCGGCGGCGTGGTGACGACCTTCCGCTCCGAGGCGGCGGAGGCGATGTGGGGCCAGTTCCGCGATCTGTGGAAGACGGTGCATCCCAACTCGACCAATTACGGCTTCATGCAGGAGCCGCTGCTGAGCGGCGAGGTCTGGATCGCCTTCGACCATGTCGCGCGGCTGATCGACGCCCTGAACCGCAAGCCGGACGAGTTCGTGGCCTTTCCTGCACCATCGGGGCCGAAGGGGCGCGGCTTCATGCCGGTGGTCGCCGGGCTTTCCATCCCCGCCGATGCCCCGGACCCGGCCGGCGCGGCGAAGCTGATCGACTACCTGACCCGGCCAGAGGTGCAGATCGCCACGCTGCGCGCCACGGCCTTCTTCCCGGTGGTGAAGACCGACCTGCCGGCGGACCTGGAACCCGGACTGAAGCTCGCGGCCGATGCCATCGCGCGGATGTCGTCGGCGCCGGATGCGCTGGTGAGCCTGCTGCCCATCGGCCTCGACCAGAAGGGCGGCGAGTTCGACAAGGTCTTCATGGACACCTTTCAGCGCGTGGTCCTGCGTGGCGAGAAACCCCGCGCCGCGCTGGACCGGCAGGCCGAGGTCATGCGGCGCATCATGACCGAGACCGGCGCGCCCTGCTGGCGGCCGGACCCGCCCTCCGAAGGCGCCTGTCAGGTCGGCTGAGGAGATCGCCTTGGCCCATCGCCGCAGCGCCGCTCTGCCATATCTTCTGATCGCGCCCTCGGTGCTCTTCCTGGGGGCGCTCTTCCTGGTGCCACTGTTCCAGACGGCAGTACTGGCCTTCCAGTCGGGCGGAAGCTGGTCGATGGAGAACGTCCATCGCATGGTGGACGACATCAACTTCACGGACGCGGTCCGCAATACCTTCTCAGTGGTGCTGCTGGTGGTGCCGCTGCAGCTCGCCCTGGCGCTTGGCATGACCATGATGCTGCGGCATGTGCGACGCGGGCGAGACCTGATCCTGTGGGTCTGGTCCATTCCGCTGGGCATCTCCGACCTCGCCGCCGGCCTGGTCTGGCTGGCGCTGCTGACCGATCTCGGCTGGGTCAACAGCCTGCTCTTCCGCCTCGGCCTGACGCAGGGACCGCAGAGCTGGCTGACCTATGAGACGCCCTGGGCCCTGCTCGCCGCCATCGTGGTGGCGGAGCTCTGGCGGGCGACCGCCATCGTCTTCGTTATCCTCCTGGCCGGGGTGCAGCTTCTGCCGAAGGAGTACGAGGAGGCGGCGGAGGTCTTCGGCGCCTCCCCCTGGCGACGCTTCGTCAAGGTGACGCTGCCGCTGCTCAGGCCCTCCATCCAGACGGCGCTGATCCTGCGTACCGTGCTGGCCTTCGAGATGTTCGCCATGGCCCTGGCCCTGGGCGGGCGGAATTTCCCCGTGCTGGTGAGCGAGGCCTTCAACTGGCAGTACGGGAGCCAGGACTACGGCGTGGCCGCCGCCTATGCGGTGCTGGTGATGCTGATCTCGCTGGCGGCCACCGTGCTCTACCTGCTGTTGCTGCGCGTCCCGGCGGAGCAGCGTTCGTGAACGCCGCGCGGCCTTTCCGTCGCTTCCTGCTGCTGGGCGGGGTGACCGGCCTCTGCGCCTGGACACTGATCCCCATCGCCCTGCTGGCGCTCGGGGCCCTGGGTGGACGGGACTTCGTGTCCCGTTGGCCGAAGAGCCTCGGCGCCAACGATTTCTCGCTGGAGACCCTGCGGGCATTCCTGGCCATCGACGGCGTCTGGGCCGCCACCTGGGTCAGCATCCAGGCGGCGGTCCTGTGCATGTTCATCGCCCTGCTCTTCGGGGTTCCGGCGGGCTATGCGCTGGCCCGCTTCGCCTTCCGCGGCGCGGGGGCTTATCGCGTGCTGATCCTGATGACCCGCGCCTTCCCCGTGGCGATCCTGGCCCTCCCGTTGACCGTGGGCTTCATCCGCCTCGGGGTCTACGACACGCCCTTCGGTGTGGCGTTGCTGCATGCGGTGCTGGCGACCCCCTTCGCTACCTTGGTCTGCGCCAGCCTGTTTCAGGGCATCCCGGTGGAGCTGGAGGAGGCCTCCTGGGTCTTCGGCTGCTCCCGCTTGACGGGCTTCGTGAAGGTGGTGCTGCCGCTCGCCCTCCCGGGCATCGCGGCAGCCTCGATCTTCGCCTTCGTGCTGAGCTGGAACGAGGTCTTCGCGGCCTCGGTGCTGACGGTGCGGCACCGGACCCTGACGGCCTACCTGCTCTCCGTCCTGTCAGAATCGCCGCTGCATGTGCAGTTCGCCGGCGGGCTGATCCTGATCATTCCCTCCATCCTCTTCATCTTCCTGGTACGCCGCCGCCTCTTCGCGATGTGGGGCATCGGGAACCGATGAGCGCGGCGACCGGCGCCCATCGCGCGTGAGACCGGACAGGACATCATGGCGACCATCGAGATCGACGGCATCCGCAAGAGTTTCGGCGCCGTCCAGGCCCTGCAGGCGGTGGATCTGCAGGTGCGGGACGGCGAGTTCCTGGCACTGCTGGGCCCCTCGGGATGCGGTAAGACCACGCTGCTGCGGATCATCGCCGGGCTGGAGAGCCAGACGGGAGGGCGCGTCCGCATCGATGGCCGCGACGTGTCCGACCTGCCGCCAAGGCGGCGGGGCCTCGCCATGGTCTTCCAGAACTACGCGGTGTTTCCGCACCTGACGGTCTTCGAGAATGTCGCCTTCGGTCTGCGGATGGCGAAGGCGCCGAAGGAGCGCGTGCAGCGCCAGGTCGAGCGCGCGGCGGCCCTGCTGCACATCGAGCCCTATCTTTCCCGCCATCCCGGCCAGCTTTCCGGCGGGCAGCGGCAGCGCGTGGCGGTGGCGCGGGCCCTGGCGGTGGAGCCCGAGGTGCTGCTGATGGACGAGCCACTTTCCAACCTCGACGCATTGCTGCGCCTGGAGATGCGGGCGGAGCTGAAATCCGTGCTGGCGGAGGCGGGAACGACCACGATCTACGTCACCCATGACCAGACCGAGGCGATGGGTCTCGCCGACCGGATTGCGGTGATGCAGGCCGGGCGCATCGAGCAGATCGGCAGCCCCTCGGAGATCTACCACCGTCCGCGCTCGCGCTTCGTCGGCGGCTTCGTCGGCAGTCCGCCGATGAACTTCCTCCGCCTGCCCGTGCGGGACGGACAGGTGATGCTGGCGGAACTGCCGCTCCCGGCGCCGCAGGGTGCAGAGGAGGAGGTGCTGCTGGGCCTTCGCGCCGAGGACCTGACGCCCGTGGCGCAGGGCCAGGGCTTCGGCTTCACCCTGAGGGTGGCTGAACCGCTCGGCTCGCATGTCCTGCTGACGGGCCATGCGGCGGGGCAGCCGATGCGCGTGGTCGTCCCTTATGAAACCGGTGGACCGGGGGCGGATCTCTCCCCTGGCCGCGTTCTTCACCTGCGCCCGCATCCGGAGCGCTTGAACTGGATGGATGCGCAGACAGGCCAGTCCCTGGAGGGAGCATGATGGACCGGAGCGAGGCGGCGCGGCGGGTGCTGCGCGACAATGACCGGGGCGGCTACACCGTACCGACGGACCGACTCTATCCCTTCCAGTGGAACTGGGATTCGGCCTTCGTCGCCATGGGCTTCGCTACCTTCGACACGGGCCGCGCCTGGTCGGAGATCGCGTGGCTGCTGCGCGGCCAATGGGAGGACGGGCTGGTCCCACAGATCGTCTTCCACGCACCCTCCGATGACTACTTCCCCGGCCCTGAGGTCTGGGGCATCCGGCGCGACCCGCCGACCTCTGGCATTACCCAGCCGCCCGTGCTGGCCACTGCCGCGCACCGGGTGCTGGCGGCGGATGCGACGGAGGCGGGCGAGGCGCGGATGGCCGCGATCTACCCGCGCCTGCGCGACAGCCACCGCTGGTGGGCCGCCGCGCGCGATCCGGCGGGCACGGGACTGGTGGCGACGCTGCATCCCTGGGAGACGGGGATGGACAACAGCCCCGCCTGGGACCGGGCGCTGGACCGGGTGCCGGTGACGACGCGCACGGAGATCCGGCGCCGCGACACCAGCCATGTCGATCCCGCCTTCCGCCCGCGCGCCATCGACTACCAGCGCTTCATCCATCTGGTGGAGGTGTTCCGCGATGCCGGCTGGGAGCCGGGGCGGATGCTGGCGGCCTCGCCCTTCCGCGTCGCCGATGTGGGCACCAACGCCATCCTGCTGCGCGCCGAGCAGGACCTGCTGGAACTCGCTGCCCGCTTCGGCACGCCGGCGGAGGCGGCTGAGATCGCCGCCCGCATCGCCCGGATGGAGGCGGCGCTGGAATCGCTCTGGGACGAGGGGAGGGGTTGTTACCTGCCACGCGACCTGATCTCGGGTGAGTCCATCCCGTTCCGCGGCTCCGCCGGCTTCCTGCCGCTCTTCGCCGGGCAGGCGCGGCACGCGGCGGCGCTGGCCGGGACGCTGGAGGGCTGGGGCAAATCGGTTCGGGCGCTGGTGCCCTCCACCGATCCGGGCGACGCGCTGTTCGAGCCGCTGCGCTACTGGCGCGGGCCGATCTGGGCGGTGGTGAACTGGATGGTCGCCGAGGGCTTCCGCCGCTGTGGCCAGGAGGCGATGGCCGGGCGCGTGGCGGGCGACACGCGCGGGCTGATCGCGGCGGAAGGGTTCAGCGAATATTTCGACCCGCTGACCGGGCAGGGCATCGGCGGTGGCACCTTCTCCTGGACCGCCGCCATCTGGCTGCTGTTGGGGGGAGGGGAGGCATGATCCCCACCGGGGCCATCGACTGCGACATCCACCCGGCAGTGCCGTCGCTCAAGGCGCTGTTGCCGCATCTCGACCCGCTCTGGCGCGACATGGTGGCGGAGCGCGGGGTGCATGAGCTGGACACCATCGCTTATCCGCTGCGGAGCCCGCTGACCGCCCGGCCCGACTGGCGGCCCGCGACGGGCAAGCCGGGTTCCGACCTCGTGCAGCTTCAGACCCAGGCGCTGGACGGGTTCGGCACCAGCCTCGCCATCTGCAACGTGCTCTACGGCGTCACCGTGCTGTTCAGCGAGGATATGGCCGCCGCCTTCGCCCGCGCGGTGAACGACTGGATGGCGAAGGAATGGCTGGACCGCGACCCGCGCCTGCGCGCCTCCATCACCGTGCCGGTGCAGAACCCGGAGCTGGCGGTGGCGGAGATCGAGCGTTGCGCCGCCGACCGCCGCTTCGTGCAGGTGCTGCTGCCCGCGATGCACGACGCGCCCTGGGGGAAGCGGCAGCACTGGCCGATCTACGCGGCGGCCGAGAAGCACGGGTTGCCCATCGGCATCCATGCCGGCTCCGCCTACCGCCATCCGGTCACGCCGATCGGCTGGCCCTCCTACTACACCGAGGACTACGTGAACCAGGCGCAGGGGATGCAGACGCAGCTCACCTCGCTGGTCTGCGAGGGCGTCTTCGGCCGCTTCCCCGGCCTGCGTGTGGTGATGATCGAGAGCGGCTTCACCTGGCTGCCCGGCTATCTCTGGCGGCTGCACAAGTACTGGCGGGGCCTGCGGATGGAAATCCCCTGGGTGGACCGCCCGCCGCCGGAGATCATCCGCGAGCAGGTGCGCTTCACCCTCCAGCCGGTGGACGGGCCGCCCGTGGCCTCCGACCTGCTTCGGGTGATCGAGCAGATGGGATCGGAGGACCTCCTGCTCTTCTCCACCGACTACCCCCACTGGCAGTTCGACGGCGACGACGCCCTGCCGGCGGCGCTGCCGAAATCCCTGGCGCGCAAGATTGCGGTGGAGAACCCGCGCGCCACCTATCCTCGGTTGGAGGAGGCTTTCGCATGAACGTCGAGCTCCGCGACCCGGTGGCAGGAGCCGCCCCCCAAGGGAAACTGGTGAGCAAGCCGGCCATCGCCGATTGCGACATCCATCCCTGCCTAGCCCAGGCGCGGGACATCCTACCCTACCTATCCGAGCGATGGCGCAGGCACATGGACACCTTCGGGATGCTGCCGCGCCATGGCTATCAGTCCGGCCCGGCCTATCCGAAGGGCCAGCCGGACGCGGCGCGGCGGGATTCCTGGCCGCCCGGCGGGCGACCGGGCAGCGACCTGGGCTTCATGCAGGCGCAGCACCTCGACCCGAACAACGTGGCGCTGGGCGTGCTGAACGTGATCGCCCCGGCGGCCGCGGCGGCGCAGAACCTGGATTTCAGCGCGGCGCTCTCGCGGGCGCTGAACGAGTGGCAGGTGGCGGAATGGACCTCGAAGGACCGCCGCCTCAAGGCCTCCGTCGTCGTTCCCTACGAGGACCCACAGGCGGCCGCGGCCGAGATCGCGCACTGGGCGGGTCATCCGGACTTCGTGCAGGTCCTCCTCCTCAGCCGCACCGCCGAGCCGCTGGGGCAGCGCCGCTACTGGCCCGTCTATGCCGCCGCGCAGGAGGCTGGCCTGCCCATCGGCGTGCATGCCTTCGGCTATGGCGGCTACCCGGTGACCGGCGGCGGCTGGCCCTCCTTCTACATCGAGGAGATGGTCGGCCATGCCCAGTGCTGCCAGGCGCTGCTGACCAGCATGGTGATCGAGGGCGTCTTCGAGCGCTTCCCCCGCCTGCGCCTGGTGCTGATCGAGGCCGGCTTCGCCTGGCTCCCCGCCCTCGCCTGGCGGCTGGACAAGCACTGGTCCCGCCTGCGCGAGGAGGTGCCGCACCTGACCCGCGCCCCCTCGGAGGTGATCCGCCGTCATGTCTGGCTGACCACCCAGCCGATGGAGGAGCCGGAGCGGCGCCACCACCTGAACGAGGTGATCGACTGGATCGGCATCGACCGGCTGCTCTTCGCCACTGACTACCCGCACTGGGACTTCGACGCCCCGGAATGGTCACTGCCAGTGCGCCTGGAGGAGTCGGCCCGGAACGCGCTGTTCCTGGGCAATGCACGAGCGCTCTACGGGGCGGCATGATGACTCGCTACCTGGTCGCCCCAGTCACCGCCTTGCCGCCAGGGGGGCGCCTGCTGGTGGAGGCAGCGGGGAAGAAGATCATCCTCTTCAACCTGGGGGGCGATCTCTTCGGCCTGCTGAACCGCTGCCCGCACCAAGGAGGCGAGTTGTGCCATGGGACCGCGCTGGGGCTCGTCGAGGCCGATCCGGCAGAGCCCGGCCAGATGCGCTATACGCGGGAGGGCGAGATCCTGCGCTGCCCCTGGCATGGCTGGGAGTTCGACATCCGTACCGGCCTGTCCAGGGCCGAGCCCCAGAAGCTGCGGACGCGCAGCTATCCCGCGGGGATCACGGGCCGGGACAGCTTGGTCGAGAGACCACCCGCGACCACGGTCCCGGTCGGGACGACGGATGAGGGCCAGATCTACGTGGAGGTCTGAAGCTCCTCGACCGGAGCCTTCGTGCAGGTGGTGCCATTCCCGCATGGCCTCCCGGATTTGCATCGCCTGAGGAACCCTGTCCGGGGCCGTGGGCAGTCGTCTCTGCCACGACGACCTCGCCGGTCCTCAGCACGGGGCTGACTCATGTCCCCCATCATCCGAGGGCGATCACCCGCCGCTCGATTCACCGATCTCGGCTTCGAAGGCGACCAGATTCTCGAAGACACGCACGAGATCGCGCTTCAGCCGCTCCGACTCCTCGCGGGTGAAGCCGCGTAGGGCCAGCGCCTCGTGCTGGACGGCCAGGGGCATCAGTTCTTCCACCAGGGTCCTGCCCTGCGCCGTCAGGTTGATCTCCACCGCGCGGCCATTGTCCTCCGGTCGTTGGCGGGAAACGAGCTTCTTCGCCACCATCGCGCTGATCAGACGCGAAAGGGTGGACATTTCCACCGATGTCACCTCGGCCAGATCCCCCAGCCGCTGGTCGCCCTGCATCCGGAGCGCGGCCATCACACGATACATCGGCAGGGTCACGTCATAGGCTTCCAGCCGACGGGAAAAGACCTCCCCCACCCGCACGCCCACGCGGTTGACGAGATAGGGGAAGGATTCGGTCAGCCGGTACATGCGAGGCCCTCGGCGTTAAAAACATGCAATAGCAAAATTTGCATTTGCAAATATCAAGGCGATGCAGTTAGCGTGCGTGCCGGAAAGACCTGCGCCAAGCAAGCATTCCGGAGGAAGATATGACGTCCCCTGTTGCCACGCCCCCTGGCGTGCACGCTGCCTTTCGCGCTGCCATGCGGCGCTTCGCATCCACGGTGACGGTCGTCACCGCCTGCGACCATGCGCGCCGGCACGGCATGACAGCCACCGCTGTCACCTCGCTCTCCATGGAGCCTCCATCGCTGCTGGTCTGCATCCACCGGCAAACCCTGTTGCATGACATCCTGCTGCGGGCACCCCGCTTCTGCGTCAACGTGCTGCACAGCAGCCAGGGCGACGTCTCCGCCGCCTTCAGCGGCGGTGTGCCGCCCGAGCGTCGTTTCGATGGGGATGAATGGCAGAACAGCGAGGACGGCGTGCCCTTCCTTCGCGGCGCACAGGCCAACCTGTTCTGCCGCAAGGCCGCCGCCGTCCCTTACGGCACGCATCTCATCCTCGTCGGCGAAGTGGAGAAGGCGGAGCTGTGCGAAGGCAGCTCGCCCCTTCTCTACCACGATGCCGGCTATTGCGTCACCGCGCCCGCCGCCTAGCGACCGGAGAAAGCCCCCCATGAACCAGATCTCCCTCGCGCCCCGCGCCCTGCACGAGCAGGCGGGGAACACCCCTACCGTGCTGAAGGCCGCCATCCGCCATCTCCTGCCGGAGATCCGCTCCCGCGCAGCGGAAGCCGAACGGCGGCGCCAGATTCCGGACGAGAACGTCGCAGCCCTACGCGAGGCCGGGCTGTTCCGCACCGTGCAACCGCATGCCTTCCACGGCTTCGAGCAGGACTTCGCCATCCTCGCCGATCTCATCATGGATGTGGCGGGTGCCTGCCCTTCGACCGGCTGGGCTTGCGGCCTGCTGGCTGCGCACCAGTGGCTGATCGCGAGCTTTCCCGAGGAGGCGCAGCGCGATGTGTGGGACGGAAACCCCGATGCCACTGCCTGCGCCTCCTATGCACCCACCGGTAAGGTGCGGCCTGTCGAGGGTGGCTTCCGCCTGACGGGCCGCTGGGCCTTCGCCAGCGGCTGCGACGCCGCCGACTGGGCCATCTGCTCCGTGCTCGTCCCTGACGGTGCCGAGGGCGAGCCGCCTGTGCTCTCCTTCCTGCTGGTGCCGAAGGCCGATTTCACCATCGATGACACCTGGCATGCCGTGGGCCTCGCCGGCACCGGTTCCCGTACCGTAGTGGTGGAGGATGCTTTCGTGCCCGCTCACCGCGTGCTGCGGGTGCGGGATACCGGCACCGGCAGGACCCCCGGCCGCGACTTCCATGACGTGCCGCTCTACGCGATGCCGATGCTCTGCAACATCCCGTCCTGTCTCGCCGCCACGGCGGTCGGGGCTGCCGGCGGGGCGCTGGAAAGCTATCTCGACATGACGAGCCATCGCATCACGCGGGGCGCCGTGGCTGGCGGCGGCAACCGCATGGCGGAATTCCCCACCATCCAGCTGCGTGTCGCCGAAGCGGCCGCTTCGGTGGATGCCGCCCGGGAAATCCTGTTGAGGGATCTCCGCGCCCGCGCCGAGACTGCCCGGTCCGGCGAGGAGATCTCGGTGGAGGACCGCATCGCGAGCCGCCGGGGCCAGTCTTTCGCCACCAGCCTCGCACTGCGTGCGGCGGAGGCGCTGAACGCCTCCACCGGCGGCCAGGGGCTGGACCTTTCCAATCCGGTGCAGCGCGCCTGGCGCGACGTCAACGCGGTCGCCCGTCATATCAGCCTGAACTGGGACGCGGTGGGCAGCATGGCCGGGCAGCTCGCCCTGGGCCTTGAGCCGAAGGGGCAGTACTGACATGCCCTTCGCCTCCATCCGCGGCACTCGCCTGTATCACGAAGTTCTGGGTGAGGACGGTCCCTGGGTCATGCTTTCCCCGGGCGGCCGCCGCAGCCTGGACGAGATGCGCGGCATCGCAGCCGTCGTGGCCGATGGCGGCTGCCGCGTCCTGCTGCACGACCGCCGCAACACCGGCCGCTCCGGCGTTTCCATCGAGGACACGGCGAGCGAGTTCGAAGTCTGGGCGGACGATGCCATGGCGCTGCTGCGGGAGCTGGGCGCGGAGCGGGCCATCCTCGCCGGCTCCTCCTCTGGCTGCCGCATGTCGATCCTGATGGCGCTGCGCTATCCGGGCATTGCTCGCGCCCTGTTCCTGATGCGGCCGACCGGGGGAGAATTCGCCGTCCGCCGCCTGGCACGACGCTACTACACGATCTTCATCGAGGCGGCGGAGCGCGGCGGCATGGCCGAGGTCATCCGCACCGACCATTTCCGCGATCTGGTCGAAGCGGAACCTGCCCGCGCCGAAACGCTGCTCGCGATCCCGCCCGAACGCTTCATCCGCGTCATGCGCCGGTGGCGCGACAGCCTGGAGCAAGGCTTGCACACGCCCATCCTGGGTGCGACGGAGACGGAGCTGCGACAGCTCGATCTACCCACCTGCATCGTGCCTGGCAACGACAACACTCACTCCCGCGCCACGGGCCTGCTGCTGGCCGGCATCATGCCGGATGCGGAACTGGATGAGCTGGAGACCCGGCACCAGGACGTGGACATCGTGCCGATGACGGACTGGCTGGATGCCGGGACGCTGGGACGCTCACTGCTGGGCTTCGTGCGCCGCCGCGCCCTGGCCGGGGAAGCCGTGACATGAATGCCGCCTGGAAGAAGAACGAGAGGAACACAGGAATGATTCTGATCTCCAATGGAGGCGAGAACGCGCATCGCGTTGCCTCTCCCGGCGGCAGCATGGCCATCGGCACGGTCGATGGCGTCTTCCTGCTGGAGAGCAAGAGCGCCCAGAACTGGTTCCTACGCGGCCGCGCGCTGGAGGGAATCTTCGTCAGCGGACTGACGCAGCTCGAAGACGGCCGGCTCTTCGCCGCCACCCACGGCTGCGGCATCGCGCGCAGCGACGATGCGGGGCGGAGCTGGCGCTTCGTCAACAACGGCATCACGCAGTTCGACGCCTGGGCCATTCGCAGTGGGCGCCTGCGGGGCGAGGAGGTGCTGATCGCCGGCACCATGCCCGCCGCGCTGTTCATCAGCCGCGACGGCGGGGAAAGCTGGTCGGAACTGACCGCGCTGCGCGAGGTGCCCGACGCGCATCGCTGGTTCTTCCCTCCGCCGCCGCACCAGGGCCATGTGAAGGAGATCGTCATCCAGGGCGACCGCCTCTATGTCGGCATCGAGGTGGGCGCGCTGCTGGTCTCCGAGGACGGCGGCGGCAGCTTCCGCGCCCTGCCGGTGGACCCAGACCCGGCCGAAGTGGACATGCACCGCATCGCCGTGCATCCCGATCGGCCCGGCCGGATCATCGTCTCCAATGGTTTGGTCGGCATGATGGAAAGCCATGACGACGGTGCCACCTGGCAGCGGAACGCCTTCGCCGCGGAGCTCGACTACCCCGAGCCGATGGTTGCGCATCCCGATCAGCCGGACCTGATCTTTGTCGGCGGCGCGGTGGGCTGGCCGCCGCACTGGTACAGGCTGGGCCGCGCCCGGGGTCGCATCGCCCGCAGCACCAATGGCGGAAAGAGCTGGACGACGCTGCTCGGGGGTCTGCCGAACGGACAGCGCGCCATGTGGGGCGGGCTGACGCTGGAGGCCTGGACCGACGGCTATGCCCTCTATGCCGCCGATACGGATGGGCAGGTCTTTGCCAGCCGCGACGGTGGAGAGACCTGGTGCATGATCGCTGAGGTCGCACCCGTGTCGAAGGGCGATTTCTACCGCGGCCTCGCCAAGGGCCGCCCGCGCATCGCGAATGTGGACGACATGATGTTCTTCGATGCGGCTAAGGATCGCATGGGCAAGGTCGAGGTCTGACGACACCAGCCGCGCCCGTCATCCGCCGTAGAGCGGAGCGGGCGCGGTCATCCGCAAGAAAGAACCAAAGGGAACGGACATGTTCAAGGAAGGAAGCAACCGGCGCGGATGGAGCATCGCGCTGGCCTCGGCGCTGGCTTTGATCGTTGGCCAGGGCTCCATCAACGTCTTTGCCGCCGGAGTGTTCCTCAAGCCCGTCTCGCAGGAGCTGGGTTTCGGGCGCGGCACCATGGCGGCGGCCATCGGCGTCTCCAACCTCATGGCAGCGCTGGCCACGCCCTTCTTCGGCCGGTTGCTCGACCTCCATGGCGTGCGGCGCCCGCTGCTGGTCTCCATCGTGCTATTCGCGGCCGCCACGACAGCGATGTGCCTTCTCAACGCCTCCCCGGCCATGGTGTTCTTCCTCTATGCCCTGGCTGGCTTGTGCAGTGTCGGGCAAAACCCGACATCCTACTCCAAGGTGGTCACGCGCTGGTTCGACCGGCAGCGCGGCCTGGCTCTCGGCGTCACGCTGGCGGGCGTGGGAATGGGCACGGCGCTGGTGCCCATGGCCTCCGAATTCATGATCCGCAGCCTGGGCTGGCGGCTGGGCTATGTCGGGCTCGGCGTCGGCATCATGGTCCTGGCCTTCCTGCCAGCTCTGCTGGTGGTCCGCGAACCGACGGCAGCGGAGGCACCGCATATGCATGGCGCGGGCAGTTCTGGCACCAGCTTCGCCGAGGCGGCGCGGATGTGGCGCTATTGGGCCATGGTCGCGGCTTTCTGCATCGCCGCCTTCGTCATCAACGGCACGCTGGTGCATGTGGTGCCGATGCTGACCGATCGCGGCATCCCGCCCGCCATCGCGGTGACCGCCATGACCGGGGCAGGGCTGGCGCTGATCGTCGGGCGTCTCTTCGCCGGCTGGCTGATGGACCGCATCTTCGCCCCTTATATCGGCGTCTTCTTCCTGCTGTGCCCCCTGGCTGGGTTGCTGCTCCTGGGCAGCGAGGCCGCCTATCCTTGGCCCCTGGTAGGAACAGTGCTGCTGGGCCTTGGTATCGGCGCCGAGATCGACCTGATGTCCTTCCTCATCGGCCGCTACTTCGGCACACGTGCCTTCGGGGCGCTGCACGGTACGATGTTCTCCTTCGTCATGCTGGGGCAGGCGGCCGGGGCGGGCGCGCTGGGCTGGACTTTCCAGGCATTGGGTTCCTACGAGACAGCCTTCGTCGGGCTTGAGGTGCTGCTGATCGCCGCTTCTGCACTGCTTCTGGTGCTTGGGCCTTACATCTACCCGCCTCCGGCACGTATTCCGCAGACCGACGGGGCCATTGCTCCGCAAGGCCTGTCTCACTGAGCAGCTCAACTACTCGGTCATGGCCGACCATGGGGTCGGCTATGACAGGGATGAGCCAGTCCAGCCGAGTAGAGTGCTGCGGGTATGGGCGCAGGAACCCTGGGCATGGACAGCAGGAATGGACAGGCTGCCGACGCCCAAGGCGCCGGCAGCCAGGAGCTAAGGCGCGCCTCTTCGTTGGAAGACCTCCCGGATGATCTGTTTGTATCCCGCCATGGCAGTCTGTGTGAGGAAATCTAGACTCACCGGACGTGGTTACGGTCATCGCCGGAGATCACGGCTGCTCAGATGCCGAACGCGATGCCCTCCCGCCGGTAGATGTCCTTCACCAATTGCAAAAGCAGGGCGATCTCTGGCGAGCGGTCGCCTTTGCGTGTGCTCATGATCACCGGCGAGACCGCCTTCTCCTTGATCGGGCGATAGGCGACGTTGTCGCGCCGCAGCGTCTCGACCGAGGCCGGGACGAGACAGATGCCGCTTTCCGCTGCGACCAGCCCCAGCGCCGTCTGCAATTCCCGCATCTCGTGCACCATGGCGGGGCGCAGCCCGTGGTCGCGGAACAGTGCCAGAACCTGGTCGGCAAAGCTGGGCCGGGGCGTCTTGGGATAGACGATCAGCGGCGCCTCAGCCAGTTCCGAGAGGCGTAGCGGCCGTTCGAGCAAACTCAGCGGATGGTGGAGCGGCAGAGCGGCCACGAGCCTCTCGTTGCGCAGCACCGTGCGCTCCACGGCTGGCTCGTCGAAGGGGATGCGTCCGTATCCGACATCGATGCGCCCGTCCTTCAGGGCAGCGATCTGGTCCAGAGTGTTCAGCTCCAGCAGCGTGAGCTCCACCTGCGGGCGCGCGGCGCGATAGGCGCGGATCACCTCCGGCAGCCGGCCATAGAGGGTCGAGGCCACGAAGCCGATGCCGAGGCGCAGCTTCTCCGCTTCCTGCAGGCGGCGGCTGATCGCTTTCATCTCGTCCACGACCTCAAGCACCTGCACCGCCTGGCCGAAGAGCACCCGTCCCGCATCGGTGAGCCGGACCGGCCGCGTGCCACGCTCGAAGAGCACCACGCCCAGCTCATCCTCCAGCTGCTGGATCTGCCGGCTCAGCGGCGGCTGCGCGATGTGCAGCAGCTCCGCCGCACGGGTGAAGTTCCGCTCGCGCGCCACGGCCACGAAATAGCGGATCTGCCGGAGTTCCAGTTGATACCTCCTGGGTATGGTGAAGACTGATTCAGTCTTGGATTGCTGCGCTGCACACGGTGAATAACTGCCGAAGCAGGAGGAAAATAATGGTCCAGGTATCGTCCGGAAAGCCGCCATCGCGTCTTCGGCCCACTTTCCGCCCCGACATCCCGCATCCCCCCATCCCGGCCTAGCACTCCCATGCAGGCCTCGGCGTGCGACCGGGAGCCGCCGGCGACATGACGCCCGCACTGGGCATCCGGGATCAGAACCAGAACATACAAGGAGGCAAACGATGCTCGATTCCGTGCAGCAAGTGATCGATACCGCCCTGGAAGACGATGCCGCCGCCGGTACCTACCGTGTGGCACGGGACATCTTCACGGACCCCGCCCTCTTCGAGCTGGAGATGCGGCACATCTTCGAGGGAAACTGGATCTACCTGGCGCATGAGAGCCAGATCCCGAACAAGAACGACTACTTCACCACGCATATGGGGCGGCAGCCCATCTTCATCGCTCGCAACCGCAATGGCGAGCTGAACGCCTTCATCAATGCCTGTTCCCATCGTGGCGCCATGCTGTGCCGCCACAAGCGGGCGAACAAGAGCAGCTTCACCTGTCCCTTCCATGGCTGGACCTTCAACAACTCCGGCAAGCTGCTGAAGGTGAAGGACGGCGAGGGCGCAGGCTATCCCGAGAGCTTCAACAAGGACGGCTCGCACGACCTGACGAAGGTGCCGCGCTTCGAAGCCTATCGCGGCTTCCTCTTCGGCAGCTTGAATCCCGATGTCCTGCCGCTTGCCGATCATCTGGGCGAGGCGGCGAAGATCATCGACATGATCGTGGACCAGTCCCCGGACGGACTGGAGGTGCTGCGCGGCTCTTCCTCCTACATCTATGACGGCAACTGGAAGTTGCAGACGGAGAACGGCGCCGACGGCTACCATGTCTCCTCGGTCCATTGGAACTACGCGGCCACGACGCAGCAGCGCAAGCAGCAGGAACAAGGCGACAAGGTGCGCGCCATGGATGCCGGCGGCTGGGCGAAGCAGGGCGGCGGCTTCTACTCCTTCGAGCACGGCCACCTGCTGCTGTGGACGAACTGGGCCAATCCGCAGGACCGGCCGAACTGGGAGCGGCGCGAGGAGCTGGCGGCGCAGTACGGCCAGGCGCGCGCGGACTGGATGGTGCAGCGTTCGCGCAATCTCTGCCTCTACCCGAACGTCTACCTGATGGACCAGTTTTCCTCGCAGATCCGCACCTATCGACCGATTGCCGTGGATAAGACCGAGGTCACCATCTACTGCATCGCGCCGAAGGGGGAGGCGCCCGAGGCGCGTGCCCATCGCATCCGCCAGTACGAGGATTTCTTCAATGCCTCCGGCATGGCGACGCCGGACGACCTGGAGGAGTTCCGTGCCTGCCAGATGTCCTACATGGCCCGCAACGCCCGCTGGAACGACATGTGCCGCGGCGCGACGCATTGGATCCAAGGTGCCGACGAGGCCGCCGACGCGATCGGGCTGAAGCCGCTGATGAGCGGCCTTCGCACGGAGGACGAGGGCCTCTTCGTGCTGCAGCACGAATACTGGCGCGACGAGATGCGCAAGGCCCAGGCCCAGGCCCAGGAAGCGGCGAAGGGCTGAGGAGGAAACCATGTCCATCACGCTCGAAGCTCCGTCCGCCACGGAGCAGAAGACGCTCTCCGCCGAGGATATCCGCCAGTTCCTGTATCGTGAGGCACGCTGCCTGGACGATCGCGACTGGGATGGCTGGCTCGCCCACTATGCGCCGGATGTCGAATTCTGGATGCCGGCCTGGGATGACGACGACGAACTGACCGAGGACCCGCAGTCGGAGATCTCGCTGATCTGGTACGGCAACAAGGGCGGATTGCAGGACCGCGTCTTCCGCATCCGCACGGAACGTTCCAGCGCCACCAGCCTGCCGGAGCCGCGCACCTCGCACAACATCAGCAATGTGGAGATCCTGGAGCAGACGCCGGGCGAATGTCGCCTGCGCTTCAACTGGGTGAATCTCAGCTTCCGCTACAAGACGACCGACACCTATTTCGGTACCTCCTTCTATACGCTCGACACCAGCGGCGCGCAGCCGCTGATCACCCGCAAGAAGGTCGTCCTGAAGAACGACTACATCCACCACGTCGTCGATATCTACCACATCTGAATCGAAGGGGAGGACATGATGAGCAACAGGATCGCCCTGAACTTCGAGGATGGTGTCACCCGCTTCATCGATTGCGGCACCGGGGAGACCGTCGCGGATGCTTCCTACCGCGCCGGCATCAACATCCCGCTCGATTGCCGCGACGGCGCCTGCGGCACCTGCAAGTGCCGCGTGGAAGCGGGCACCTATGACGGCGGCGACTATATCGAGGATGCGCTGACCGAGGAGGAGGCGGCGGAGGGCCTGGCGCTGGCCTGCCAGATGCGGCCGAAGAGCGACTGCGTGGTCGGCATCGCCGCCTCCTCGGAAGTCTGCAAGACGGCGGGCCAGCGCTTCGAGGCGAGCCTGGCGAAGGTGGAGCGCCTGTCCGACACCACCATCGCCTTCTCGCTCGAAGGCGCCGGCAGCATCACCTTCCTGGCCGGCCAGTACGTGAACGTGCAGGTGCCGGGAACAGAGGAGCGCCGCTCCTATTCCTTCAGCTCCACCCCGGGATCGGACGTCCTCTCCTTCCTCATCCGCGACATCCCGCAAGGCCGGATGAGCACCTTCCTGCGTGAGCAGGCGCAGCCCGGCATGCTCATGGACATCGTGGGCCCTTCGGGGAGCTTCTACCTGCGCGACCTGCGCCGGCCTGTGCTCTTCCTGGCAGGCGGAACCGGCCTGGCGCCCTTTCTGGCCATGCTGGGGCGGCTGGAGCAGACCGGGACGGGCGGACATCCGGTGCATCTCGTCTTCGGCGTGACCAACGATGCGGACTTGGTGGAGCTGGGCCGGCTGGAGGCCTATGCCGCCAGCATCCCCGGCTTCACCTTCGCCACCTGTGTCGCGGCCGAGGCCAGCGCCCATCCGCGCAAGGGCTATGTCACGCAGCACATCGAGCCGGAGCGCCTGAACGACGGCAACGTGGACATCTACCTCTGCGGCCCGCCACCGATGGTGGATGCGGTACGTGGCTGGCTCACCGAGCAGGGGATCACACCCGCGAACTTCTACTACGAGAAGTTCTCGCCCAGCGGCGCCGTGACGGCGACCGGCGAATCGCATCGGAAGGCGGCCTGAGATGGGAACGCGTGTTTACGAAGGCCGCTTCGCCAGCAAGGTCGCCGTCGTCACCGGCGCGGCGCAAGGCATCGGCCGAGCCACGGCGCTGCGGCTGGCACGGGAGGGCGGCAGCGTCGTCCTCGTGGACCGTTCCGAACTGGTCGCCGAGCTGCGGCAGGAGATCGAGGCCGAGGGCGGCAAGGCCCTGGCCGTTACCGCGGATCTGGAAAGCTATGCCGGTGCCGCCTCCGCCATCGAGCGGGCGCAGGAGCGCTTCGGTCGCGTCGATATCCTGATCAACAATGTCGGTGGCACGATCTGGGCCATGCCCTATGCCGAGTATGGGGAGGCACAGATCGAGGCGGAGATCCGCCGCTCGCTCTTTCCGACGCTCTGGTGCTGCCGTGCCGTGCTGCCGGCCATGATCGCGGCGAAGGGCGGGGTGATCGTCAACCTCTCTTCCATCGCCACGCGCGGCGTCAACCGCGTGCCCTATGCGGCGGCGAAGGGCGGTGTGAACGCCGTCACAGCCTGCCTCGCCATGGAATATGCCGCGCACAACATCCGCGTCTGCGGCATCGCTCCCGGCGGCACCGAGGCGCCGCCGCGCCGCATCCCGCGCAACCCGCAGGAGATCGGGGAGCAGGAGAAGGCCTGGTTCCGCGAGATCGTGGAGCAGACCCTCTCCTCCAGCCTCATGCACCGCTACGGCACGACCGAGGAGCAGGCCGCCGCCATCCTGTTCCTGGCCTCGGACGATGCCTCCTACATCACCGGCGTCACCCTACCCGTCTCGGGCGGCGATCCCGGCTGACACATCCCCAACCCCGTCGCCGCTCCGGCGGCCAAGCAGGAGGAAAAGAACCATGACCGACAGCGTGATGAAGATGCCTGAGGTGCAGACGCTACTGACCAAGCTCAGCGGCTTCGAGCAGGCCAACGGCGATGCGCGGATGAAGAAGATCATCAACCGCGTCGTCGCCGACGTCTTCAAGATCATCCAGGAGTTCGACGTGCAGCCGGACGAGGTCTGGTCCGCCGTCGACTACCTGACCCGGGTGGGTCAGGCGAACGAGGGCGGCCTGCTGGTGGCTGGGCTCGGGCTGGAGACCTTCCTTGACATCCGCATGGACGAGGCCGAGCGCAAGGCCGGCATCGAAGGTGGCACGCCGCGCACCATCGAGGGGCCGCTCTACATTGCCGGTGCGCCGCTCTGCAAGGGCGAGGCCCGGCTCGACGACGGCAACGAGCAAGGCGAGGTCCTGTTCATGGACGGCCAGGTGCGGGACGCGGAGGGCAACCCGGTGGCGGGCGCCATCGTCGATGTCTGGCACGCCAACACCCTGGGCGGCTATTCCTTCTTCGATCCGTCGCAGGAGAAGTACAACCTCCGCCGCCGCATCGAGACGGATGCCGAGGGCCGCTACCGCTTCCGCTCCATCCTGCCCTCGGGCTACGGCCTGCCGCCGGAAGGACCGACGCAGGAGCTGCTGAACCATCTCGGCCGCCACGGCAACCGGCCGGCGCACATCCACTTCTTCGTCACTGCGCCTGGCTTCCGCAAACTGACGACGCAGATCAACATCGACGGCGACAAGTACCTGCACGACGACTTCGCCTTCGCCACGCGCGACGAGCTGATCCCGCCGGTGCGCCGCATCGACGAGCCGGCCGAGGTGCACAAGCGCGGCCTGAACGCGCCCTTCGCCGAAATCACCTTCGACTTCGTGCTCAACCGCGACGCGGTGGCCGCGCCCAGCACGGAGATCCACCGCGTCCACGCCGAAGCCGCGTGATGCCGCCGCCCGGCCGTCCCATCGTGGCGGCCGGGTCCCCACGGCCTTCCCCATCCAAGGTTATGCCCATGCTCGACAGCCCCATCACCGCCCCGGCCGACCTGCGGCGTGACCTCGCCATCGCCTCGATCCGCAGCACCATCGTGGATGTGCCCACGGTGCGACGGCACAAGCTCTCCTCCCTGTCCGTCACTGCCCAGAGCTATGTCATCGTCGAGGTGAAGCTGGCCAACGGCGTCACCGGCATTGGCGAGGCCGCGACTCTCGGTGGCCCACGTTGGAGCGAGGAAAGCGTCGAGAGCATCAAGGCGAACATCGACACCTATCTTGCCCCGGCCATCGCCGGTCTGCCGGCGGACCGCTTCGAGCTGATCGGCATTCAGCTCGATGCCGCCGCCAAGCGCAACACCGCCGCCAAATCCGCCATCGAGACGGCGCTGATGGATGCGGTGGGCAAGACCCTCGGTATCCCCGCCGCGCTGCTGCTGGGCGGCGTGGTGCGCGACCGGGTGCCCGTACTCTGGACCCTGGCCTCGGGCGACCCCGTGCAGGAGGCCGATGAGGCGGAGCGGAAGATCGCCGCGCGCCTGCACAACACCTTCAAGGTCAAGATCGGCGCGCAGGCGCCGGAGACCGACCTGGCCCGGCTGCGCCATCTCCGCAAGGCACTGGAAGGCCGCGCGACGCTGATCGTCGATGCCAACCAGGCCTGGGACGAGACCACGGCGCTGCGCTGCCTGCCGATGCTGGCGGAACTCGGTATCACGCTGGTGGAACAGCCCGTGCCGGCCTGGGACCTGGACGGACTGGCGCGGCTGCGCCGCCGTTCCACCGTGCCGCTGATGGCCGATGAATGCGTCTTCTCGGCGCATGACATGTTGGCCGTGGCGCAGCGCGGCGCGGCCGACGTGGTCTCGCTGAAGCTGGTCAAGCATGGCGGCCTGCTGAACACTCGCAAGGTTGCCGCTGTCGCCGAGGCCGCCGGGATCGGCCTCTATGGCGGCTGCTTGCTGGAAAGCTCCGTCGGCGCCGCGGCGCATCTGCAGGCCTTCGCCGGACTGCGCAGCCTTGCCTGGGGCTGCGAACATTTCGGGCCGCAGATCCTCACCGACGACCTGGTGACGGAGCCGCTACGCTTCGAGGACTTCCACATCCATCTTCCCGCCGGTCCCGGCATCGGCGTCACCCTCGATCAGGACAAGCTGCGCCGCTACGCACGCGCCTGAACCACACAAGGACGGTTGCCATGCTCTACTGCGTCCAGATGGACATCCACGTGCCGCACGACGTGGACAGGAACGATTTTGAACGCCTGAAGGTCGAGGAGAAAGCCGTCTCCCAGAAGCTGCAGCGCGAGGGCAAGTGGCCGCATATCTGGCGCGTCACCGGCCGTTACGCCAATGTCAGCATCTTCGACGTGGCCGATCACGACGAGCTGCACGCCATCCTCTCCGGCCTGCCCCTCTTCCCCTTCATGCAGATCACCGTCACGCCGCTTGCGAGGCATCCCTCCTCGATCGCGTGACGTCCCCCGCGCCGTCGCCTCCGTTTGCGGAGTGGCGGCGTGGCCACTGCCGGTTGCGATGACAACGATAATCCCCAAACAGGAGGACTTCCGGTAATGACCACCGCACGATCCATCGACGTCCAGGATCTCATCAACACCCATCCCGTCTCGCGCTTCCAGGGGATGGTCATGACGCTCTGCTTCCTCGTCGTGGCCATCGACGGCTTCGACACGGCGGCCATCGGCTTCATCGCTCCGGCGCTACGCGCGCAATGGGGCGTGACGCCGGCGCAGCTCGCCCCGCTCTTCGGTGCAGGGCTGTTCGGCCTCATGGTCGGCGCCTTCCTCTTCGGCCCGCTGATGGACAAGATCGGGCGCAAGCGCGTGCTGCTCGGCGCCACCGCCTTTTTCGGCGCGGCGACCCTGGCCTCCTGCTTCGCCACCTCGGTCGAATCCCTGGTGGCGCTGCGCTTCGTCACCGGACTCGGCCTCGGCGGCGCCATGCCGGCCGCCATCACCCTCACCTCGGAATTCTGCCCCGAGCGCCGGCGCTCCACGCTGGTGACGCTGATGTTCTGCGGCTTCACCATCGGCTCCGCCGCCGCGGGGCTCGCCGCCTCGCATATTGTGGCGGCCTATGGCTGGCAGGGCCTCCTGGCGCTGGGCGGCCTCCTGCCGCTGCTGCTCGTGCCGGTGCTCTGGGCGCTGCTGCCGGAATCGCCGCGCTACCTGGTGCTGCGGGACGCACCGGCCTCCCGTGTCGCCGCCATCCTCGCCCGCATCGCGCCCGGCGCCCCGCTGGATGGCGCCGTCTTCACCGGCATCCGTCGGCCCAAGGGCTCGCCCGTGGCGCAGCTCTTCCGTGGCGGGCTGGCCACGGGCACGCTGCTGCTCTGGCTGGCCTTCTTCATGAGTCTGCTCGTCTTCTACCTGCTCTCCTCCTGGCTGCCGCTGCTGATCACCACGGCGGGCTTCTCGGTCGCCAATGCCTCGCTGATGGCCGCCACGCTGGCGACCGGCGGCACGGTGGGCGCCATCATCATCGGCCGGCTGATGGACCGCTTCGAGCCGCACCGCGTGCTGGCGGCCTCCTATCTCCTGGCCGGCTGCTTCGTCGCCCTGCTCGGCAGCACCACGGCGCAGCCCGCCCTGCTGGTCTTCGCGATCTTCGGCGCCGGCTTCGGTGTGGCCGGGGCGCAGGTCGGGCTCAACGCCCTCTCCGCTGCCTACTACCCGACCGCCAATCGCGGCACCGGGGTGAGCTGGGCCAATGCGGTGGGGCGGATCGGCTCCGTGCTCGGCTCCATGGTGGGTGGGGTACTGCTGTCCCTGGGCTGGGGCCTCGACACGGTGTTCAGCGTCGCCGCCGTGCCGGCCTTCATCGCGGCCCTGGCCATGCTCACCATGGCCTCCGTCAGGGCCCGCGCCCCCGCCGCCGCGGTGACGGTCAGCCCCGCGGCCTGAGCCCCGCCAGCCGATGCGTCGCGTTCCGGCCCGATCGGGACGCGGCGCGGTACCTCATGGAAGGAAGCCTCCCCATCATGGCTCAGAAGCACCCTCGCATCGCCATCGTCGGTGGCGGGATCGGCGGCCTGACCCTGGCGCTGGCCCTGCGCCAGCGTGGGCTGCGGGCCGAGGTCTACGAGCAGGCCCAGTTCCTGGCCGAGATCGGCGCGGCCGTGGCGCTGTCCGCCAATGCCACGCGGGAACTGGACCGGCTGGGGCTGATGCCGGCGCTGAGCGCCGTGTCCGCCGAACCGACGGAGTTGATCTACCGCGACTGGCACGACGGCCGCCGCATCGCCGCGCATCCGGTGTGCGAGGGCGGTGCCTACCGCGCCCGGTTCGGCGCCCCCTATTTCGGCGTCCACCGCGCCGACCTGCAGAAGGTCCTGAGCGGCGCCCTGGGCGGGGAGGGACTGCATCTGGGGTACCGCCTCACCTCGGTCGAGGAAGCGGGGCCCGTGCTGCGCCTGGGCTTCGCCAACGGCCACGTGGCCGAGGCGGATCTGGCGATCGGCGCCGACGGCGTCCGTTCGGTCCTGCGCCGCTGGGTCACGGGGCGCGAGGAGACCCTCTATTCCGGCACCAGCGCCTTCCGCGGCATCGTCCCGGTGGACCGCCTGCCTTCACTGCCGGACCCGCGGGCCATACAGTTCTGGATGGGGCCGGCGGCGCATCTCCTGCACTACGCGATCGGCGGCGACGGCGGGCATGTCAACTTCTTCGCCGTGACCGAGGGGCCTTGCCCCTGGCCGCGCCGCGACGCTTGGCTGGACGAGGCCTCGCGGGAGGAGGCGCTGGCGGCTTTCCAGGGCTGGCACCCCGCCGTGATCGAGATGATCGGTGCCGCCACACACCACGCGCGTTGGGGTCTCTTCGTCACCCGGCCGCTGCGGCGCTGGTCGCGCGGGCGGGCGGTCCTGCTGGGCGATGCCGCGCATGCCATGCTGCCCCATCACGGACAGGGCGCGAACACCACCATCGAGGATGCGCTGACCCTGGCGGAGCTCCTGGGCCGTAGCGAGGCGATGGAGGCGGTCCTGCCGCGCTACGAGGCGCTTCGCCGGGCACGCACGCGCAAGATCCAGCGCAGTTCCTGGGTCACCAACGCGCTGCTGCACCTGCCCGACGGGCCCGGCCTGGCGGAGCGCGACCGGCGCGTGGCGCGCTTCCCCCAGGATTTCGGCTGGATCCACGGTTTCGACGCCCTGCGATCGGTGGACGGGCCGTCCGGACCTTCCCTGTCACGGGCCAGGGCGGCGTGAACCGGCTCGACGGCATCGCGCCGCTCCTCTTCGTCGGTATCTGGGCCACCGGCTTCGTGCTGGCGCGTTTCGTCGGCCCCTATGCGGAGCCGCTGGCCTTCCTGACCCTGCGCTTCGCCCTGAGCGCCGTCGTCTTCGCCCTGCTGGCCCTGGCCGCCGGCGCCCCATGGCCCCGCTCGGCACGCGCCTGGGGTGCCGCGCTGCTGTGCGGGGTGCTGATGCAGGGCGCCTATCTCTTCGGCGTCTTCTGGTCGGTGCGCCACGGCCTGCCGGCGGGGATCGCCGCGCTGGTGGGCGGCCTGCAGCCACTGCTGACCGCCGCGCTAGCCATTTCCCTGCTGGGTGAGGCGGTCGGGCCGCGCCGCTGGCTCGGCATCGGTCTCGGCTTCGCGGGGGCGGCACTCGTCCTCGCGCCGGGCTTGGCCGTGACGGGTGACGGTGGTCCCAGCGGGTTGCCGCTGCTGCCGCTGGCGGTCTGCCTGGGCGGCACCCTGGCCATGACCCTGGGCACGATCCTGCAGAAGCGCACCGGCGCGGGCGGCGACCTGCGGGCCGGCGCGGCCGTCCAGTTCCTGGGCGCCACGCTGGCCATGGCCCCCATCGCCGTGGCGGCCGGGGAATTCCATTTCAACTGGGCTTGGCAGGCTTGGGCAGGGCTGGCCTGGGGTGTCCTCGGCCTCTCGGTCGGCGCCATCGGCCTGCTATTGCGGATGATCCGGCGGGGTGCCGTGTCCGGCGTGGCCTCGCTGTTCTACCTCGTGCCGCCGGCCGCCGCGCTGATCGCCTATCTGGGGTTCGGTGAAAGCCTTGGGCTCCTCCAGATCGCCGGGATGGGCCTCGCCGGCCTGGGCGTCGCTCTGGCCAGCCCTGCCGCCCCCGCTTCTGCTCCCCGCGTCGCCCAGGCCCCCAACCGGTCCGGAAGGGCCGCTCCGGCCTCCCTCTCAGGACGATGACCATGCAGCGCCGTTCCCTCTTGCGCGCCCTCCCGGCCCTCGCCATGGCCACCTGCGGGCCGGGCTTCGCCTTCGCCGAGGCCGCCTGGCCCACTCGCCCGATCCGTCTCATCGTGCCTTTCCCGCCGGGTGGGGCCATCGACGCCATGGCGCGCCTCCTGGCCCCGACCCTCGTCGGCACGCTCGGCCAGCCCGTGGTGGTCGAGAACCGCGCCGGCGGCGGCGGGACGATCGGCACGGCGGCGGCGGCGCAGAGCACGGACGCGCATACGCTGCTCATGGTCTCCATGGCGTATGCGGTGAACCCGGCGCTCTCGCCTCATCTTCCCTATGACGGGCTGCGCGACTTCGCCGCTGTGGCCCCGGTCGCGGTGGTACCGAACCTGCTCGTGGTGCCGCGGGACAGTCCTTGGGAAAGCCCGGCCGATGTCATCGCCGCCGCGCGCCGCGCCCCGGGCGTGCTGACCTATGCTTCCGCAGGCAGCGGCACCTCGATCCATCTCGCGGGTGCCCTCTTCGCGGCGCTATCCCGAACCGAGCTGACCCATGTGCCCTACAAGGGTTCCGGTCCGGCCCTGTCCGATCTCGTCACGGGCCGGGTCGACATGATGTTCGACAGCCTGACCTCGGCGGCGCCGCAGCTCGCCTCGGGCCGGCTGCGGGCCCTGGCGGTGACCACCGGCCGGCGTATCGCCGCCCAGCCCGACCTGCCGACACTGGCCGAGGCCGGGGTCGCTGGCTACGCGCTCGATCCCTGGTTCGCCATGCTGGCCCCGGCCGGCCTGCCGCTGGAGGGGCGGCGCAGGATGGAAGCCGCCGTGACAGGCGCCCTGCGGGACCCCGCCATGCGCGACCGCCTCGCCGGCATCGGCGCCGAGCCCATGGATGGCGACGCCGAAAGCCTCGACCGCCTGCTGCGCCAGGAAACCGCGCGCTGGAAGGATCTGGTGCGGGAACTGTCGATCCAGCCCGACTGAACGATCCGCCCCCGACAACACCTAATTGCAGGGAGAAACGAATGCTCGCGAGACAGATGACGATTCAGGAACTGATCGACGCGGAGCCGATAGGCTGGCGCCAGTGGAAGGTGTTCGCTCTTTGTTTCCTGGTCGCCGCGCTGGATGGCTTCGACACACAGTGCATCGCCTATACCGGCCCGGCGATTGCCCGGGCCTTCGGCATGACCTCCGCCGACATGGGCTACATCTTCATTTCCGGTACGCTGGGCATGGCGCTGGGCGCGATGCTGCTGGGCACCCTCGGCGACCGGATCGGCCGGCGCATGGCTATCATCGGCGCGATGCTGCTCTTTGGCCTCTTCTCCTTGGCCATCGCCTTTGCCGGCGCACCCTGGCAGATCGTGGTACTGCGCTTCCTCACCGGCCTCGGCATGGGTGGCGCCACACCGGTCCTGCTGGCCCTGGCCGCCGAGTACAGCCCGGCCCGGATACGCGGTGCGGTGCTGACCGGCGTGCTGTTGGGACTGCCGGGCGGCGCCGTGCTCGGGGGCCTGCTCGCCTCGGGCTGGATGCCGCTCATCGGCTGGCAAGGCATCTACCTCGTCGGCGGTGCGCTTCCACTGGCGCTGGCGCTGCTCTGCCTCGTCCTCTTGCCTGAATCGCCGCAGTTCCTGGTCGCACGGGGCCGAGACGGCGATGCGGAGAAGAGCCGGCGGCTGGTGCAGCGCCTCCTCGGCCGACCGCTGCCGGAGCGTACCTCCTTCGCCGTCCAATCCAAGGGAGAGCGTGGCTCGGTCCGCAGCCTCCTGGTCCCCGCCTACCGCACAGCGACCCTCGCGGTCTGGACCACTTATCTCTTCAACTGGATCGCCTGGTTCATGCTGCTGCTCTGGCTACCCACGGTGCTGACGGCGTCCGGCCTGCCGGCGGAGAGGGCCGCGATGGGAACGGTGGTGGTGAACACGGCTTTCATCCTTTTCGCCATCCCGCTGTCCTTCATCCTGCCGAAGATGGATGCAAGGCGCATCCTTCTCGCGATGTTCGTTCTCGGCATCGCCCTATGCGTCGGCCTGGCTGCAAGCGGCGAGAACTGGACGCTGGTCTTCATCCTGATCGCCATGGCGGGCTTCGGCATCGGAGGGCAGCAGATCGCGCTGAACTATCTCGTCTCCGGGATTTATCCCACGGAGTTGCGGGCCACCGGGACCGGATGGGCCATCGGCATCGGTCGCTCCGGCGCAATCATCGGCTCGGCGGCAGGCGGTTGGCTCCTCCAGGTTGGTGGGCCTTCCGGCTACTATCTCGCACTCGCGTTGCCGCTGGTCGTTGCCGCACTCGCCGTCGCGATCATCCAGCCGCGCCACGCCCCGGCACGGTCGAGTGGTGTCTCCGCCGCGCACTGACAAGCACCCTGCCTCCTCATCGCGCATGATATTGCGCGGCGCGCGGCATCACGTTCCAGGTCCGGAAACCCGTCGCCCGGTCCTGGACAGCACGACCTGCTGTCCATGGAATTCGCCTCGGCGGGCTGTGACGCGGAGCCGCAGCCCGCCGTCCTCGCACCATGGTAGGGCAACGGCCCAACCTCCGTCGCTCCGGTGCGGCTTAGGCGGGCCACCCCGCCTCAGACGGTCCTCTGGCCGGGCTCCTACTGCATAAACCAGCCGTGGCTTACCACGACCGACTGCCCGGTCAGTGCATTGGTCGGGAACCCGGCCAGGAACACCGCCGTCCGCGCCACGTCGTCCACCGTGGTAAACTCGCCATCCACCGTGTCCTTCAGCATCACGTTATGGATGACGTCATCCTCGCTGATGCCGAGTTCCTTTGCCTGCTCGGGGATCTGCTTCTCCACCAGCGGCGTCCGCACGAAGCCCGGACAGATGACGTTGGAGCGCACGCCGTGAGCCGCTCCCTCCTTGGCGACCACCTTGGCCAGCCCCACAAGACCGTGCTTCGCCGTCACATAGGGCGCCTTGAGCTTCGAGGCCTCCTTGGAATGCACCGAGCCCATGTAGATCACACTGCCACCGCGCCCCTGCGCGTACATGTGTCTCAGGCAGGCACGGGTGGTCAGGAATGCCCCATCAAGGTGGATCGACAGGAGCTTCTTCCAGTCCGCGAAGGCAAACGTCTCGATCGGCGCGACGATCTGAATGCCGGCATTGGACACCAGCACGTCGATGCCACCGAACTTCTCGGCCACCGCATCGATCCCGGCATCGACCTGTGCCTCATCCGTCACGTCCATCTGCACACCCATCGCACGCAACCCATCCGGGTCGAACTCGGCCGCCGTGGCGCGTGCTGCCTCGCCATTCAGGTCTGCAATGGCGATCCGGGCACCGTCAGCAAAGAATTGCCGCGCAATTTCCTTGCCGATGCCACTGGCGGCGCCAGTTACCACCGCGACCTTATCCTGCAGGCTCATGTTGCTTCCTTCTCTGACTTGGCAGACGCCGCACGCGCGCGGCTGGGATGGAGGAAATCATAGGTCGCGACGCCGCCCGGGTCGTCCGGCAAGGTCATCACTTCCGGATGGGCCAACGTCGTCAGGGCATTGTCATAGCCCGAGCGCCAATGCTCCTCCATCGTTCGTCGTGAGAACTCGTAGTCCTTGGACTGCCCCTCGTAGGTCGGGGAACGATAGATCAGTTGCACGATGTTGTAGCGTGCCGGATCGGCGATCTCGGCGAGCGTTTTCGCTTCCGGCGTGTCCCTGAGACTTTCCGGCAGTTGCCTTTGCAGGACATGAAAGGCGGCGCGCAACCGCTGCTTGGCGCGGAACTCGTCTGTCGCGGCACGTGTCCGGCTCGAATACTGGATCTCCTTCATCCGCACCGCGACGCTCATCAGGTCTCCCGGCAGCGCCCCTTCGGCGCTCCACAGATCCACCTGGAAGACCAGCGTGTCCAGTTCGGAGGGTGCCGAGAGAACCCAGTCGAGCGGCGTGTTCGATACCATGCCGCCATCCCAGTAATGTTCCCCGTCGATCTCCACGGCAGGAAAGCCCGGAGGAAGGGCACCGGATGCCATCACATGCTCGGGTCCGATCCGGTCACTCGCATTGTCGAAATAGGCGAAGTTGCCCGTTCGCACGTTCACGGCACCGATGCTCAATCGCATCTCCCGCCGGTTGATCCGGTCGAAATCGACCAGATGCTTCAGCGTGTTCCTCAAGGTGCCGGTGTCGTACCAGCTCGTGGCCCCGGGGGTTCCGCTGGGCTGCAACGGAGGTGGCAGCAGCCTGGGGCTGAAGAAGCCTGGGACCCCGCGCGCCAGTACCTCACCGGCCGAGAGCTGGTTCACCGCGGCACGGAGGCTGACAGCCAGCGGGGTATGCGGCAACCAGCCGCCCCATATGGCAGATCCCGTGGTCACGCTTTCCCAGAATTCACGTAGCTTTGCGACGCGTTCCCCGGCTGGATTGCCCGCAATGATCGCGCTGTTGATCGCTCCGATGGAAATGCCCGCGATCCAGGTCGGCTCGATCCCATGTTCGGCCAGGGCCTCATAAACCCCTGCCTGATAGGCTCCCAGTGCCCCCCCGCCTTGCAGCAGCAAGGCGATGCTCTGGAATGGTGTGTTCGTGGCGCAGGCCGAAGCGGCCGGAGCCCTTGCGCCTGCCGTCCTAGTCACGTTCCGGGACCGGGACGTTGAAGCCGTTCAGCGTCGTGGACACGAGACTGTAGAGACCGACCAAATAGATGAGCTCGTTGGTCCCATGTTGACCGAAGCTGTCGACCGCCAACCTGTAGACTGGCTCCGGCAGCACACCACCTCGTACCAATGCATGGGAGAAATCATAGACCACGCTCTCCTGCGGCGAGAAATCCACCGGCTTCACGCCCGCTGCAAGGCTCGCAAGCCGCTCGGGCTTCATGCCCTCCTTCTCCGCCACGGCGATATGCGCATAGAGCTCGTAGGCAGCCTTGAAATGAGCCCCTACCACCAGGATGGCGATCTGCCGCAGGTTGTCGGGCAGGCTCGCCTCGGCGGTCAGGGCGAGGGTGAGTTCCCAGATCGCCTTTCCGATACGTGGCTCGTGCAACCAGGGGTTCCAGGGCCCCATCAATGCGCCGTCCTCCCGCTTCACCTGAAAGGCGTTGAAGTTGCTGGAGATACCCTTGAGCATGTCCTCATAGAGAGGTTTCTGCTCTGCGTTGAGGTCGTTCGGTGGAATCAGGGGAAGTCGCAAAGCTGGGTCTCCTTGTGCCGCTGCTACCGCCCTGCACATTGATGCTGCGGTGCCGCATATCCATTTTCCCGGAACGCTCAAGCTCTATTCCCGTTTGACGATCGTGACATTGACTCTGTGTCATGTCAGCCCGTCGCCGTGCCGTCGGGAGCGGTAGCGGGCCCTGTTCGCTGCGTCGTTGGCTGCGCTTCCGTTGGCTGCGAGAGGTGACGAAATAAGGGGGGCTTCTGCAGCCATGGCGGCTTCAGCCCCACCGTCCGCTTCACCACACCGGCATTGGGCTTCGTCAGACCAGCACCATGATGCCCAACGTGGTCTTGCCGCAACCGCTGGATCCCGCGAGATGGTCAGGACTCCCCGCCAGACATCCTCTCTCATCTGGAAGCATCCACGTCCGTAACATCCTCCAGGCCCTGCTCACCCCGTGGTCCGGCCGCCACAATGCCATCCGTGGAGGGCCATGCCGCTTGCAACTGCGCCATCTTCGCTACTTCGTCGGCATCGTGGAGGCGGGGAGCTTTTCGCGTGCAGTGGCGACCATCCATGTCGCCCAGCCCGCGCTCAGCCAGCCGCTTTTCCGGCAGCGCCTTTTCCTCGTGTGCCGGCAAGGGGGGGCACCGATGACGGCAGGAGGCGTGGCCCTGCGCGAACTGGCGGCAGTGCCACTGGTATTTCCGGCGCCGCCGAACACCACGCGCGGCCTGCTGGACCGTGCCTTCCTGCTTGCCGGGGTGAAGCCGTTGATCGCGGCGGAGACGAACACGCTTTCCAGTATGCTGATCGCCGTGCAGATGGGCCTCGACGACTGGGCTTGGCGTCGTGGACGTCGCTACGGAACCATTCTCGTTGATCTCGAGCGCAATCGGGTCGTCGACCTGCTGCCCGATCGTCAGCCCGATACCCTCGCCGGCCGGCTGCGCCAGCATCCCACGACAGCCTCCTCGACCCGCATGCGGCATGGCTGGAGCGGCGCTGGGCCGAGGGCTGCCACAACGCCGCGCGGCTTTGGCGTGACCTGCGAGCCTGTGGCTTTGCCTGTGGCATGAGCATGGTGCGCGACTGGGCCTTGGCACGCAGGGCGGAATCGTGGCCGCAAGCGCCGGCGGCGCCGTCATGGCGGGCACCGGAAGGTCGCGGATTGGCCCGCCTTATGAGCATGGAACCGGAGGCGCTGCCCGAACCCGAGCGCCTGCTTGTCGCGCAGGTGGCGGCCGAGCTTCCGGCAGTGGGTCAGGCGCTCGCGGTGGCGCGACGCCTCCGTCGCGTGCTGCGCCGGGACGGTGACGATTCGCTTCAGGATGTGCTGGGCGCGGCCAATGCCACCCTTCTCGCGGGCTTTGCCACCGGCCTGCATCGCGACCTCGCCGCGGTGCAGGCAGCATTCGACCTACCCTAGACCTCCAGCCCTGCCGAAGGACAGATCAACCGCCTCAAGATGATCAAGCGCACCATGTATGGCCGGGCGGGCTTCGCTCTCCTCCGCGCCCGTGTTCTCGCCGCTTGATGCCCAAACATCAGCACGGGAAATGCGGAAGATTCAGTATTCAGGCGGCGCCTACAGGCATAGGCGTCGTCGACATAGACATCCGTCCATCCGACCGGCGGTGCACCCGGAATGCCATCGAGGCGCAGGCTGGAGATGCGCCACCAGGAATTGCCCTCCGGGCGCCCGGCCTTGCCAGACGCTGGCCGTAACGAATCACGGCCGAACATCAGCCACCGCCGGGGTTTTCAGCAGTCCACCAAGAGTGCTATGATTGCCGGCGCCCCTCGTCAGTCCTGCTTCTTCGCCCGGGCAAAGACCCTTCTGGTGACATTGTTCCGCCACAGGTCCACCGGTCGCAGATAGCCCAGCGCGACCTCGACGGAGCAGTGCCGGGTCCGTCACATCACCTGGGCGAGGTCGGCACCCTGCTCGCCGGCGTCGCTGGGGAGGCAGGCGGGGCAGGGGCATCCGAGGGCGGCGGGGCGTCCATGGGGCGCGAGGCTAGCTGGCCCTCGCGCGAAGCTGTTGTGCCTCGAAAGTGACTTTGCCAGACGGAATGTCGAAAGATTGCCGCTCCTGGGCCATCATATCCAGCCTGCCGAGATCCACTTTAGCGGAAGAAGCAGCCATCCGTTGGCAAAGCGCGGAACCAAGCAGTACTGCGCGATATAGGCCTCTTCATCCCCTGTCGCGGTGGGTCTTGGCGAAGGCGTTGGAAGGACGCGTCAGACCCAGATTCTCCCGCAGCGTGCGGCCTTCATACTCCGTACGGAAGATGCCACGGCGCTGCAGTTCAGGAATCACCAGTTCCACGAACTCCTCCAGCGGCTGCGGGTAGTAGTTGCAGATCACGTTGAATCCATCCGCTGCCCCGGTTTCCAGCCATTCCTGCATCTGATCGGCCATGTACTCCGGCGTGCCGACCAGCATGCGGTGCCCCTGGGCTGCGGAAACGCTGCGCGCCACCTCACGCAGAGTCATCTTCTCCCGTCGCGCCATGGTCATGATCAGATCGCGCCGCGCCTTGGCCGCATTGGTCTCGGGCAGCTCCGGCATGGGACCATCCATCGGATACTGCTCGATATCCATGCCGCGCGTGAAGCGGTCCAGGGACGAGAGGGCGACATCGTCCGGCAACAGGTCCTGCAGCCTCTGGAACTTCGCCTGCGCCTCCTCCATCGTGCGGCCGACGATCGGCGAGAAGCCGGGCATGATCTTCATCTCGTCCGGGTGCCGACCGTACTTCGCCATGCGCCCCTTCACATCAGTGTAGAAGGCGCGGGCATCCTCGATTTCGGTCTGTGCCGTGAAGACGATGTCAGCGGTACGTGCCGCGAGTTCGCGCCCCGGCTCCGAGGAGCCGGCCTGTGCCACCACCGGACGGCCCTGCGGCGTGCGGGAAACGTTCAGCGGCCCCCGCACGGAGAAATGCTTTCCCCGGTGATGGAGGAAATGCATCTTCGCCGGGTCGAAATATCGGCCGCTTTCCTTGTCGTGCAGGAAGGCATCGTCCTCCCAACTGTCCCAGAGGCCGGCGACCACGTCATAGAACTCCGTGGCGCGCTCGTAACGCTGCGCATGTGCCATGTGCGGATCGGCGGTGAAGTTACCCGCCTCGTCCTCGATCTGCGAGGTAACGAGGTTCCAGCCGGCACGGCCTTTGCTGATATGGTCGATGGTCGCGAAGCGCCGGGCGATGTTGTAGGGCTCGTTGTAGGTCGTGGTCGCCGTGGCGATCAGCCCGATATGCGTGGTGCCGACGGCCAAGGCAGCCAGCGTCGCGGTCGGCTCCAGCTTCACGATCCGGCAGAGCTTGGTGCGTGTCGGATTTCCCTCCGCCAGCTTGTCGCTGCCACCGACCGCGACCGTGTCCTGGAAGAAGATCGTGTCGAACTTCCCGTGCTCCGCCAGTTGGGCCAGGCGCATGTACCAGTCGAAATCCATATCCGTCTCAGTGACGGCGTCCGGATGCCGCCAGGCGGCGAGGTGGTTCCCAGGCACGCTGAGAAAGGCACCGAGCTTCAGTTGCTTCCTGCTCATGGCGAGTGCTGCACCCTGTCCGTGGTTGCGCCGACCGAGATCGGGATCTGTCAGGCCGGGCCTGCCGGTGGCCGCGCCGCATATCGGCTCGGCGGTGCGGGGATCCCCAGCTTCTCCCGCAGCGTGGGGCCCTCATAGGCCGTGCGGAACAGGCCGCGCCGCTGCAGCTCCGGCACCACCAGCGAGACGAAGTCCTCCAGCGGGCGCGGATAATACGGAAAGAGCAGGGTGAAGCCGTCGCAGGCCCCATTCTCGAACCATTCCTGCATCACATCGGCAATCCGCGCTGGCGAGCCCACCACCATGTTGTGACCGAGCGAGGTGGCCATGTAGCGGATGACCTGCCGGATGCTCAGGCCTTCCCGCCTCGCCTTGTCCACGATATGCGCCTGCCGCGCCCGGGCGGCATTGCTGGGAGGAAGGTCCGGCAAGGGCCCGTCGAGCGGATGGTCGCGAATGTCGAGGTCGCCGCAGAGCCGCGCCAGGAGGGGCAGGGCGGCGGCATCGTCCATCAGCCCGGTCAGGCTGTCATAACGTGCCTCGGCCTCGGCATCGCTCTCGCCAGGGATGACGAGCAGGCCCGGCATGATCCGCACATGGTCCGGGTCACGGCCATGGGCGGCCGCCTGCGCGCGGATGCCGCGGTAGAAAGCCTGCCCCTCGGGCAGGACGCTCTGCGCGGTGAAGATCAGATCGGCGATGCGGGAGGCGAGGCGCATGCCGGCCTCCGAGGAGCCGGCCTGAGCGATCACCGGCCTCCCCTGCGGACAGCGCGGCAGGTTCAGCGGGCCACGAACCCTGAAATGCTCCCCCCGGTGATCGAGGATATGGGCCTTGTTTGGGTCCAGGAAGACACCGCTGGTCTTGTCGCGCGGAAAGGCGCCCTCGTCGAAACTGTCCCAGAGCCCGGCGGTGACATCGAAGAACTCCTCGGCGCGGCGGTAGCGTTCGGCATGATCCGGATGGCGTTCGAAGCCGAAGTTCAGCGCCTCGTCCTCGATCTGCGAGGTCACGAGGTTCCATCCGGCACGCCCGCCGCTCAGATGGTCCACCGTGCCGAAGCGCCGTGCGATGGTATAGGGATCGCCATAGGTGGTGGTGGCCGTCGCCACCAGCCCGATCTGCTCCGTGACCGGCGCCAGGGCGGCGATCAGCGTGGCGGGCTCCGGAAAGACCTGCCGCCCGGATGCGGGACGCCAGGGGGAGCCGCCATGCAACGCGGCGCTGCCGTTCACCGCTGCGGTGTCCTGGAAGAAGAGGCAGTCGAGCAGGCCCCGCTCGGCGGTCTGTGCCATGCGGACATAATGGGCGAAGGACATGTCCGTCTCCGGCACGGCCTCCGGGTGGCGCCAGCCCGCGGCATGGCTGCCAGGTGTGAAGAAGAAGGCCCCCAGATGCATCCGGCGGCGGGAGACGAAGGGGCTCATGGGGTGTCCTGACGGGGCGTGTCCTGACGGCTGGGCCAGGATGTCTCCCCCAGATCCCAGAAGACCCCGGCGGCGATCTCCAGCCCTTCCCGCACCAGGGGCAGCAGCGCGTGCTCGTTCGGGGCGTGCTGCGAGCAGCCGCTATAGGAATGCGGGATGTAGATGGTGGGCAGGCCCAGCGTGACGGCGAAGCTGTCATTCGGCAGGGAACCGCCGGCATTGGGCACGATCATGGGGGCCCGCCCCGTGGAGCGGCGGATGGATTCCGCGACCAGCCTCGGCCATGGGCCGTCCGGGTCCATGCGCGTGGCACGCCATTCGGCGCCGCTCTTCACGGCGTGGATGGTGACGTCGGAAAAACCCTTCGCGTCGAGGTGACGGCGGATGGCGGGCAGGAAAGTCTCGACCTCGCGATCCACCGTGTAGCGGATCTGGCAGGCCGCGAAGGCCTCGGGCGGCACGGCATTCACGGGGACCTCCGGATTGCCTGTCCGGAAGGCCAGGACCTCGAAGGTGTTCCAGCCGAAGACCTTCTCGGCGGCGGACAGGCCGGGCTCGCCCCACCAGGGATCGATCGCCGGCCCATCCGCGCCGCCATCGACGCGGCATTCGGCCAGGGCGCGGCGGATGTTGTCGGGAATGCGTTCCGGCACGAGGTCGCGCAGCAGCACCTGCCCTTCCGGCCCGACCAGGCTGGCGATGGCATGGGCCAGCCGTATGCCGGGATTGGCGAGCAATCCGCCCCAGTTGCCGGAATGATGCCCGCCCTCGCGATAGGTCACGCGAAGATCGAAGTTGATGGCGCCCCGTGTGCCGAGGGTGAGGGTCGGCACCTCGGGCACGAGGCGCGGCCCATCCGAGGCGATCAGTACGTCGGCGGCCAGAAGCTCGCGCCGTTCCCGGCAGATCTCCTCGATGCCCGGGGAACCCACCTCCTCGCTGGTCTCCAGCAGCAGCGTGACATTGTAGCCGAGGCGTCCGCCCCGGACTTGCCGCACCGCCTCCATCGCCATCAGGTTGGCGGTGTGCTGGCCCTTGTTGTCCACCACGCCTCGGCCATAGAGGCGCTCGCCACGCCGGGTCAGCACCCAGGGGGAAAGGCCCTCTTCCCAGCGCCCTTCCATGCCCAGGACGGTGTCGCCATGGCCATAGGTCAGCAGCGTCGGCAGGGACGAGTCCTCGATGCGTCTGGCAATCAGGAAGGGTCCGCCCTGGCCGGTCGGATTGGCGAAGATGCTTCCCTCGAAGCCCTGCGCCTGAAGGTCGGGCAGCATCTCCCCCGCCAGATAGGCATGCAGATGCGGACCACTCTCCGGGTCCTGGCTGGCCGTGCGGAGCGCCACGCGGCGGGCCAGCGTGTCGAGATAGCGGCCGTCCTCCAGCAGGTCGCGGGCCGCGGCGAGGGCGTCCTCGCGGCTCACGGCGTGTCCCCCTCCCGGTCGCGCTCCAGGATTAGGGCGCCGCAGGCATCCATCCGCCCCTGCCAGCCCGGCGGCACCAGCGTGGTGGCGTCGAGCTGGGTGACGATGGCCGGCCCGGCGAAGCGGTCCCCGGCGCCCAGGGCCGAGCGATCGTAAAGCGCAGCCTCCCTCGTGCCGCCGGCGAAATGCACGTTGTGCCGGCCATAGGATTCCGCTCCCCGGCCCGGCGGTAGCGGCGCCGTGATGCCGCCTCCCAGCCGTCCCGCCGCCTCGACGCGAAGAGTCACCAGCTCGACCACGGCCCCGGGAAGGTCGAAGCCGTAGAGGGCGCGGTGCCGCCCGGCGAAACCCTCGGCGGCGGCCTCCCGTCCGCTGGGCCAGGGCACGGCAAGTTCGCCCCCCTGGCCGGCATAGCGCATCAGTGCCACGCGGCTGGTTTCCCGCCGCTCCGGCGGCACCTCCTCCTCGTCAAACCAGGCGGCCGACTGGGCCTCCAGCGCTGCGAAGCCTTCCTCCACCGAGGCCACATCCTCGCCGCCGCGCAGGCTGCGGCTGAACTCCGCGCGCAGATCGGCAGCGAGCAGGCCCTGGGCGCAGAGCACGCCGGGTGAGGGCGGCACCAGCACGGTGCGGATACCCAGGAGATCGGCGAGCGCACAGCCATGCAATGGCCCGGCGCCGCCGAAGGGGACCAGAGTGAAGTCGCGCGGATCATGCCCGCGTTCCACGGAGACCACGCGCACCGCACCGACCATGTTGGAATCCGCGATGGCGAGGATGCCGCGCGCCGCCGCGTGCAGGTCGATGCCCAGTGGCTCCGCGACATGCCGCTGCACCGCCGCCGTCGCCGCCGCCACGTCGAGGCGCATGCGGCCACCCAGCAGGCTCGGCGGCAGATGGCCCAGCACGACATGCGCATCCGTGACCGTGGCCAGGCCGCCCCCTCGTCCGTAGCAGGCCGGGCCGGGTTGCGCGCCGGCACTCTCCGGCCCCACGGCGAGGGCACCTTCGGCCACGCGTGCCAGGGAGCCTCCTCCGGCACCGATGGTGACCATGTCCACCATCGGCAGAGGCAGCGGCCATTCGCCGACCTTGCCGTTCTGGGTCAGTCCGACGGTGCCATCCTTCATCAGGCAGATATCCGCGCTGGTGCCGCCGATATCGACGGTGATGATGTCCGGAAGACCCGCGGCGGCGGCCACCGCCTGTGCCCCGACCACCCCCGCGGCCGGACCGGACAGCGCGGTCACTGCCGGGGCGCGGCGGATCGAGGCTGCGCCCGCGACCCCGCCATTGCTCTTCATCAGCAGCAGCGGCGCGGCGATTCCCTCCTCCGCCAGACGTTCCTCCAGCCTGCGGACATAGGTGGAGATGGCGGGCATGACCTGGGCGTTCAGGATAGTGGCCAGCGAGCGTTCATACTCCCGCACCACCGGCAGCACGTCGGAGGAGGCGGTGACGGCCACGCCGGGCAGCGCCCCGCGCAGGATCTCCACCACGCGGCGTTCATGCTCCGGCTTGGTGAAGGCGTGCAGCAGGCAGACCGCCACCGCGTTGACGCCAGCCGCCCGGCAGGCCTCGGCCGCGCGCCGGACCGAGTCCTCGTCCAGGGGAAGCAGCACCGCGCCATCCGCCGCGATGCGCGCCGACACCTCGAAGACGCGGGATGGCGGTACGGGGCGGCGCGGCTTCACCCAGGCATGGAGGTTGACGGGGCGCGGGATGTCCTGCCGGCCGATATCCAGGACGTGGCGGAACCCCCTGGTGGTGACGAGCGCGGTGCTCGCCCCCTTGCCCTCCAGGATGAGGTTGGTGGCAACCGTGGTGCCATGCAGCACGCGGCCGACCGCGGCAGCATCGCCCCCGGCCAGTTCCAGTGCCAGGCGGACGCCGCCGAGGAAGGCCTCCGATGGATCATGGGGTGTGGAGGGTGTCTTGGCGGTCCAGGCGCGCCCGGTCGCGCCGTCCTGGATGGTGATGTCAGTGAAGGTGCCCCCAATGTCCACCGCGACGGAAAGGGAACGCGGCGAGGCGTCAGTCGAGGACATTTGCATAGCTCCCCCGGTGGAAGGCGGCGCCAGCAGGCCGTTGCGCGCGGCGCTCGGCGGTGGCGAGCAGGTCGGGCACGCCATCCCGCACCATGACCCCATAGTCGCGCTCCGCGGCGGCCTCGCTCACCATGCCGCCCAGCACGTCGGCCAGGACCAGTTCGGGCGGCCGGTCGAAGGGATGGCCGCGCCCGCCGCCCCCGCCCGTCTCGATGCGCAGGACCTCCCCTTTCACGACGCGGTTGCCATCGGAGAGCGGGCGCAGGACCCGCTCCCGCGGCGTGCCGGGATTAACCACGACGCGGCCGGGCCCGCCGGACATGCCGCCCTCGGCACCCCAGGGAGGGTTCTCCACCCCGTCGATGCGGATGGCCAGCATCGCCTCCTCGGCCAGGATCTCGTATTCGCGGACGATGCCGCAGCCGCCGCGCCACCGCCCCGGCCCGCCGCTGTCGCGGTTCAGACCGTACTCGCGCAGACGCACCGGGTACTCGCCCTCCAGGAACTCGACCGGATAATTCTCCTGCGCCACGAAATAGACCGCGTCATTGCCATCGGCGAAGCTGCGTGCGCCATAGCCGACACCGATCCCATCGCTCATCAGGAAGTGCTTCCCCCCCGCCATCCCGCGCAGCAGCATCACCACATAGGCGGCATGGGCGGCGGGAGCATTGCCCCCGGCCACGGCGATCAGCCCGTTCATCGCCGCCAGCATGCGCATCATGGTCAGGCCCCGCATGCCGAGCGCCGCCGGGAAGCGCGGCTGCAGCAGCGAACCATCGCGCAGCCGGACCTCGTCCAGCGCGCGGGGCGCCCCGGCATTCATCACCTGGTTCGGATCGCCCCCCAGGAAATAGAGTCCCAGCGCCATGCCCGGCACATCCGGGTTCATCAGGAAGTTCACCGGGCCGGGCGACTGGTCGTCCGTCTCCGTGGCATCGAGGATGAAGCGGTCCTCCTCCGTCCGCGTCAGGGCGAAGCGCAGCCGCAGCGTGCCGGAACCGTGCCCATCGCCGTCGATGCGGTCGGTAAAGCGGTGGGTGCCGACCGGAAAGGTCTCGCGCAGCTTCGCGCGCACCAGTTCCCGCGTCCGGTCGAGGAGCTGGGCCAGCGCATCGGCCAGCACATCGGCGCCGAAGCGGCCGGCGATCTCGCGCATCCGCGCCACGCCCAGATTCACCGCCGCCATCATGGCCCGCGTGTCGCCCCGTGCGCTGTCCGGATAGCGGGAATTCCGGAAGAAGATGTTCAACGCCGCGGCATTGGTCTCGCCCGCCGCGATCAGCTTCGTCGGCGGCACGATGATGCCTTCCTGGAAGATGTCGGTCGCATCGGGGCTGATCGATCCGGGGCGCATGCCGCCGATATCGGCGAAATGCGCCCAGCCCATGACGAAGGCCACGCGGCGCCCGTCCAGGAAGACGGGCGCCAGGAAGACCTGGTCATTGGAATGGCTGACCGCGCCGCGTGAGCCATAGCAGTCGCTGTACCAGTAGAGATCGCCGTCCCGCATCGTGTCCGGCGCGAAGTCCCGGAAGACCGGGCTCGTGATGTCGCCGAAGATCGGGTTGTTGGAACAGACCGCCATCACGCCCTCGGCATCGAAGAGGGCGGTGTAGAAATCCTTCTTCTCCCGGATGAAGGCTGACATCGCGGTGCGCTCGATCAGCGCCTCCATCTCCGCCTGCGCCGCGCGGATCGCGCCCCGCACGATCTCCAGCGTGACCGGATCGCAGAGTCTGGATGGGGTGTCGCTCATGGCTGGGTCTCCATCGGGCAGATGCCGGTCGTGGTCCCGCGCGGCGGATGCCCGGCCGGAACGGTTGGGGTGCCGGGCCGAATCACGCCGCCGCGTCCCGCCAGCCCAGGCGCGCCGAGACATCGCCCGCCGCGTCCAGGACGATCCGGACATAGAGACGTTCCAGGTCCTCGTTCAGGCGCGACTGCGGCCCAGCGACCGAGATGGCGGCGATGACCTTGCCGGCATGGTCCCGGACCGGCGCGGCGACCGAGAAGGCGCCGGCATCCTGGTCCCCATGGCTCACATTGTAGCCCTGGGCGCGGATGCGGCCGAGGCGCTCGCGAAGCCGCTGCGGGTCGGTGATGGTCTCCGGCGTGAAGCGGTCGAGCGGCGCGGCGGCCACGGCATCCTGGATCTCCGCCGGCGCATGGGCGAGGAGGAGCTTCGGAGCGCCACCCACATGCAACGGCCCCTGGCGGCCGAGCTCGGCATACAGGCGGATCGGCTGGGGCGACTGCCGGATGCCCACGCAGACGGACTGCTGCCCTTCGCGCACGAACAGCGAAACATTCTCCCGCGTCCGGGCCACGAGATCGTCCAGCACGGGATTCGCGACCCGCAGCAGAGGCATCTGGTGCTGCATCTTCTCGCTCAGCAGCAGCGGCTTGTGACCCAGCGTATAGCCGCGCGTCTCGCTGTCCTTGTGCAGGTAGCCGCGGCCCTCCAGCGTCGTCGCCATGCGGAACACCATCGTCTTCGTGTCCCCGCTCAGCCGCGCGAGATCGCTGATGCCGATGCCAGGATGCTCCGCCACCAGTTCCAGCAGCGCCAGCGCGCGGTCCACGGCCGCGATCGTGTAGTCCATGACGGTGCCCTCCCGATCCACCTCGTTGTCACGCCGCATGCAGATGGCACGCGGCGCGGTGGCCCGGCGCGATCTCGGTGAGGGGAGGTTCCTCGGCGGCGCAGCGCGCGAAGGCGTGTGGGCAGCGATGGCGCAACCGGCATCCGCCGCCGGGCTCCACCGCATCGCCGAGCGTGCCATGCAGCGGCAGGGCATCCCGCGGCTGCGCCACCTGCGGCCGCGGCACCGCGCGGATCAGCGCGGTGGTATAGGGATGCGCCGGGCTGGCGATCACCCGTGCCGTCGGTCCATCCTCCACCACCTTGCCGAGATACATCACCAGGGTCCGCTCGCAGACATACCGCACCAGGGTGAGATCGTGCGAGATGGCAAGGGTGGTGAGGCCCAGCCGGTCCCGCAGCTCGCGCAGCAGGTTGAGAATTCCGGCACGCACCGAGACGTCGAGCATCGAGACCGGTTCATCCGCCACCAGGAAACGCGGATGGAGCACCAGTGCGCGCGCCAGCACGACGCGCTGGAGCTGTCCGCCCGAAAGCTGGTGCGGCATGCGGTCGAGCAGGCGCGCGGGGTCTCCCAGATGCACGGTGCGCAGGCTCTCGGCCACGCGCGCGGCATGCTCGGCCTTCGGCACGCCGGTGTTCAGCAGGGGCTCCGCGATGGTGCGGCCGATGCTGAAGCGCGGGTTCAGCGCATCGAAGGGGTTCTGGAAGACAAGCTGGGCCCGCTGGCGGAACAGCCGCATGCCCCGGCGATCGAGGCGGGCGAGGTCCTGACCCTCGAAGGCAAGCTGCCCGGCGCTCGGTTCCGTCAGCTTCAGCAGCAGGCGGCCGATCGTCGTCTTGCCGCTCCCCGACTCACCGACCAGGCCGACACTCTCGCCGGGGCGCAGGGTCAGGTCCACGCCATCCACCGCACGCAGCATGGGCCTCTGGCCCCGCAGCGCCTGCCGCAGGCTGCGCGAGGTGGGATAATGCTTCGACAGTCCCCAGGCCTCGACGATCGGCTTTCGATGGACGGAGGAATCCGCGAGCGGCGAGGCATTCATGCACGTGGCTCCGCGACACCCTGCCAGGTCGTTGCCACCCGCGCCAGTTGGCGCAGCGCGGATGCCTGTTCCACGCGATGGCAGGCTGCCCAATGGAGGCCGGAGGGTGCGTCATCCAGGGTGACGGGTTCGGGGCTGGTCGTCTTGCAGACCGGCATCGCGAAGGGACAGCGCGGGGCGAAGCGGCAACCCGGTGGCGGGCTGGAGAGCGGTGGTGGCGCACCTTCGATGGAGGCGAGGACGGCTTCCTCGCTCTCCAGGTCCGGAAAGGCGTTCATGAGTCCCATCGTGTAGGGATGCGCCGGTCGTTCCAGGACCGTCCCGGTGGGGCCATGCTCCACCACGCGCCCGGCATACATCACCGCGACCTGCTCGCAGAGATAGGCGACCACGCTGATATCGTGGGTCACGATGATGGCGGAAAGCCCCAGCTCCGTGCTCAGCGAACGGAAGGTGTCGAGGACCTGGCGCTGCACGATCACGTCCAGCGCGGTGACCGGCTCGTCGGCGATCACCAGCTTCGGCCTCAGCGCCAGCGCCAGGGCGATGGCGGCGCGTTGGCGCATGCCACCGCTGAACTGGTGCGGATAGTCTGCGAGGCGCTGCGGATGCAGGCCGACCGCCCGGAACATCTCGGCCGCCCGTGCATCGGCTTCGGCACGGGAAAGCCCGCCGCGGTCGCACAGCACCTCCCGCATCTGGTCGCGCAGGCGGTAGACCGGGTCCAGGGCGCTCATCGCGGTCTGTGGCACGAAGGCGATCTCCCGCCACAGGCGGGCGCGCCGCTCCGTCGCCGGCAGGGCCACGAGGTCCGTGCCGTCCAGCAGGATCTCCCCGCGGGTTACCGCCGCCCCGGCCGGCATCACCCCCATCAGGGCGCGGGCCAGGGTGGTCTTGCCACAGCCGGACTCGCCGACGAGGCCCAGCATAGCCCCCTGCGCCACCGAGAGGCTGGCGCCATCCACCGCATGTACGGCGCCGCCACCATAGGCGACCGCCAGGTCGCGGACCGCCAGAAGCTCGCCCATCACTCGTCCCTCAGCTTGGGAAAGAGCAGTTCCTCGTAGCCCCGGCTGAGAAGGAACCCCGCCAGGACGACCAGGACGATGCAGAGCCCCGCCGGCAGGAACCAGGCATACTGCCCCCGGTCCAGCGCCTGCGAGGCATAGGCGTCCTGCAGCATCGTGCCCCAGGAGATCGTCTCGCTGCCGCCGAAGCCGAGAAAGGAGACGCTGGCCTGCACCATGATCGCCCAGCCGACGGCGAAGGCCCCGTAGAGGGCGGAGAAGGGCAAGACGCCCGGGGCGACATGGACAAAGAGGATCCGCCATTCGCTGGCACCGGTGACGCGGGCGGCCTCGACGAATTGCCTCTGGGACAGGGTCAGGACCTGGCTGCGGATCACCCGGGCCGCGTTCGGCCAGAGCAGCAGCACCACGGCCAGGACGATGTTGCGCAGTTCCGGACCCAGCAGGGCGGTGACGACGATCACGAAGGGCAGAAAGGGCAGGCCCAGGATCAGATCCACCAGCCGCATCAGGACCTGATCGATCCAGCCGCCGAAATACCCGGCCAGCAGCCCGACGGCCGTGCCGATGGTGGCCACCGCGACGGCGGCCGAGAGCCCGACGATCAGGGAGGGCCGGGTGGCCATCACGAGCTGCGAGAAGATGTCCCGCCCGAGATTGGTGGTGCCGAGCCAGTGCTCCGCGCCGGGCGGCAGGGCGGCGGCCAGGTTGCCGTCCGGGGCGAAGAGGATCTCCATCGGATCGTAGGGGGCGAGCCAGTCCGCACCGAGCCCGACCGCCACGAAGACGAGGTAGATGGCCAGGCCGGCCAGCGCATAGGGATCGCGCCGCAACTGCCGGAAGGCACGCCAGGCGCCGGTGCGCGGGGTGTCCGGTGCCAGGGCAGGCAGTGCCGCCACGCCCGCCTCAGCCCCGGCCATGGGACACCCGGGGGTCGAGCAGACCATAAAGGAGATCGGCCAGGAAGTTCATCAGCACCAGCACCAGCGCGATCAGCAGGAAGGCGCATTGCGCCAGGGGATAGTCGCTGGCCGCGATCGCGTCGGCCAGCAGGCGGCCGAGGCCGGGCCAGGAGAAGACGTTCTCCACCACCACGTTGCCGCCGACGGACTGGCCGAAGCCGAGGGCGAAGGCGGTGACCAGCGGCAGCAACGCGTTGCGCGCGGCATGGCGCATCATGATCGAGCGTTCGGAGAGGCCCTTCATGCGCGCCATGGTGACGAACTCCTCGCGCATCACCTCCAGCATCGAGGAGCGCATCAGCAGCGCCGGCAGCCCTTGCAGGTAGATGGCCAGCGTCAGGGCCGGAAGAGCGAGATGGCGGAGATAGTCGAGCGAGAGGACACGCGACCACTCCGAGCCGTACTGCGCCCCGGCCGTGTTGGCGCCGCCCGACGGGAACCAGCCAAGGCCGAAGGCGAAGACCGCCAGCATCACCATGCCGACCCAGAACTCCGGAGCCGCCCGGGTCGCCAGCACCACCGGCACCGCGACCGCCTCGAAGGCCCCGCCACGCCGCCAAGCCATCAGGGCCCCCAGCACCGTGCCGATCAGATAGGCGACCAGCAGCGCGCTGACCGTCAGCAGCAGGGTGTTCGGCAGGACGTCGAGGACAAGGCCCAGAACCGGCTGACGCTGGCGAAAGGAGAGCCCGAACTCGCCGCGCAGGAGATTGCCCAGATAGACGAGGTATTGCTCCGGCAGCGGCCTATCCAGCCCGAACTGCGCCCGGATCTCGCGCTGCTGGTCCTCAGTGAAGGTGGGATCGATGAAGGCCGTGCTCGGATCGCCCGGCATCAGGCGGAACATCAGGAAGACGACCGTGGCGATCGCCCAGAGCACGAAGACCATGTGCAGCAGGCGCCGGATCAGGTAGGGCACGACGCTCAGCCTTCCGTCTGCGTTTCCTTCACTCCGGCGGGGTAATGCAGCTTGCCAGCGGCGATCACATAGCCCGCCTCCTCCAGCAGCTTCTTCGCTTCGGCCATGTTCGGCTTCAGATCATCGATGCCGGGCTTCGCCCAGAACTGCAGGGCCGGCGAGACAAAGGAATTGGCAGGGGCCGCGAAGCCGTTCCAGGCAGCCGCCACCATGAGCTGGCGGTTGATGGCGAGGGAAAGGGCGCGTCGGAAACGCACGTCGTCGAAGGGCGGGCGGCGCGCGTTCGGCGCCACGAAGCGGAAACCCATATCCGTGGTAGCGACGACCTGGATGCTGGGATTGTTCCTGGCGAGATCGGCCAGCAGCTTCGGATCGCCCCGGTAGTCGGTCAGGAAGTTGATCTCGCCGCGCGGCAGCATGCCGAGGGCGGCACCGGTATTGGTGATCACCCGCAGGATCCAGCGATCCATCCGGGGCTTTTCCCAATGCGCCGGATTGGCCTCCAGCACGATCTCCTCGTTCAGCTTGAAGCGGGCCACCTTGAAGGGGCCGGAGCCGATCGGGCGCTCCTCCTGCACCGTCTCGGCATTCTGTGGCTTGTTCGCCAGATCGGCCAGGATCGGGCTCCAGACATGCTTGGGCGTCAGGTTGATCTTGGCCAGGGTCGAAGTCATGAAGGCCGCGCTCGGCGTCTTCAGCACGAAGCGGACGGTATGCTCGTCCACCGCCTTCACCGAGGCGATGTTCTCCACGAAGGGCTTGTACATCGGCGACTTGTCGCTGGTCGCCGGCGCCTCGAAGGAGAAGACCACATCCTCCACGGTGACGGGCTTCCCGTCATGCCAGGTCTGGCCCTGGCGCAGCACCACGTCGATGGTGGCGGGATCGACCTGCGTCACCGTCTCCGCCGCCCAGGGCTGCGGCAGGCCGTCGGGGCCGACCCGCATCAGCCGGTCCCAGATCAGTTCGGTCACCCAGCTGTCGATGGCACCGCTGATATAGAGCGGGTTCAGAGCGATCAGCGATTCGGCGGCGTTGCAGACCATGTCCTTCTTCGCCCCGGCCGGTTCCGCGCGCAGGAAGGTCCAGAAGTTGCGGATGCCGATGCCGCTCTGCTCGACGATGCTCTCCGCCTTCCAGACGGACTTGTCATAGGCAAGGACATTCTTGGGATAGACCAGGAACAGATAGGGCTGGTCCCGATTGATCATGTCCTGCGCTTGGTACAGCAGCTCACGGCGTTTTTCCGGATCCGGCTGCGCCCGCTGCGCCTCAGCGAGCTTCTGGAAATCCGGGTTGTTGTAGGCCACGAAGTTGTACCCGGTGGCGATGGTGGCCGGGTTGTACAAGTTGAAGGTGAACTCGTCGGGATCGCTCCGCTCTGGCCGACCGACCATGCGCCACATCGTGGTGTCCCACTTCGTCCGGTTGTTCCAGACGACATCCGAGAGTTGCGGCCGCGGCAGGCCCTTGACCTCGACATCGAGGCCAAGCTGCCGCCATGCGGCGGCGATCAGCTGTGCTGCCTGGAATTCCTGCGGGTCGCTGGCCTGCGCAGCGCAGAGCAGGGTGATCTTGCGGATCTTGTCCCCCGGCGTGGCGGCGAGGGCGCTGCCCATCGCGAGGATGGGCAACAGGAAAAGGCTGGAACTGGCGAGCAGGGCGCGGCGCGAGAGCTTCGGGGCGGTCACGGCGGCATTCTCCAGGGCTTGTCCGGCACTGGAGGCTAAACCGGCGTTTCAGGAATCGGGAGAAAACTTGAGAGGCATTCGAGCATAATGCGCCCCTCGGGAAGAAGAATGCGGCTGTGTTGGCCTGGATGATCAATCCGAAATCATCAATCGAGCATGAATGAGGCTTGCGCGTGTCCGTGGAGGTCCAGGAACGGCTTCCAGAAACATATCGAACAGGCAATGGAACATCGGTTCATCTGTCACAACACCTGCTGGCGGGAAGACCGGCCATGTCCGCGATCGATGTGGACCGTCGTTTCCATGACCTCATCGGCCAGCATCCGCCCCTCGGCTGGCGCCCTGACATCACAGCCAGGGGCACGGCCTGTGATCCGGCCAGGCGGCCGCCGATGCGGTCCCGGGACCTGCCCTAGGTCCGCAGCGAGAGCAGAAGCAGCCCGGCAGCCACCACCGCGATGAGGCGGATCAGCTTGACGACGCGGCCCGGCTCGATCCTGGGCCGTAGCGTGAAGCCGCAGCCCGCCCCGATGAGACAGGCGGCGATCAGGCTCCACAGAATGCCAGCCCCCGTGGCACTGGTGGTGGGCAGGCCGGTGACCGCGAGGGCCACACCATACCCCACGCAGGAGACCGGCTGCATGACGCGCCGCACCTCGTTGCCGGAACGCCCGGCGCGGGCCAGCGCGACGGGGGTCACCGGGCCGGGGCTGGCGGTCCAGAGGGTGAGCATGCCTGTCACGACGCCGGCTCCGGCGATGCCCTTCCAGCCCTGATCGGAGGCGGGCGCGGCGCCGCGCGCCGGCCGGCGCGGCAAGGCGGCCAGGAGCAGGACGGCGGCTGTCATCGCCTTCAGCGCGGCCTCGGGGATTGGCGGCAACAGGGCAGCCGCCGCGCAGCCCAGCAGGATCGAGCCCGATGCCAGGGCCACATCCCCCCAGCGCAACCGCACCCCGCCGAGGGCAGTGCCAAGGATGGAGACGAGGAGGTTGAGCAGCAGGAGGACCGGCACGCCGGCGCCGGTGCCGAGCCAGAGAAAGAGCGCGGCGCCGCAGACGATGCTGAGGCCGGCACCGACCGCGACCTGGATCGCGGCGCCGGCCGCCACCAGCGCGATGCAGGTCATGACGAGGAGCATAACGATCCCTGGGGGCGGTCAGTGCGTGCCGCTGGCCGCGGCGGCGCGATGGGCTGCCGAGAGCGGGTGGATCTTGACGATCGGCGAACCGGCGACGGCGGCCCCGGCGCGGGCCGCCACCTCCCGCATGGCCGCACGCGCGTCCCAGTCCAGGGGCCAGCCGTGCCAGAGCCGGAGGCGGCCCGCGACGAAGACAGCCTCGATCTGGTCGCGGTTGCCGAAGCGGGTCAGTTCCCACATCAGGTCCCGCGACGGCACGAGTTCCGGTACGGCGAGGTCCACCAGAAGGAAATCGGCCGCGAGGCCCGGCGCGACGCGGCCGGTGACAGCGCCGAGGCCGAGCGTGTCCGCCGAGGCCGCGGTGGCGTGGACCATCCAGGGCCAGCCGCCACCGCAGGAGAAGTCGCCCTGCGGGATGCCATAGGCAAGGCGCTGCGAGGCTTCCGCCGCGTCGAGCAGGCGGAAGGCATCGCTCCGGGTGGCGTCGGTGCCCAGCGCCAGCGGCACGCCCATCTCCAGCATGGCGGTGGCGGGCGCAACGGCGTTCCCCTTCCACTGCGAGGCAACGGGGCAATAGGCCACCGCGGCGCCGCTGTCGCGCAGCAGGCCGATCTCGCGCGGCGTGACCAGGGTCGCATGGGCCAGGAGCGCCGATGCGTTCAGCGCGCCGGCGGCCCGCAGATGCTCCACCGGCCGAAGCCCGCGCGCGACGAGCGAGCGCTCCACGGCGACGAGATGCTCATTGGCATGGGTCTGGAACGGCACGCCCGCCTCGGCGCAGAGGGAGGCGACCCGGTGCAGCATGGCATCGGTCGCCACCTCCGGGATGGAGATGGCGAGGGAGGGATGGACCAGGCTGTCCTGGCCCCAACGGGCAAGGTGCCGCTCCGCCCGCGCGAGAATCGGGGCCGGATCGGCCGGCTCCGGCCCCGCCGCATCGTTGCAGATCAGGCCGAGCACGGTGCGGAGCCCGGCCTCCCGGACCGCCACGGCGATGGGATCGAGATCGCCCTCGTGCCGCGTCCCGGCATCCACCACGGTCGTGAAGCCGCCGCGCAACGCCTCCAACGCCGCGAGCTTCGCGGAGAGCCACGCCATCTCCCCGCCCAGATGGGATTCCATCGGCACCCAGATGCGGCGGAAGATCTCGGAGGGCTCCCCGAAGGCGAGCGACTTGCCGATGGCCTGCGTCAGATGATGATGCGCGTCGATGAAGCCGGGCATCAGCGCATGATCCGGCAGGTCGATGGGGACGAGGTCCGCATTCGCGGCGAGGATCGCGGTGGCCGGGCCGACCGCGGCGAAGCGGCCATTCTCCACCAGGACGGCGATATCCGCCGCGAAGCCTTCCGGCAGCAGGACCTGCCCCGGCCGCAGCAGCAGGCGGGGCGCGGACAGGATCTCGGGCGAAAGGGACGGCATCGATCAGCCCAGGGTCACGCGATCGGGGCTCACGGCGCGCAGCGGCGCCTCCGCGATCGCCGCGCGGAAGACAGCGGGGTCGGCGGAAGCGCCACGGGCAGCCCCGGTCTCGGCCAGCCAGCGGCCCTCGCGCTCCATCAGGTCGAGCAGCGGCCGGTCGAGGGTGATCCTTGCATCGTAATCGGGCCAGGCCGCGCGCACGGCCTCCAGGTTCTGCGCCCGGCCCGCCAGCTTCGCGACCGCCGCCTGCGCCGCCTCGGTCTCGGTCGCCATGGCCGCCTCGGCCCTGAGCAGGGCGGAAAGGAAACGGCCTGTCACATCGACGTCCCGGGCGAAGGGCTCGGAGGCGACGAGGAGATAGGTCGGCTGGTAGGTCGTGACGGGAATCTCGGCATAGTCGGCGCCCAGCGCGCGGCGCGCCCCGGCATAGGCGTTCGGGAAGGGGGCCGCCGCATCCACATCGCCGCGCGCGAGGGCCGCGATGAGGTCGGGCGGGCCGATATTGACGATCTCGGCCCGGATGCCGGCCGCAGCCAGTTCCGTCATCAGCATGAAATGCGTGTTGGTGCCCAGCGTGACGCCGAATTTCCGACCCGCCAGCGAGGCCAGCGTGGGGGCCGCGCCGTCCCGCTTCTTCGTGACGATGCGCATGCCCTTGTAGCGGGACAGCGTGCTGACAACGCCGAACTTCTGCGCGCGCAGTGCCCCGACCACGACAGGCAACTCCGCCATCATCGCGAGATCGACCTGGCCGCCGATCAAGGCCTCGAAGGCCTCCCGCCCGGTGGGGAAGTTGGTGACGGCCGGAGCCAGGCCCGCAGCCCCGAACAGGTTACGCTCCTGCGCCAGCGCGAATTGCGGCGCCTCGGCGAAGAGGCCGCCGCCGACCCGGACGGGCCGCGCGGCCTGGGCACGCGCCAGGCCGGGGATGATCGCGGGGGCGAGGAGGAGGGAGCCGGCAAGGGCTCGGCGTGTGACGCGGGTCATCGGTCGGTCCATCGGGATAGGGGTCAGGCCGCCTCGGCCGGGGACGCGTGGCGGAGGAGACTCATGATGCGGTTGCGCTGGGCGAGATATTCGGGACCCACCTCGGCGCCGACCCGGGCGGCACGATCGCCCAGCTCGATCGTCTCGATGATCCGGCCGGGGCCGGCCGCCATGACATGGACACGATCCGCTAGCACCAGCGCCTCGTCCACGTCATGCGTGACGAAGAGCACGGTGGTGCGGTGCGCCTCCCAGACGCCGAGCAGCAACTCGTGCATCGAGGCCCGGGTCTGGGCGTCCAGCGCCCCGAAAGGCTCGTCCATCAGCAGCACCTTGGGCCGCGCCGCCAGGGTGCGCGCCAGCGCCACGCGCTGCTTCATGCCGCCCGAAAGCTGGCCGGGATAGGAATCGCCCCGTCCGGCGAGGCCGACCTCCGCCAGCGCGCCATCCGCCGTCCGGCGCCGGTCAGCGGCGGAATGGCCGAGCCGCTTGAGCGCGAATTCCACATTCCCGCGCGCGGTGAACCAGGGGAACAGCGCATATTGCTGGAAGACGACGCCGACCTCAGGGCCAGGTCCGCGGATGGGGCGGCCATCCAGCGTCACCACGCCGCCGGACAGGGGCGCGAAGCCGGCGATGGCGTTGAGCAGGGTGGACTTGCCGCAGCCGGAGGGGCCGATGAGCGCGGTGAAGGAACCCGGCCGCAGAAGCAGGTCCGTGGGGGCCAGCGCCTGTACCGGCCCGCGGCGGCCCATGAAGAGGACCTCGGCCGCGGTCGCGCGGACTTCGCCGACGGAAAGCGGGGCGGTGCTCACATGACCTCCCAGTGCACGAGGCGGCGGCTGGCGGCGACGAAGGCAGCATCCAGCGCCGCCCCGAGCACGCCAAGGAGGATCAGGTTCACGAACATCACGTCGGTCTGCATGAACTGGCGCGCCTCCTGGATGCGGAAGCCGATGCCGGAGGAGGCACCCGTCAGCTCCGCCGCGACCAGGGAGAGGAAGGCCAACGCCGCCCCCATGCGCAGGCCCGCCACGATATGCGGCGCGGCGGCGGGCACCACGACCTCGAAGAACTCCCGCAGATGGCCGGCGCCCAGAGAGCGGGAGGCGCGGATATAGGTGCCCGCGACGGAGGAGGCGCCGTGATGCGTGCTGAGCCAGACGGCGAGGAAGACGGTGTAGGCGATCACGAAGTGCTTCGATCCCTCCCCGATGCCGAACCAGACGATGGCGAGCGGCACGAGGGCGATGGCGGGGATGGGCCGCAGCAGCATCAGCATGGGCGTCACGGCATGGCCGATCAGGCGCGTGCGCGATGTCAGCAACCCCACCAGCACGCCCAGGATGGAGCCGATGGCGAAGCCGATGGCCGCGCGCCCGAGCGAAACGCGCAGGTCGCCAAGAAGGGTCCCGTCCTGCCACAGCTCGACGAAGGCACGGGCGACGGCAAGTGGGTTCGGCAGGAAGACGGGATTCACGCCCGGCAAGGCGCTGAGAACCCACCAGATGAGCACGGCGCCCGCGAGGGCGGCGGGCACGCGGCCGGCGCGGCCGAGCATCCTGATCAAGTGAGGCTCCCATTGTCTCTCAGCGGATGCCACGTCATAACTAGTCATATCTCGTCATAACAGAGGAAATCCTGTAAGAGATGGGCAAAAAGATCCCTCGGACGAACTGACCTGCATAGAAAGGCAGCCATGTGACGACAGAAGGAGCAGGCGGCGATACGGCCTACCCCCGGCCGCTCTATGACGTGATCCGGGATACGCTGCGGTCGGATATCGCCGCCGGCCGGCTGAAGACCTTCGACCAACTGCCCTCCGAGGCAGCCCTGCAGTCGCGCTTTTCCGTGTCTCGCATCACGGTCCGGCGGGCCGTCGGGGAGCTGGCGCGGGAAGGCCTGGCCTTTGCGGTGCCTGGCAAGGGCTGGTTCGTCGCGCGCCCGCGCGCGGTGCAGCCGCTCCATGCGTTGCAGGGGCTGGCCGAGGCCATGGCCGCGACGGGGAGGAGCATCCGCAACCGCGTCCTCCATGTGCGGGAGGAGCCGGCGACGGCCTATGCTGCCGAGCGGCTGCATCTGCCGGAGGGCACTCCGGTGACGGCCATCCGTCGCCTGCGGCTGCTCGATGAGGCGCCCCTCTCGGTGGAAGACACCTGGCTCCCCTCGGCTCTCGGCCAGCGGCTCGCCGACATGGATCTGGAAAGCCGCGATGTCTTCGCGATGCTGGAGGGGGATCTCGCCGTGCGGCTGGGCCGGGCCGATCTCGTCATCGGTGCCATCGCGGCGGCCCCGCCCCTCACCACCCTGCTAGAAGTGACGGAAGGAGCGCCCCTCCTGCGGATCGAGCGCCTGACACATGATGCGGGCGGCACGCCGATCGATGCGGAGCAGCTCTACTACCGAGCCGATGCGTTCCAGTATCAGGTCAGCGTGAACCGATAGGGTTGGACCGGGGACCGCAGGCGCGCGGGCGGCACCAAGGTCAAGCCAGGCCGATCTCCGGGATCGGCGTTGGCAAGTTGCTGGGCGGTAGTCGGGACGGTCGAGCCGGGTCAGCCTGACGAGATGACGTCAGACCCCGCCACCTATCCTGGATACCGCTTCCCGGCGGAGATCATCAGCCATACGGTCTGGCTTTATCACGTGTTCAGCCTGCGCCTGCATGATGTGGAACTGATCCTGGCGGAACGGGACATCGCCGTCCGAAGCCGGGCGCCACTTGGCACCTCGATAAGGTGTTTCTGCGCATCAATGGCGTGCTGCACTATCTCTGGAGGGCGGTGGCTTGCCTCGGAATCACCGGCTGGCATCCGTCGGAATACGCAGGCTGCTCGCCATCGGTATCACGGCGCTGGCTGGGTGGCTGGCCTTCACGCTGGCGGAATTTGCTCTCCGGCCCGTGGAGCGGCTGTGGGGCGGCGACACAGAAACATCTCCAGCTCGTTCTCCCCAGGGTCGGAAGCTCCCCGCTCGTGCTGCATAGAGCCGCATGTGCTCCAGCCGCGCCTTGCCGCCGACGCGCACCGGGCCTGCGCGGCCACGGCTGACGAACTCCTCCCACTGCGCTTCCGGCAGGTCGAGGATCAGTGCCTTGCCTAGGCCCGTGCTCCCGACGGGATGCCGGTCCCTGGCCATCGAGCAGATTCTCGAACGGGCGGACGCCGGGCCTGATTCAGCGAAGCGACGGGGGAGACGCTATAGAGCCGGACATCGGCCGAGATCGTCATTCCCGACCGAGATCCCACCTCAGGGCTTTCTTGGTCGCTCGGCTGGACATCCTGCTCCGGCGCCCCGACCCAGCAGAACGCTAACCGATCAGCGTCGCTTCAGGCTGATCGGTTTGTTCACAGCCGACTACTTCGGCGCCATTGCCGCTGCGCGGCCGGCCGCCGCATACAGGTTGAGGCGGGAGTACACGCCGAACCCGGAGCCATCGTCCAGGAAGCCACCGCCCGGACCTTCGGTTTCCGTCAGGATCTGGTTGGCTTGGTCCAGCGACAGATAGGGGAAGGCGACGGTAAGCAGGTATCCGGCCTCCGGCGCCACCTTGCCCACGTCCTCGATCTTGCCAGCCGTTTCCGGGTACACGACCGGCAGGCCATAAGTCTGGGTCGCGGTGTAGGCAGCGGCATTGAGGGCTGGGTCGCTGAAGCGGCCGGTATCCTCCTGAGCGCAGGCATCCACCTTCTTGCCACAGGCGGCTTCCAGCACGACCGTCAGCTCGTCGCGCGCGCTCGTGATGGCGGCCCGGTAGTCGGCAATGGTGTTGGAAGGTGGCGACACCGCCCCCTGGGGCGCAGGGTCACTCAGCAGGGGGCGATTGACGTATTTCGGGTCGTTGGCCAGCAGATGTGCCAAGTCGTAGAGGGCAAGAGTGCGGCCACCGAGCACGTCCATCGTATAGTGCGCGCCCATCAGGATGCGGTCGTTGCCGTACTCCGCCCCGCGCGCGATCATCTGCTGGTAGCGCTGCGGCACCAGCACAGCCAGCACCAGCGAGCCCATGTAGCCGTAGGTCGTGTGCCCACTGGGATAGGACGGGCTGTCCACCAGGTTCATGGTCGGCCCGCGGTTGTACACCACGTTATCGGACGGGGCGTTGAAATAGTCCGGCCCGATGATGGGCAGCACCACCGGCTCCGTCTGGAACGGACGGGAGTTGCCGAATGCGTTCGAACCCGGCGAGCCACCCGGCCGGCTATAGCTGGTGCCGAACGGGTCGGACAGACCGCCGCGGGCCTTCAGCATCTCCGCTGCCTCTGCCGACGCTGGCGTTTTGCCGTCGGTGGTGAGGTTGGCGAAGAAGTACTTGCCCGAGTTGGAATCCTGCCCGGTGGTGGCATTGGTGTAGGCAATCAGATTGGCGATGGCAGGCGAGATGCTGGTGAAGTGGTTGCGGTCGACGTAGTGTGCCCGCGCCTGGTATGCTGCGCCCAGCGTGGTGCCCAACCCCTCGGCGAGCTGCGCCAGGTTGCCGTCGGTGATGAAGGCGTCGCGCAGCGCCTGCTGCTGCTGGCTATGGAAGGGCAGCTGCGTGGTCTGGGGCAGGCTACCGGTCTGGATCGCCCCCGTCATCGCCAGGTTGGACGATAGGGCCGCACGGCCGGCATGAGTCTTCGTCATGGTGGCAACCGGCGCGAGGCCCTTTAGTGCCTCCAGGTTGACGGGCGTCTGGGCCATGCCCGGCGAGGACGCCAGTGCAAAAGCGATGGCGAGTGCAATCTTGGTCTCAGCTTGCATGGTGTGATCTCTACTCCCTGTCCCCGTTCGAGCGCGGGCATTCCTGGCTTGCGCTGCATCGTGTCGTGTCTGCCCCGAGCAGACAAGTTCGAACCCTCGGTGCAGGCGATCTGGAACTGGGTTGCCCAGACCGACCGCGTAGAGGGCTGTCGGTCGTTCGCCTCGCAGGACCGAGCCTGCATGGCTGTGTCCTCCTTCATCGAGAGCTTCTACAATGCCAAGTGCTTACACTCCGCACTTGGCTCCCGCACGCGGCTTCTCTCTGGCCCCCTCTCCAGTCCCGGTAACTCCACTCCAATGCCATGCAAACCCAGCATCGGCTTCACTGAGTTGACAATGCTGAATTTGGTGATACCGGGACAGTCGTTCTCACCTCATCCGCAGTAGCGAAGAATAGTTGCGGCGATGTCCTGCGCGGCCTCGACGACGCTTTCCACAATCACGTACTCGTCCGGCCCATGCGCATTCGCGCCTAAAGGACCGTACACCACGCCAGGAATGCCACGCGCCGCGTAATGCGCGGCATCGGTCACCCCCAGCATGCCTTCCAGCTGCACCGGCAGGCCTACCGCTTTCCGGCTTTCCACCAGCGCCTCGACCAGCGGATGATCGACCGGGGTATTTACGGGCGGGAAGTGCAGGCCGTAGAGATCCCACTGCACATGCGGCGGATGTTCGGCCAACCAGGGGTCGGTGGCGGCAAACCGCAGGAGCGCTTCCTCGAATTCCCGCCGGATGGTGACCGGATCCTCATGCGGCAGGAACTTCAGGTCGAAATCCAGTACGCAGGTGTCCGGCACGATGCCCGGGTTATTCAGTACGTTGGGCAACCCGTCGGCGCCCATGCCCACGCCCGCGATCATCATGCCGGGCGAGATCGTGTTCATCCCAGCAGGCAGATAGGGGAAGCGCTTCTCCCGACCCCATTGCACCTCCAGCGCCTGCACCGCAGCCAGCACCCGCGCACCGAGTTCGAGCGCGTTGACGCTGCGCACGGGAATGCCCGCCGCGGCCTCCGACGGGTAGATAGAGGCGAAGCGGCGCGAGGAATGCCCGTTGCGGCCACGGACCGTCACCCGCACCCAGTCCAGGCCGCCGACCCAGGGCCGGACCGCGTTGCCACTTCCTTCCGCCACCAGCACGGCCGAGGGGCGCGGCTCCCGCGCCGCTGCCGCCATGGCGCCGAAGCCACCAGCCTCCTCATCTACGACCGCATGGAACTCCAGGCGTCCCGAAAGCGGGATCTCCAGGGCGCGAAAGGCCCTGCAGGCGGCGAGGCAGGCGACCAACCCGGCCTTCATGTCCACTGTGCCGCGCCCGTACATCCGGCCATCGGCGACCTCGGCGCCGAAAGGCGCATGCACCCAGACCGAGGCATCGCCCACCGGCACGACATCCACATGGCCGCATAGGGCCAAGCTGTTGGCCTGCCCGCCTGGCCACAGGCCGATCAGGTTCGGCCGCCCCGGGAGCGGCTCCTGCCGACTGGTGGCGAAGCCCAGTGCCCGCAACTCCTCCTCCAGAATGTTCTGGACCTCTGCCTCCCGGTTCAGGGCCGGATCGGCCTCGAATTTCGGGTTCACGCTCGGCGTCCGCACCAGCTGCGCAAGGAACGCCTGCATCCAGTCCGTATCCGCGGCCACGGCGGCCCGCACCGCTGCTTCCTGGGTCATGGTGTGTGCTCCCCGATATTGGCGACCGCATCGCGCATCAGCGGCGCCAGCCGGTCCGCCCAGGCCCTCGCATCGGCTTCCGTCGTGATCAGGTCCTGCCGGATCTCGATCAGAAGGGCAGGCAGGCCACGCGCCTCGCCGTGCACGGGCACCGTGTAATCCTCCGCCGGATCGATCCGGTAGGGCTCGTTGTCGCCCACCTCGAAACCCTGGGCGTGAAGCCCGTCCATGAGGGGCGCCGCGAGCCGACGGGCACTGGCATAAAGGAACCCCGCCTCCCAGGGCCGCGTCTCACCCCGGTAGTGTGGTGTGAAGCTATGGACGCCCATGACGCAGCGCCGTTCCCCATGCGTATCCAGATGCAGCGCGACCGCGTTGTGGAAAGGCAGGAAGAGTTCGTCCCGCCGCGCGGCCCGATCGGCCGGGGAAAGGCCGAGATTGCCGGGGATGACCGTATCTTCGCTGCGCTCGGGGATGGAGGAGGGCGCTTCGAGCGGCCGATTGCAGTCTATGACCAGGCGGGAATATCCCGTGGAGAAGAGTGCCGCATCCAGCAGTCGCGACAGCCGGCGCGCCATGACGAGCGCGCCGATATCCCAGCCGATATGCCGTTCGATCTCGCCGGCGGGCAGGCCGAGATCGCCCAGCGCCTGCGGGATCCGGCGGCTGGCATGCTCGCAGAGCAGCAGGCATGGAAAGCGGCCGCTGGGATTCTCCACGGTGAAGGCCGGTGGCTCCCCGGGCTGAAGCAAGGGCATCAGTACACCGCCCGGTAGCGTTCGCAGAGCGCGGCTGGGTCAAGCCCGTGCACCAGTGACATCTCCTTGCGCTTCACCGAGAGCAGGCAGCCCGCCAGCAGCGGTGGGACCCAGCCCATGAGGACCGGATCCGCCTGGAACGCCTCCAGCGCCGCTGGCAGGTCTCCCGGAAGGCGGCGCACGCCTCGTTCCGCAAGGGTCTCGGGGGACAGTTCCGACGGATCGGCATTGACCAGCGCTGGCTGCGGCAATTCTTCCGCCAAGCCAGCGAGGCCGGCGGTGATCAGGCCAGCCAGCGCCAGATAGGCGTTGGCCGTGGCATCGGTGGCGCGGAACTCCACGTTCATCTGCTTCGCCGCATCGCCGCCGCCCAGGGTGGCGACGGGACAGATTCGCAGACCCGCTTCGCGGTTGCGCTCGCCGAGACAGGCATAGGCCGCACTCCAGTGATGCGGCTGCAGGCGCAGATGGACTTGCTTCGAAAAAGTGGAGGGTTCCTGATGAGGCAAGAGGAACTCCATGACGCAGCCGAGACGGTTCACGAAGGAATTTGAGGACGAGGCAGTCCGGCTGGTCCGGACGAGCGGGAGGAGCCAGCGTGAGATCGCCGAGGATCTTGGGATTGGTTTGTCGACGCTGGTGCGGTGGATCAGCCGGAGCCGGGACCGGCAGATCGATGCGCCGGACCGCTCGGGTCAGGAGGACGTCGCGGCCGAGTTGAAGCGGCTGCGGCGGGAGAACGAGATCCTTCGCCAGGAGCGGGACATCCTCAAGCGAGCCACGGCTTTTTTCGCTCGGGAGGGAAGTCGGTGAGGTTCGCGCTCATCGATGCGGCGAAAGAGGAGTTCCCCGTGCACCGTCTCTGCTCCGTTCTTGGCGTCAGCCAGAGCGGCTACTTTGCCTGGAGGGGCCGCCCGGCCTGCCGCCGCCAGCACGAGGACATGGTGCTGCTGGCCCATGTCCGTTCGGCGTTTACGCTGTCCAACGGCACCTACGGCAGCCCGCGGATGACGCGGGAACTGCAGGACAGCGGCTTGGCTGTCGGGCGCCGCCGGACGGCCCGCCTGATGCGGGAGAACGGCCTCCGCGCCCGGCAGAAGCGGCGGTTCAAGCGGACCACCGACAGCCATCATGCCTGGCCGGTCGCGCCCAACCTGCTGGACCAGGACTTCTCGGCGGAGGGTCCCAACCAGAAATGGGGCAGCGACATCTCCTATATCTGGACCTGCGAAGGCTGGCTGTATCTGGCCGTGGTCATCGACCTGTTCGCGCGCCGCGCCGTCGGCTGGGCCATGGCGGATCGGCTGCATCGGGAGCTGGCCCTGACCGCCCTCCGCAAGGCCCTCATCATGCGCCGCCCGACGCCAGGGCTGATCCATCACGCGGACCGCGGCAGCCAATATTGCTCCGCCGACTACCAGGCCGAACTCCGAAAGCACGGCATCCTGATCTCGATGTCGAGCAAGGGAAATTGCTACGATAACGCCATGGTTGAGACGTTCTTCAAGACACTGAAGTCGGAACTCGTCTGGCGCACCATGTTCGAAACACGCCAGGATGCCGAGCAGGCTATCGGCCGCTACATCGATGGTTTCTACAACCCTGTCCGGCGCCACTCCGCGCTCGACTTCACAAGCCCGGCCCAGTTCGAGAAGATGGCCGCCAGCTGATCCAACACCTCTCCATTAAACCGGAGCAAGTCCACGAGAAGCCTGTACCAGTTGTTCGCAAGGTCGGCGGAAATACAGTCGGCACCACCACGTAGAGCACCGTGATGGATGTGTGCAGGAAGAACCCGAGTGCCAGGGCTGCCACGAGAAGCAGCATCGCATCCGCTGGCAGCACTCCGAACACGAGCGTCATGACACTCAGACCTACCATGAAGCACACCGCCAGCCGCCGCACACCGAAGCGTTCCGCGTAGAAGCCGTACAGGATGCATCCCGCCGTGCCACCGACGTTCATCAGGAGGGACCCGGAAATGCCGCCGCTCACGCTCAGCCCGAGATCCGTCAGGAGCTTCGGGGTCCAGCTCAACAGGAAGTAGCAGGTCGCCATGACAGAGAAGTAGAGGAAGCTGCTGACGATGGTGCCTGCCCGCATCGGGCTCCGGAAAATCGCCAACACATCGCGCGACATGGACTGCTCGCTGGAGAGAGGGAGAGCCGGCAATGTCGCCATCGGCGCGCATCCGAGCCGCGCAAGGATGCGATTAACCCTCTCCAGCGCATCGGCGGGGCGTCGAGCCCGGAGGAACGACAAGGATTCCGGTAGCAACCGCATTGTCAGGGGGATCAGGATCAGTGCCACGAGACCACCGAAGGCATAGACTGAACGCCACCCCCAGATCTGGATCAGATAAACCGCCGCCATTCCTCCCAGCGTTGCCCCGATCGGATAGCCCACCGACATAAGGGCAACGCACAGCCCGCGCCGGCGCTCCGATGCGTATTCGGCCACGACGACATTGATGTTGGCCAGAACACCTCCGATGCCCAATCCAGTGAGGAAACGCAGCAGGGCCAGTTCTCCGATGTCGCGAGCAAAGGCAGATGCCAGCATGCCAGCGAGCAGGATGCCAAGGCAGAGGAGCACGGTCGGGCGGCGGCCGAGCCTGTCGCCCAGCGGCGCGATCAGGAGTGCTCCAAATCCCATGCCCGCGAGACCTGCACCGAACAGGACGCCAAGTGTAGCAGGATTCAGCGCCCATTCCTTGGCGATGGCCGAGGCCGTGAAGGCTGCCACCAAGACGTCGAAGCCATCGAGACCAGCGATCGCAACGCAGAGTGCGACAATGCCAATCTGAAAGCGGGTCATTGTTTCCGGCATCAGCGCGATCGGTGCGCGCGCAACAACGTCCATTCCATCCTCCCGACCATGACGTCCGCAGCAACGTCTGAACACGCTGCCTACATGTAAGCTGCTGATCTTTCTGGGCCGGCCCAACGATGATCGGGAGCGATAGTCTCCGGCAGCATCATCTCTAGAGACCTGCGGATGAGTCGGGTCATGCAGGTTATGGAAGAAGCATTGCGAATTCCGGATAATCCTTTGCTGCTCGGTATAGGATCAGATCCGGCGGCACTGCCCGGCTACGATCCGGTCCCGGACCCCGGTCAGAATGTCCAGAAAGGCCTGTTGCGCTTCCGTCAGGTGCTGATGCCTGCGGACGGTCAGGCCGATCGGGCATATGCCACCCGAAAGATCGAGGGGCAGGATCCTCAATTCCCGCCTGAGAGCGTTGCGCCTGCGCTCCGAATAGGTGAGGAGACCAACGGCATCGCTGTGTATGATCATCTGTTCGGCGAGATGAAAGGTGATGATCTCGCAGGTCTGTGCCGGCGGCGTGAGGCCCTCTCGCAGGAGGAGTTCCTCGAAGTACCGGCGGCTGGGAGTGCCATGCGGCGCCACCACCCAGTTCTCGTTCACGAGATCGCACAGGGCGGGTTTGCCCTGGGCCAAGCGGTGGCCTTCTCTGACGACAATGGCGAAGGCCTCATCATAGAGGTGGATCTCCTCGAATGCGTCGAGATCCGGCTGGCGGCGCAGCACGCCAAGGACGAAGTCCAGTTCGCCCTTCCGCAAGCCATCGGTCAGAGCGGCATAGCTGCCGGTCACGGCCTGCAGGCGGACATGCCTATGACGCCGGAGAACCTCCCCGAACGCCGTCGTGACGACATCCTGCTCCGAGAAGGGGAGAAGGCCCACGGCGACACGGCCGGTCACCTCCTCCGTCAGGGCCGCCAGGAGTTCGGGCATGGTCACCGCATCGGCCACCAGCCTGCCATAGAGGCCAGACAGGATGTCGGCATCGCCGGTTGCCGCCATGCCGGCACGGCTCCGCCGGAATGGTGACCGGCCGATCGCGGCGGTGAGTTTCCCGAGAGCACGGCTCACGTCAGGCTGAGACCACCGAAGGTACTGTGCGGCCCGAGACACGCTTCCCTGCGCCCTCACGGCATCGTTGGCTTCGAGCATTTCCCAGGTGAGGTGGTGCCCGAGATCCGCGACCCGGGCGCCGCCCGACTTGATCGCGGCCTGCGCGTCCTCGATAGCCAGCACCATGCGACGGCAATGGGCAATGGCAATCTCACCCTGGGACGTCGGCTCCATACCTGTCCATCCCCTCTGGAACAGAGCCTGCCCCAGAACACGCTCTGCCTCGGCGACATAGCGCGAGAGACTGCTCTGGCTGACATTGAGATGCTCGCTCGCCTGACCCAGGCTGGCATGATGGGCCACGGCATTGATGGCCCGTACCTGCCTGATTGTCAGAAGGGTTTTCGGCTTCATCGCGGGGCTTCCGGCAACGAAAGTGCTCACCTTCCCAGCAATATACGGAATTCGCAATGCTTGTTTCACTGTATGCATAAGTAGTTGTGTCCAGCCTGCGCCTATCTAGATCCCGCAAGGCGGCTCCCCGGCTGGTCAACAAGGCAGAGCGAATCGCCGCAGGAGGAAAAATGCACAGCAAGTATTTCGACGCTGTCGTGCTCTCGCGGCGCGCCCTGACCGACCGCATCGCCGAATTCCAGATCGGCGCAGCCAATGGCAGGCGCTTGCCCATGGTCGAGGCCGGCAGCCATATCGAGCTGCGCTTCGGTGGGGAAGACGGGCAGTTCCTGCGACATTATTCGGTGGTCGGTCCCCTACATTCAGACGACATGCAAGAGGGCTTCTGGCGGATCGCGGTGCAACGCGAGAACCGGCCTCGCGGTTCCGCTTTCATCCACGACAGCTTCAAACCCGGAACGCGCCTTCGGGTCTCGCACCCTATCAACGCGTTCCGCCTTTCAAGGAGCCAGCCTCATACCCTGCTCGTGGCCGGTGGCATCGGCATCACGCCGATCTTCGCGATGGCGCGCTCGCTGCAGGCTCGCAAGGCATCCTTCTGCGTGTTCTACGCCGGTCTCGAACGCTCATCGATGGCTTACCTCCCCGAGCTCGAACGGCTTTGCGGGGATCGCCTGATTATGCACGAATCGAAACGCAACGGTGTCCCGGACCTCGCTGCGCTGCTGGCCAAACAGGCTGAGGAAACCACGGCCTATATCTGCGGGCCGGGGGGAATGATCGAGGCACTCAGGAATGCCGGCACCCGCCTGGGCTGGAGCCGGGAGCGCATCCGCTTCGAGGTGTTCAACTCCGCACATCGGGCAGATGACGAGGATTTCGAGGTGCGGCTGAAGTCCGGCCGCGTGATCAAGGTCGGCGCTGGCACGACCATACTGGATGCGCTGGAATCCATTGGCGTCGATACGCTGTCCGATTGCCGCCGTGGCGAGTGCGGACTGTGCATCACGGATGTCATCGGATGCCGCGACGGCCTGGATCATCGCGACCGCTACCTCAGCAAGGAGGAACATGATGCAGGAAGGCAGATCACCATCTGCTGCTCCCGCATCAAAGGGCGTGTTCTGGAACTCGACATCTGAATGCACAGGGAGGGTTAAAGCCATGGATATGATCGAACTGCCTCACGCTGAGCTCCCACATCCCACGGATAACGCGATCTTCACTGCTATGGAGCCGCACGATCCTGGAAGCTTCGCCAATCACGCGACCCCTCTCATCTACAACTGCTGGTACGTTGCCGGTCGATCGTCGGAATTTGGCCGCGTACCGCTCGCCCGCCGGCTGCTAAGCGTCGATGTTGTGCTTTGGCGCACGCAAGCGGGGGCCCCGGTGGCTATGCGAAACCGGTGTCCACACCGGTCCTTCCCCCTGGCGCGCGGCAAGCTTATGGGCGACCGGCTGGTCTGCGGCTATCATGGAATGGAGTTCGGCGCGGACGGTGTCTGCGCCCATATGCCCGCGCTTTCCCGTGCCCCGTCCACGGCGACGGTGCGCACCTTTCCTACCGTCGACCGTGGTCCCCTGACCTGGATCTGGATGGGTGCGCCGGACCTTGCCGACGAAGCGCTGATCCCGGACACGTCATGGCTCGACAACCCGTCCTGGGGCACGGTCACCGGAAGCTTCCACATCAAGTCCGACTATGTGGCGATGCACGAGAACCTGATTGACCAGACGCATTTTCCGTTCCTGCACCCGGATACGGTCGGCACCCCGGAGTATGCGCGCTCAAAGCTCACGGCCTCGACCGAGAACAACCAGGTCGTAATCAGGCGCGAGCTGAAGGCTTCGGCGCCCCCGGGTGTCTATGGCAAGCCTGCGAATATCATGCACAAGCGAGTCGATCGAACCTCCGAGGCTCGCTTCGTCTCACCGGCGCTTCATACGGCTTTTGCGCAGGTGCGTGTTCTCGAACCGGATGCTGGACAACCACCGCTCTACCGTTACAACATCACCCACGCCTTTACGCCGGAGACAAACAACTCGATCCATTATTGGTGGTTCAACTCGCGTGACTACCTTCCCGGCGATCCGGCGATCGACAAGTTCATGGTCGAGGCCCATTCCCAGGCCTATTATGAGGATGTGGAGGCCCTCGAATGGATCAACGAGGTTGTTCGCACGGATGGTGAGGATCAGTTCGACCTGAGCTTCGCCCCGGACAAGCCGGGTCTGATGGCGAGGCGGATCATGTATCGCCTGGCCATGAAGGAAGCCCGTTAATCCCGTCCGGAACCAATGACGGATGATAACCACCGCAGTTCTGGACTGCGATGGTAAGTTCAAGATCAAGCAAGACAAAATCGGGGATGGAAGCGGAATGCATAGGCGTACGGTGCTCGGCGGCCTGTCGACGGCGGCACTCTGGTCAGCGCGAGCCAGGGCACAGACGGAAGAACCCGTCCGTGTGGGGTTGGTAATCCCGCTGACCGGCCCATTCCAGACCAATGGCCGGCAGATCGAGGCCGGGATCAAGACCTTCATCGACGCGCATGGGGACCGTTTCGCCGGACGGCAGGTGCAGATTATCACGCGCGACGATGCCGGCGTCGCGGACAATGCACTACGCCTATCGCAGGAACTGGTGACGCGTGAGCGTGTCCATATCTTGATGGGCTATGGCAACACACCCTCCGCCGTGGGGGCGGCACAAATTTCGGCCCGTGGCAAGGTACCACAGGTCATCCTCGTGGCCGCGACTTCCTCCATCATGGATCGCTCGCCTTACATGGTACGGGTGGCGCAGACCATTCCGCAGATTGCCAGCACCATCGGGATCTGGACGGCGCGGCAGGGCGTCCGCAAGGTAGTCACGCTCGTAAGCGACTATGGCCCCGGTCTCGATGCGGAGGAATGGTTCTCGCGGATGCTGGAAGGGGCCGGCGGGCAGATCTCTGCGAAGTTGCGGGCACCACTCGTCAGCCCGGATTTCGCGCCCTTCCTGCAGCGTGCGGCCGATGCGAATCCGGAAGCGGTCTTCGTTTTCGTTCCCACTGGCGTCGGCTCCATCTTCATACGCCAGTTCGTGGAACGAGGCCTGGATCGAAGCGGGGTCCGGATCATCGCCATGTCGGATGTGACGGACGATGACCTCCTGAACAACATGGGCGATGCCGCCTTGGGAGTGATTTCCGGGGGGCCTTATGCCACGCACCACCAGTCCGAGGAGAACCGAACCTTCGTCGCCCGCTTCCGGCGGCTGAATCCTGGTATGCGGCCGAATGTCGTCGGAGTCTCCGCCTGGGATGGAATGACGCTTCTGAAGCGTGCTCTCGAGGCTACGAATGGCAGGAGTGGTGGTGATGCTCTGCTGGCAGCCATGAAAGGGCAGTCCTGGGAAAGCCCGCGTGGCCCGGTGACGGTGGATGCCGGTTCACGGGACATCGTGCAGAATATCTACATGCGAAAGGTGGAGCGTGTGGACGGCGAGTTGCACAACGTGGAATTTGAAACGATCCCTGCCGTGCGCGACCCGGCGCGCTGATCGGAGGCCGAACATGATCGGAACATCCCTGCTCCGTGCCGATACCGTCGGCAGCTTCCTACGTCCGCAGCGCCTGCATCAGGCGCGATACGCCCATGCCCAGGGCAAACTGGATGCAGCCGGGCTGCGGCGTGTGGAAGACGATGCAATCCGCGAAGTGGTACGCCTTCAGGAAGAAATCGGTCTGCCCGTGGTGACGGATGGCGAGTTCCGCCGCGAGAACTGGTGGATCGACTTCGTGAGCAAGCTTCGCGGTATCGACATTCGGGAGGGTGACGACGCCGCCTTCAGTCAGCCAGGTAACAGCCACGGACACGATCACGGCTATGTCCCGAAGAAGGTCATCACCAGCGGGCGCGTCAGTGCGGACGGCCCTGTCACGGTGAAGGATTATGCCTTTACGGCAAGTGTGGCGCGTCTCCCCGCCAAGATCACCATCCCATCCCCTACACGCCTGCACTTCCACGGTGGCCGTGGCGTTGTATCGCAGGCTGCCTATCCCGATATCGAGATCTTCTTCGCCGAGGTGGCGGCAATCTACCGTGCGGAGCTCGCTGCGTTGGAGGCCGCCGGTTGTCGCTATATCCAGATCGATGATCCGATCCTCGCCTATTTTCTGTCACCCGAAATGCAGGAAGGTGTGCGACGGGAGGGTGACGATCCGGAAGTACGACTGCGCCGCTACGTTGCCTGGGTGAATGATTGCATTCGCGGCCGTTCCGTGGAGACGCGGGTCGCGATCCATATCTGCCGGGGCAATGCTCGCGGCCTCGCCGCCTCCGAAGGGCCGTATGACGGGTTAGCGGAAGTCTGCTTCACGGGTCTCGACGTGGATCGCTTCCTTCTTGAGTATGATGATCCCCGCTCCGGTGGTTTCGAACCTCTCCGCCTGATCCCCGACGACAAGGAGGTGGTCCTCGGCCTTGTCACCACGAAGCGTCCTGATCTCGAAAGCAAAGACGATCTGAAGCGCCGAATCGAACAGGCATCACGCTATGTGAACCCGGATCGCTTGGCCATTTCCCCGCAATGCGGCTTTGCCAGCGTGGTCGAAGGAAACGAGATCACGGAGGCCAATCAGCGAGCGAAGCTTCGTCTTGTTGCTGAGACGGCGCAGGAGGTCTGGGGTTAATTCCAAGTCACTGTGAGGCCTCACGAGGAATTCTCATTGCGGCGCCGCGTGATTCAAGGTGGCGAACGGTTTGGAGTTCGCCATGGCGTCCGCGATGGAGCGCCGGGATGATCCGGGAGACCTGATGTGCCAATTTCCCCCACTCCGGCCGTGTCCTATGCTCTCTGCTGGCCTGGGCCAGTCTCACCATCTATCGGTTCAACGACCAGACTGATGACGGCCAGTGCCACGAGCGAAGAGGCGGCAAGGAACAGGAACACCACATCCCAGTTGTAGCTGTCGAGAATCAGGCCGGTGACGAAGGGAAGCAGCGCGCCGCCAGCCTGTCCACCCGTGTTAACGACCGAGACCGCCAGGGGATAGGCTTCCTTGGTCGTCAGCCCGGCCGGATAGACCGTGAATGAGGAATATCCCAGGTTCAGCAGAAGCCCCGTCACAAAGAGCAGCGCCGCGAGCGCGATCGGGTCGTTGGGTGCATAGACCAGGGCATACATCATGAAGACGCTGGACAGGGCGGTGATGATGATCGTCGGCTTGCGTCGCTTGTCCACCATGCGGTCGGAGAACACTCCCCCCAGCAGGTTGCCGAGAACAGCTCCCAGGAAGGGGGCAGCCGCCACGAAGCCCACATTCATGATCGAGAGCTTCTTCACCGTCGTCAGATAGGTCGGCAACCATGCGAGGATGACGTTGATGATACCGGTCATGAGGAGGTAGCCGATGGCAAGCCCCCAGATGTTCGCGGATCTGAAGGTCTCCGATGCCGTCGCGATCGGCCGCACCCGGCGCGCCCGGATCAGCCGGTCGAGCCAACCGAGGTCGCGCGTCGGCTTGGCCGGTCCTCTGCCAGCCACCGCTGCCGGCGGGGTCTTGGCCTGGATGTGCAGGACCTCCGCTTCAGTGGTGAAACGGCTCTGCGAAGGATCGTTTGCCACGAGGACGTACCAGAGGACGGCGAACAGCAGTCCGGGCGCGGCGCAGATATAGAAGATGTAGCTCCAGCCGAGCGAGGCGATGATCAGCGCGCCCAGCGGCGGCACCAGGACCGGCCCGAATTTCGCCGCGGCGAGGAAGATGCCGACCGCCGTTCCCTTTTCCGCCGGGGGGAACCAGCGGTTCATCGTCGACAGCATGGCAACAGGCAGCGGCGCCTCGGCCAGACCCAGGGCAAGGCGGTTCAGCTTCAGGTGAAAGGCGCTGGAAGCCGTTCCGAGAAGGCCCGTGAAGATGGAGGTGAGGATCATGAAGAACGGAAAGACGGTCCGCACTCCGAAGCGTCGGACCAGGAAGCCGGCCGGTATCTGCGCCACGGAATACCCGATGAAGAACAGGCTGACGACGGCACCCGCTTCTGTATTGGTCATCTGGAATTCCGCTTTCAGGAACGGAAGAACGATGCCGATATTCGCCCGGTCCGCCGCGGCAAGCGTATAGACGATGAAGATCAACCCCATCACGACCCAGCGGAAGCCTGATCGGCGGGTTGTCACGGCAGGGACGCTTTCTGCCATCGGTCGGGACATGTTCGGGCTTCCTGCTGCCTACCGGAGACTTCTTCCTGGCACTTCTGATTCGTCACCACCTTCTACGACGATGATTGCGTCATCTTGCGCTCGATGGCTGCCAGCGCCTCTTCCGTGGTGGCAGGGACGACGCCGTTGAAATGGTCCTTCAGCCCGAGGCTCTCCTTCCAGCGCAGGCGCTTCACGATGGCCTCCGCCATGGTGGGCTCGATCCCGGCATCGCGCACCGCTTCGGCCGACATCTCCAGTTCTTCGGCCCGGCGCTTCGCATGGATGACGCCGGACGGGAGCAGGCTCTGGACCGTGTCCGTCCAAGGGCGTGCCAGGGTCTTCGAGGCGGAGGCCAGGACACGGTCGGCAACACCGTACCGGCGCGCCGCGAGGAGCATCTCGTCGTGCAACGCCTCGATGCCCTTGATCAGCACGGAGCGCAGGATCTTGATCCCCGAAGCCGTACCCAGTTCCTCGCCCACGAACTCGATCTTCATGCCCCAGGGATTCAGATGGTCGCGGATCCTCGCCCCGGCTGGTCCGCTCGACAGCATCGTCATGCTGTAACCCTGAAGCGGCGTGCCCTCGATGGACCCATCGCCGAGCAAGGCGCCGGTGCTGGCGAGCCTCTCGGCAACCGTCTGCTTGATCTTCGGAGTGGCCGACGCGAAATCGACGAACACATGGCGGGTGGTCAGGCAGTGAGCGAAGGACGCAGCGCTCGCCACGGATGCCGAGCCCGGCGTCGCGCTGAAGATGACGTCCGCGGCATCCGCCAGTTCCTGGTTCGAGCGAACCAGGACCACGCCTGACTTGCGCGCACGCTCCTGGATCAGTTCCGAGAACGGCCCGTCGAATGCGAACTTGTCATAGGCGGCCACGGATTCCAGGCCGGCATTCCGCAGTCCCGATCCCACGGTGCTTCCGATCTCACCGAAGCCGACGAGACCGAACCTGAACTGTTGTCTTGAGCTATTCATCGCGTGTTTCCTACCAGGGATGGCCGGATCTGGTGGTGCTACCTGGCGTAGGCACCCACGTAACGGCCCTCGGCGATGCTGCGCAGGACCTCGGCCTCGTGAGCTTCCTGACCCTGCACAGCCTTCAGCAGATCGGCTGCGATGGCAGGCGGAAACGCGACGACGCCGTCCTCGTCGCCCACGACGATATCTCCCGGATGAACAACCATCCCGCCAATGGTGACAGGGACGTTCGACTCACCCGGGCCGTTCTTGTACGGCCCGCGATGGATGGCGGCGCGGGCGAAGCACGGGAAGTCGGACCGGGACAGGGCCTTCGCGTCGCGGATGGCACCATCGATCACCATTCCTGCCGCTCCGCGAGACTTCGCGATCGAGGCCATGATCTCTCCGACCAGGGCACGGCTGGTATCGCCACCCCCATCGACAACCACCACGTCGCCTGGCTGAATAAGTTCAAGAGCTTTGTGGATGGCGAGGTTGTCGCCTGCGGCGGTGCGGACCGTCAGCGCCCTGCCCACCATCGTGCCGCCTCGATGGAACGGGCGCAGGCCGACGGCACCCGGAAGCCGTGCGAGGTTGTCGCTGATCACTGCGGTGGCCGCTGTTCCGAATGCGGCGAGGATCTCGGGCGAGACCGGCGTCGCAGAGTGGCTTGCGGTCGTATCGTCCATGCCTGTTCTCCTGAGCCGGCGGAATCTGGTGTTCTAAATGAGGTAAGAGTTCATATTGATCGTTACAAACGATAAAAATTGATCCAACAACATCGCTAAATGGAATGTAGGCCGGTGCCATGGTCACCTTGAAGCAGCTTGAGGCCCTTCACTGGATCGCGGAGCTCGGATCGTTCGAGCGCGCCGCTACGCAGCTCAATACGACCCAGTCGACCGTCTCCAAGCGTATCCAGCAGCTTGAGGTCGCCATGGGCAAACCATTGTTCGACCGCACGCAGCGTGGCGCCAGACTGACGGAATGGGCAGAGCAGTTGCTGGTGATCGGACGCGAGATGCTGGCACTGCAGGACCAACTCTCCGAACTTCGTAACGGTGGCCCGATGCCGGCCCGGCGCCTGCGTCTCGGCGTGACGGAACTCTGCGCCATCACATGGTTGCCCAAGCTGATATCGGCTCTGAGCGAAACCTACCCCGCAGTCACAATCGAACCGGAGGTGGACCTGAGCCGGAACCTCCATGAAAGACTTGCCGATGGCAGCATGGATCTGATCATCGCTCCGGAAGGGCTGGCGGATGTGGACATGGTGGCCGCGCATCTCGCCGACGTGCAGAACGTCTGGATGGCGCGCCCTGGCCTGGTGACCCGGACAGACCCTATCACCATGCAGGACCTCTCCAGCTATCCGATCCTGATCCAGGGACGTGGCTCGGGGTCGGGCCTGTTCTTCGAGAAGTGGTTTCGTTCGGAAGGCTTCCCCCTGAAGCGGACGCTGGCCACGGACAGCCTGATGGCCATGGTGGGGCTGACCGTCGCGGGACTGGGCATCAGCTATCTCCCGCAGCAATGCTTCGGTTCCCTGGTGCGGGACGGCAAGCTGGCCATCATCACGACCAAGCCGCCATTGCCGCCGGTTCCCTACGCGGCGATCTTCCGGGCGGACCGGCCGAATGCCTTCATCTCCTCGGTTGTCGAGGTGGCCCGTAGTGTCTGCGACTATGCGCGCTACCTGCACGACTGAGGCATGGGCCGTGAACGGATGGTCCCTGGACTTCCTTCCTGAAAGGCGAGGGTAAGTTCAGGGCGACCGAGGGCGGTGGGCACGACCCCCGTCGTCCCGGCCTTCCCTATCATCGCCGCTTATAGAGGCAGGTTATAGAGGCAGGGTGACTTCGAATGGTTCGGGCGCTTGGGGACAAGCCTTGCTCCGAGCATGCTTCGCCCAGGCCGGCGATGTGCTGGCAGCGACAAGGGATCACTCATGGACCTCCTCGCCGGGCTGCGTATCGTCAGTTTCAATCATTTCCTCGCTGGCCCCCTCGCCGCGCAGATCCTGGCCGATCTGGGCGCCGACGTGATCGCGCTGGAGCCCCCCGAGGGCGCATTCCACCGGAACTGGGCGGTGGCGAACCATTTCGTGGGCGGGCAGAGCGTCAACTTCCTCTCCACCGGCCGGAACAAGCGCAGCCTGGCGGTGGACCTGAAGAGTGCCGCCGGGCGCGAGGTGGTCTCGCGGCTGATCGGCACGGCCGATGTGGTGATGGAGAATTTCCGCCCCGGCACGATGGAGCGCCTGGGCTTCGGCCACGAGACGCTGCGCGCGGCCCATCCCCGGCTGGTCTATGCGGCGGCCAGCGGCTTCGGCTCCTCCGGCCCCTATCGCGACCGCCCGGGCCAGGACCTGCTGCTCCAGGCCATGTCGGGCCTGGCCAACCGCACAGGGCGGGCCGAAGGTGGACCGACGCCGGTGGGCGCGGTGATCGTCGATCAGCACGCCGCGATGATCTACGCGATGGCCATCCTGGCGGCGCTGGTGGCGCGGGAGCGCACGGGCCAGGGGCGGCTGGTGGAGGTGAATCTCTTCCAGGCTGCGCTGGACCTGCAGACCGAGGCGCTGACGGCCTTCCTGAACGGCGCCCGCTCGGAATCGCCGCGCGCGCCGGGCGGCATCGCCTCCTGGTTCAGCGCCGGTCCCTACGGCATCTATGCCACGGCGGATGGGCATCTCGCCCTCTCCATGTCGCCCCCGGCGGCGATCGGCCGGGCGATCGGCGTTGCGGCGCTGGAGGGGATCGCGGAAAGCGGGGCCTTCACCCGGCGCGAGGAGATCGCGCGGCTGGTCACGGACAGGCTGCGCACCCAACCGACCGCAGCCTGGCTGCCGGGGCTGGAGCGGGAGAAGATCTGGCACGCGCCGGTGCAGGACTATGCCGACCTGCCGCGGGACCCACAGCTGGAGCATCTCGGGGCCTTCGCCACGCTGGATGGCGTCACCGGCCATCCGGTGACGCTGGTCGCGCATCCCGCACGCTATGACGGCAAGGCGCCCGGGATCAGGCTGGCGCCACAGCCGCTGGGGGCCCAGACGCGCGAGATCCTGGCCTCCCTGGGCTACGCGCCGGCCGAGATGACGTCGCTGCGGGAGGCGGGCGCCATCGCCTGGCCCGATGACCGGCAGGGAGAGCCCACATGATCGACTTTTCCATCCCCGAGGACATCCGACTGCTGAAGGAGACGGTGCGCCGCTTCGTCACGCAGGAGGTGCAGCCGCTGGAGGCGGAGGTCGAGAGTCTCGGCCACATCCCGCCCGAGAAGCTCCGCGTGTTGAAAAGCAAGGCGCAGGAGCTTGGCCTCTTCGCCATGAACATGCCGGCCGAATGCGGCGGCGGCGGGCTCTCCACGGTGGAGATGTGCCTGGTGGAGGAGGAACTGGGCCAGACCTCCGACGCGCTGATCCGCCGTGTCTTCGGGCAGGTCTATCCCATGCTGCTGGCCTGCCGTGACGAGCAGCGGGAGCGCTACCTCCTGCCCACGGTGCGGGGCGAGAAGATCTGCGCCATGGCCATCACCGAGCCCGGCGCCGGCTCCGATGCCGCCTCGATCACCACCACGGCCCGGCTGGATGGTGACGTGTGGGTGCTGGACGGCACCAAGCACTTCATCAGCGACGGCGACATCGCCGACTACACCATCGTCATGGCCGTGACCGACCGCGAGAAGCGGGCGCGCGGCGGCATTACCCTGTTCCTGGTGGACCGGGACACGCCCGGCTTCTCGATGGCCCGGCGGCAGCCGATGATGGGGCATCGCGGCTACGGCCATGCCGAGCTGAGCTTCGAGGGCTGCCGCATCCCGCGCGACGCGGTGATGGGCGAGGTCGGTGGCGGCTTCAGGCTGATCATGAGCAGCGTCTCGGCCATCCGGCTGGGCCATATCGGGGCGCGCTGCGTCGGCATGGCCTCCCGCGTGCTGGAGATGATGCGGACCTATGCCACGGAACGGCGCCAGTTCGGGCAGCCGATCGGCGACTTCCAGATGGTGCAGCAGATGATCGCGGATTCCGCGGCCGAGATCTTCGCGACGCGGATGATGGTGCTGAACACCGCCTGGGAGATCGACCAGGGGCTCGACCCGCGGGACAAGGTCTCGATGGTGAAGTTCACCGCCTCGGAGATGCTGGGCCGCGTGGCCGACCGCGGCATCCAGCTTTTCGGCGGCGCCGGATACAGCAAGGACCTGCCGCTGGAACGCATCTACCGCGATGCCCGCGTCACGCGGATCTATGACGGAACCTCGGAGATCCATCGCATGCTCGTCGCCCGTGGCGTCATGAAGCACGGACTGCCGCTGTGAGCGCCTCATCGGACACCGGGGTGGAAACCCCGGCACCCGGCGCCCGGATCGCCTTCCGCAAGACCCTGACCTCGGCGGAGCAGGCCTTCTTCACCGGCATTTCCGGCAATCTCGGGCCGCTCTATGTCGATGCCGTGCGCGCCCGGGCGGAGGGCACGCCCGGGATGGTGGCCTTCGAGCTGATCCTGGGCGCCCTGGCCAGCACCTGCCTGGCGCGGCTGGGCGGACCCTCCCGGCGGATCGGCCGGCTGGACCTGCGCTTCCTCGCTCCGGTGCCGGTCGGTGGCAGTGTCGAAGCCTCGGCCGAGGTGATCGCGGTGGAGGGACAGGCCCTGCGGCTTCGCCTGGCCGGGATGCTGGACGGGTACGGCCCGGTCATGGAGGGCGAGGCCGAGCTCCTGCCGGTGCGGGCGGAGGCATAGGCGGTGTACGACCCGAAGCCCTTCGACAGCCTCGCCGTCGGCGACCGCGCCGTGGTGAGCAAGACCGTCACCGAGGCGGATGGCGCCCTCTACATCGCCGCCACCGGCGATTTCGGGCCGGTCCATGTGGATGAGGGCTATGCCGCCGGCACGCGCTTCGGCCGGCGGCTGGCGCCCGGGATCATGGTGGCCGGCCTCTGCACCAGCGTCCTGACCGCGGAACTGGCGGGAACCATCGGCGTCTCGGTGGAAGACCGCTTCTGGTTCACCGGCCCGGTCTTCTATGGCGACACCATCACCATCGAGGTCTGGATCGCCGAGCGCCATCCCGAGACCCGGAGCCTCGTCTGGGAGGCCAGCGCCCGCAACGAGGCGGGGCTGGAAGTCCTCAAGGCCCGCGCCACGCTGAAATACCCGCGTCCGAAGCCGGCGCCGGCGGCCGCATGAGCGCGAACCGCTTCCGGGGCCTCTATGCCTCCATCATCTGCCCCATGCATCCGGATGGCGCCCTCGACGCGCCCGGGCTGGAGGCCCATGCGAGACAGGTCCTCGCCTGTCCGGGGCTCGGCGGCCTGCTGGTGAACGGCCATGCCGGCGAGAATGTCCTGCTGGAGCGCGAGGAGGCCCGGCAGGTTGTCCGGATCGCCCGCCGCGCCGCCGGGGATGCGCTGATCGTGGCCGGGGTGGCCGCCGAGAGCAGCGCCGCCGCCGCCCGCCTGGCCCGGGACGCGGCGGAGGAGGGCGCGGACGCGATCATGATCTTCGCCCCCTTCTCCTGGGCGCCGGGGGTCGATCCCAGGGTCGTGCTGGCGCACCACCGCGCGGTTCACGACGCCACCACGCTGCCGCTCTTCCTGTTCCAGGGCTCGGTGCGTTCGGGCGGGCTGTTCTTCCCGCCGGAGGTGCTGGCGGAGCTGTTCCGCCTGCCCCGCGCCGTGGCGATCAAGGAGGGAAGCTGGGAGGCGGATGCCTACGACACCACGCGGCGCCTCGCCGCGCGGCTGCGTCCGGAGCTGGCGGTGATGGCCTCGGGCGACGAGCATCTTTTCGCCTGCTTCGCCCTGGGGTCCGCCGGCAGCCTGGTCAGCCTCGCCGCCGTGGTGCCGGAACTCGTGGTGGCGCTGGACGAGGCAGTGCGGCGACACGACCTGCCCGCCGCACGGGCGCTGCACGAGCGGCTGGCCCCCCTGGCCAGGGCCATCTATGGCACCGCGCCGCCGGGTCTCGCCACGCCCAGGCTCAAGGCCTGCCTGCACCTCCTGGGGCGCCTGTCCTCGCCCGCCTGCCGCGCCCCGCTGCCGGCGCTCGGGGAGGCGGAGTACGACGCCCTGCGGGAAGCCCTGGGGCAAGCCGGCATGGAAGGATTCGCATCATGACCGAGGATCGTCCCTGGCTGCATATCGTGCGGGTGGATGTGGCCCCGGAGGTCGAGGCGGAGTTCAACCGCTGGTACGAGGAGGAGCATATCCCCGACCTGCTGGGCTGCCCCGGCTGGCTCTCGGCCCGGCGCTTTGTCTCGGACGATGGCGGGCCGCGCTATGCCGCGGTCTATGAGATCGCCGGGCCCTGGGTCTATGACACGCCGGAATTCGCCGCCGTGAAGGGCTTCCGGCACCTCACCCCGCATATCCGCAACTTCCAGCGGCAGGTCCTGGCGCCGACGGGGCGCTGAACGGCGTCCTGGCGCGATTTCTGCTTGTGCCGCCACGACCCCCGCCATCCCGGCGCGGGGAGGGCGGAGGCGGCGGCATGTTGAACCTGCGTCAGCTCGAAGTGCTGCGGGCGGTGATGCGGCTGCGGACGACGGTGGGCGCGGCCCGCGAGATCGGCATGTCCCAACCTGCGGTGAGCAATGCCATCCGCAACATGGAGGCGCATCTCGGCTTCCGGCTCTTCGACCGCGTCAACAACCGGCTGATCCCGACCGAGGAGGCGACGAGCCTCTATCTCGACAGCGAGCCGCTCTTCCTGATGTTCCAGGGCATCCGACAGAAGGCGGGCGACCTGCGCAGCAGTCGTATCGGCCGGGTGAGGGTGACCACCACGGCGGAACTCTCGGAATCCCTCCTGCCGCAGGCGCTGCGCCTCTTCGTGCCGAAGCATCCGAAGGTGGCGCTGTCGATCGAGACCCGTTCCATGACGGAGATGCTGGACGCGCTGGAGGCCGGGATCACGCATGTGGGCCTCGTCATGGAGCCCGATCCGCGCCCCGGCATCGAGCTGAGGCCGCTGGCGCAGTTCGAGATGGTCTGCGCCGCGCCCGCCGGCAGCCCGCTCTCGCCGCTGCCCTTCGTCACGCCGCAGGATCTGGGGGATACCGCGCTGATCGCCGCGCCTGCCGGCACGCGGATCCATGCGCTGGTGGCCGATGCCTTCCACCGGGCCAGGCACCCTTTCGCGCCTATGATCGAGGTGCGCTTCATGAATGTCGGCATGCGGCTGGTGGAGCAGGGGCTCGGCGCCATGGTGGTCGATCCGCTGACGGCGGCGGCCGGTGGCAATTCGCTCGTCGTGCGGCCCTTCCGCCCCGCCGCGCCGATCACCGTCTATGCCGCGCTGGCCCGGGACAAGCCACCCTCGCGGCTCGTGCAGTCCTTCCTGCAACAGGCGCGCCTGGCGCTGCGGGAAGTGCTGCCCGTGGTACAGGAGGGAGCCTGAGCGCCGTCCCTATTCGCGCGGTGCATAGTGCGGGCCTCTGTTCTGATAGAGCGCGCGCTTGGGCGCGCCGCATCCCGCAACGTAACCTTGTCCATCATACGCGGACCGCGGCCGGCCCCGCCGCGGCGCGAGGAACCGGAGACATCATGCTGAGATCCCGCACGCGACGCCACGTCGCCCGCGTCATGCTGCTGGCCTGCGCCGCCGCACCGGCCCTGTTCCTCGCACCCGGCGCCGCCCGCGCCCAGGGCTGTACGCCGGCGATGGCGGTGCAGCCGAAGCAGCTCGTGGAAGCCGGCAAGCTGCAGCTTGCCATCAACCCGACGCTGCCGCCGCAGCAGTTCGTGGACAGCAAGGGCGAGCTGCAGGGGCTGAATGTCGATCTCGGCAACGAAGTCGCGAAGAAGCTCTGCCTGCAGATGGCCTTCGTGCGCATGGACTTCCCGCCGATGATCCCGGCCTTGCAGGCCAGCCGCTTCGACGGCATCCATACCGGCATGTTCTGGACCGAGGAGCGCTCGAAGCTCTTCTACATGGTGCCCTATTCGTTGCAGTCGATCAGCATCGCCGTGCCGCCGAACAGCGGGCTGAAGCTGTCCGGTCCGGACGACCTTTCCGGCAAGGCGGTGGTGATCGAGGTGAACACCTATCAGGAACGCTGGCTGCGTGCGCAGAGCGACGACATGGTGAAGCGCGGCAAGGCGCCGATCACCATCCGTGGCTTCACCACCGCGACCGAGGCGATGGGGGCGTTGCGGGCCGGGCAGGGCGATGCGGCCGCGTTGCTGGACTACATGGCCGTGGACATGACCAAGCGCGGCATGGTCCGCACCGAGCTGTTCCGCCTGGGCGGCGCGCCGAGCGCCATGGCCTTCCGCGACAAGGGCGTCGCGGAGGCGGTGGCCGCCGCGCTGACGGCGCTGCGGAAGGAGGGCTTCTACGACAAGCTGTTCGAGCGCTACGGCATGACGCCGATCCCGGCCGACCAGCCCTTCGCGATCCGCGGCACCGGGCCGGCCTGAAGCCGGCCGGGCGTCGCCCTGTCCGCAGTGGGAGGAAGGCGAGGGGCCTTCCTCTCCGCGAGCCGCTTCGGGCTTTAGCATTTTAGAGTTTTAGGATTTTAGCCCTTTATTCGCCCGAATGGGCGCGGAGCCCCTGCCCCCGCGGCGAGCGGGTGTTGCTTCTGCCTTCGCCTCGGAAGCTAAGGACGTTACGTTGCGATGGGTGTTGATTTTATTCCTATAGTCCGGGCGGGGGGCCGGAAGCAAGGGGTGTTTGGGGGCGTGTTTCGATCCGTGCGGCGGCGGGATGCGTGGCCCGGGGGGAAGGCTCCGCCTTCGCCCCCGATACCCCCCATCTGCCAGGACGCTGCGCGCCCTGGACCCGGTTCGTTGGCGCCTGTTGAGGCTGGAGCGCGCCGGAGAGCGATGCTCTCCGGCGACGGCGGGTGCCACGCGCGTGGGCGGGGTGTTTTTCCTTTTTTCCGGTGCTGCCGTCCGGGCCGAAGGGCTGACGTTTCGGCTGATGGTTGCCGCGAGTGGCAGCTCATCGGGTCCAGGGTGCGCAGCATCCTGGCGGAGAGGGGGTCCGGGGCGAGAGGCGGAGCCTCTCACCCGGGGCTGGCCATGAAGCGCGACGCCGGAGCCTCGCACGCCTCAGGGGTTGCTACGTTCCGCCGGCCGGATCAGATGGCGAGGCGAAGCGATGCCACGATCTCGCGCGCTTCCGCGTCGCGCGGTGCCGGCAGGGGCAGGCGGGGCGGGCGCGGTGCGCCGACGGGCAGGCCCATATGGCCCAGCAGGGCCTTGGTCCCGGCCACGTAGTAATGGCCGCCCACGAAGCTGATCAGCGGCAGGTAGCGCAGGTAGAGTTCGCGCGCCTCGCGGATGCGCTCCTCGTCGGCCACCAGGGTGAAGAGGCGGGCCAGCGGACCCGGCGCGAGGTTCGAGGCCACGGCGACCCAGCCCTCGGCGCCCTCCACGAAGGATTCGAAGCCGAGGATGCCGCCGAACACCGTCATCCTGTCGCCGCAGAGGCGCAGGATGTCGCGGATGCGCGTGACCTCCAGCGTCGATTCCTTGATGTAGCGGCAGTTGTCGATGCGCGAGAGGCGGGCCACCACCGGCGGCGTCAGGTCCACATTCGCCGTCGCCGGGTTGTTGTAGAGCATGATCGGCAGGCCGATCGCCCCGGCGATGGTGCTGTAGTGGTGGAAGAGCTCGTCCTCCGTGGGCGTGGAGTAGAAGGGCGGGATGATCATCACCCCGTCGGCGCCCAGGCGCTCGGCGCGGCGGCTGAGGCGCACGGCCTCGCGCGTGTCCTCCGCCCCGGTGCCGATCAGCACGGGCACGCGGCCGGCGGCCTGCCGGATCACCGTCTCGGCCACCGCTTCCTGCTCCTCGTCGGAGAGGGAAAGGAATTCACCCGTGGAGCCCAGCGGGATCAGCCCGTGGATGCCCTGCTCGATCTGCCAGTCCACGAAGCGGCGGAGCGCCGGCAGGTCCAGCGCGCCCTCTGGCGTGAAGGGCGTGATCATCACCGTGTAGGTGCCGCGGAAGGTCTTCATGATGTCCCTCCGCTCTCAGGCCGCTTCCGCGGCGCGCATCAGTCCGGAGGCCAGGAGGGCCTGCCGGATCTCCTCCCGCTCCGCCGGCGTGATCGGCAGGAGGGGCGGGCGCGGATCGGGATGCGGCAGCAGGCCCAGCAGGTGCAGCGCGGTCTTCATGCGGTTGTGCATGTCGAGGCCCGGCCGGCGGTAGAAGACCCGGGTGAGCGGCAGCAGCCGTTCCTGGACCCGCCGGGCCGTGGCGACGTCGCCACGCTGGCTGGCCGCGAAGAGTTCCGCCAGCAGGCCCGGCGCGACGCTGCCGATGCCCGAGAGGATGCCGTCGCCGCCATAGGCGAGCGAGGCCATCAGCCAGCCGTTGTTGGTGGTGAGCACGGTGACCGGGCGGCCGAGCCCGCGCAGGGCATGGAGGTTCGCCTCGTAGGTGGCGGGGATGTCGCTCCCCTCCTTCACCGCGATGATCGACGGCACCTCCCGGCACAGTTGCAGCAGCAGGTCCGTGGAGTAGCCGAGGCCCGAGGCCATGGAGAGCTGGAAGAGCACGATCGGCAGGGGGGTGGCCTCGGCGACCGCCTTGACGAAGCGCAGCACCATCTCCGGCCGCATCGCCGCGCCCTGGGCGAAGAGCAGGGGAGGGAAGAGCAGCAGGGCATCCGCCCCGGCCTCCGCGGCATCGCGCGCCAGGGTGCAGGCGCCCCGCGTGTCCTCCGCCACGATGCCGGCCACCACGCCCACGCGGCCGCTGGCCACCTGGCGGGCGATCTGCACCACTTGGCGGCGTTCCGCGCGGTCGAGCGAGGTGGCCTCTCCGGCATGGCCGTTGACCACGAGGGCGCGCACCCCGGGCGTTCCGGCGAGCTGGGCCAGATGACCGCGAAGCGACGCCTCGTCGATCGCCCCATCCGGCGTCCCATTCGGGGCGAAGGGGGTGAGGGAGGCGGGCCAGACGCCGCCGATGCCAGTCAGATCCATGGTCATTCCGGGAAAATGCCGCAAACGTTTGCGGTCGCATTAAAAGTCGGCAGGGACCGGAAGGTCAAACCCTATTTGCCGTAAATTTGGGCTTGTCACTGCAAACGTTTGCGGAGCATGTTCCGGCCATGCAGACCACGGTCACGCTCCGCGATGTCGCCCAGGCCGCCAGGGTGTCGGTGAGCACCGCCTCCCGCGCGCTGGCCGGCGGCGGGCTGACCAGCCGCGGCACCGAGATCCGGTTGCAGCGCATCGCGGCGGAACTCGGCTACCGCCCCAACACGCTGGCGCGCGGGCTGAAGACCCGGTCGTCGCGGCTGATCGGGCTGGTGGTGCACAACCTCGCCAACGCGTCCTTCCGGGTGCTGGCGGAAGTGGTGCAGTCGAGGCTGCGGGCCGAGGGATACCGGGCGATCCTCTGCATCACGGCCGACGATCCGGAACAGGAGGCGGAAACCATCGCCACGCTGCAGGAGCAGCGGGCGGATGGGGTGATCATCTGCCCCACCGGCCGCAACGGCACCCTGCTGGCCGCGCTGGACCGTGGCGGCACCCCGGTGATCGGCGTCATCCGGCGCGACGAGGCGGCGGAGCTGGACTGCATCCTCGCCGCCGATCCGGAGGGCGCCTATGCTGGGACCAACCACCTGCTGGAGCTGGGGCACCGCCGCATCGGGCTGATCGTGGGGCGGCAGGAGACGACCTCGGGCCGGGAGCGCCTGTCCGGCTACCGCCGCGCGCTGGAGGAGGCCGGCCTGCGCTTCGACCCGACGCTGGTCCATGCCGGCCGGTACGAGCCGGAGACCGGCCTCGCCGGATGCCGCCAGTTGCTGGACCGCCCCGATCCGCCCAGCGCCATCTTCGTCGCCAACCACGAATCCTCGCTCGGCGTGCTGCGTGGCCTGGCCGAGCGCGACATCGCCGTGCCGGACCGGATCTCGCTGCTCTGCTACGAGGACATGCCCGGTTTCGCCTGGCAGCGCCCCGCCATCAGCGTGGTGGACAGCGGCGCGGGCGCCCTGGCCGAGCTTGCCGCCGAGCGCCTGCTGCAACGCCTGCGGCCGGGCGGTGCCACGCCCTCCACCACGGCGCGGGAATTCCGCATCGGCGCCCGGCTGATCCAGCGCCAGTCCTGCGCCGCCCCGTCGTTTCAGGAAGCCTGATCCCCATGCCCTATGTCGAGGTCCTCGCCCCTCCCTTGCCTGCCGAGGCCCGCGCCAGGGTGGCGCGCCATGTGACCGAGGGGATCTGCGATGCCTTCTCGGTCGGCCCGCAGACGGTGACGATCTATTTCCTCGACGTGGCCGCGACGCATTACGCCCATGCCGGCATCCATGGTGCAGGGGGCGCCGGGGAGAGGCCGCAGCGGATCTTCGTGAAGGTCCATGCCTATCGCCGGGGCGTGGAGGAGCGCCGCCGCGCCGCCCTGGCGCTGACGGCGCCGCTGGCCGAGGCCTATGGCGTGCCCGCCGCGACGCTCGCCGTCTATTTCTTCGACCGTTCCCGGGACGAGGTGGCGCATGGCGGCCAGCTTTCCTGCGATGCCGACCCGGCCTGAGAGGGGCACATGCACCGTTTCCTGACCGAAGAGCAGATCGCCCTCCGCGACACCGCGCGCCGTTTCGCCGAGCGCGAGATCCTGCCACGCGCCGCCGCGATCGATCGCGACGACCGCTTCGACCGCGAGCTGTACCGTGGCCTCGCGGAGCTTGGCCTGTTCGGCGTGGCGCTGCGCGAGGAGGCCGGGGGAGCAGGACTGGGCGCCATGGGTGCCTGCATCGCCATGGAGGAGCTGGCGCGCTGTTCCGGTGCGGTGGCCAATGCCTTCGCCATCCCGGTGGAGGCGGCCCTCTTCCTGGATCATCATGGCAATGCGCGGCAGCGCGCCATGGTGCCGGGCATATTGGATGGCAGCATCATCCCCGCCACGGCCGTCACGGAACCCGACCACGGCTCCGACGTGGCCGGGATGCGCAGCACGGCCCGGCGCGAGGGCGAGGGCTGGGTGCTCAACGGCACCAAGGCCTGGGTCACGCTGGGCGGCGTGGTGGATGCGCTGATGGTCTTCGCGCGCACGGGCGCGGAGGGCGGGCACAAGGCCATCTCCTGCTTCCTGCTGGACGGGCATTCGCCGGGCATCCTCCGCGGCAAGAACGAAGAGCTCCTCGGCATGCACGGGCTGGAGGATTGCCAGATCACGCTGGACGGCGTGCGCGCCCCGGCCGATGCGCTGGTCGGAGCGGAGAACGGCGCCTTCAAGATGGCCATGGGGAACTTCAACTTCTCCCGCCTCATGATGTCGGCCATGGCGCTCGGCATCGCGCAGGGTGCCTTCGAGGATGCCGTGGCCTATGCGCGGACGCGCAAGCAGTTCGGCGGGCCCATCATCGGCTTCCAGGCGGTGCAGTTCATGCTGGCCGACATGTCCACCGACATCGCTGCCGCGCGGATGCTGATCCACCATGCCGCGCGCCTCTATGACATGGGCCAGCCCATCGCCAAGGAGGCCGCGCAGGCCAAGCTCTTCACCACCGACATGGCGATGAAGCACGTCTCCAACGCTTTGCAGATCCATGGCGGCAACGGCTATTCGCGCGAGTACCGGATCGAACGCCTGTTCCGGGACGTGCGGCTGGCACAGATCTACGAGGGGACCAACCAGATCCAGCGCCTGATCATCGCGCGGCAGGTCGAGAAGGAGATGGCCTGAGATGGTGGCGTCGAGGCCCAGGATCGTCGCGGCCGAGGAAGCCGCGTCGCTGATCCAGGACGGCGATTTCCTGATCATCGGCGGCAATGGCGGCACCGGCGTGCCGGAGGTGCTGATCGAGGCGGTGGAACGCCGCTTCCTGGAGGGGCGCGGGCCGCATGACCTGACGCTGTTCCATGTGACCGGCCTGGGTGCCACCACCGAGCACGGGATGTGCCACTTCGCGCATCGCGGCCTGGTGAAGCGGGTGATCGGCGGGCATTACGGGCCGCAGGTGCCGTTCATGGCGCTGATCGACGGCAACCATATCGAGGCCTACAACTTCCCGCAGGGCGTGATGAGCGGGCTGTGCCGGGCCATGGCCTCCGGCCAGCCCGGGGTGCTGACGCATGTCGGCCTGCAGACCTACATGGACCCGCGCCTCGGCGGCGGCCGCATGAATCCGCGCACCGAGGAGCAGTTGGTCGAGGTCGTGCATCTGCGGGACCGCGAGTGGCTGCTGTACCGCACGCCGGGCCTGCCGAGGGTGGCCATCATCCGCGGCACCACGGCGGACGAGGACGGCTATGTCAGCATGGAGCACGAGGCGACGACGCGCGAGGAGCTGTCGATCGCCCAGGCGGTGCGCAATGCCGGCGGCATCGTGATCTGTCAGGTCGAGCGCCTGGCGCGGCGCGGCGCGCTGCATCCGCAGATGGTCAAGATCCCCGGCTATCTGATCGACTATCTGGTGGTCGATCCGGACCAGATGCAGACCTTCGGGACGCGCTTCGACCCGAGCCGCTGCGGCGAGACGCGGGCGCCGCTCTCGGCGATCGTGCCGGACCCGCTGAACGAGCGGCGCATCATGGCGCGGCGGGCCGCCATGGAGCTGCGGCCGGGCGATGTGGTCAATCTGGGCGTCGGCGTCTCGGCCATGATCCCGAACGTGGCGGCCGAGGAGGGGATCGAGGAGCTGATCACGCTGACCGTGGAGGCGGGCGTGATCGGCGGCGTGCCGGGCCATGCCCGCGAATTTGGCACGGCGGTCAATCCGCGCGCGATCATCGACCAGGGCTACCAGTTCGACTTCTACGATGGCGGCGGTCTGAGCTGTGCCTTCCTCTCCTTCGCCGAGGTGGACGCGCAGGGCAATGTCAACGTCACGCGCTTCGGCAACCGCTTCGCCGGGGCGGGGGGGTTCATCAACATCACCCAGAACACGCCCAGCCTGGTCTTCAGCGGCACGCTCACGGGCGGCGGGCTGGATATGGGGGTGGGACCGGACGGGCTGACGCTGCGGCGCGAGGGGCGGCTGCGGAAATTCGTGCCTGCCGTGGAGCAGGTGAGCTTCAGCGGCCCCCTGGCGCGCGAGAAGGGCCAGGACGTGACCTTCGTCACCGAGCGCGCCGTCTTCGAGATGACGGCGGAGGGCGTCATGCTCACCGAGATCGCGCCCGGGATGCGGCTGAGAGAGGATGTGCTGGACCAGATGGGCTTCGAGCCGCTGGTGAGCCCGTCGCTGAAGCCCATGGACAAGCGGCTGTTCCGCGCCGGCCCGATGGGCATGCATGAGGAATTCCAGATGCGGGCACCGCGCCCGAAGGCGGCACGGTGAGCACCGTGTCCGAGATGCCGCTTGGCCCGGCCAGTCCGGCACCGGCACGCAGCCTGTTTCTGGAGGACATCGTCGTCGGCGAGGAATGGCGCAGCGCGGCGCACGCGATCACCGCCGAGCAGATCGCCGGCTTCTCGTCACTGACGCGCGACCATCATCCGCTGCACACGGATGCGGCTTACTGCCGCAAACGGGGCTTTCCCGCCGTGATCGCGCATGGGCTCTATGGGTTGTCGCTGATGGAGGGGTTGAAGACGGAGCTGTGCCTTTATGAGAGCACCTCCATCGCCTCCCTCGGCTGGGACAAGGTTCGTTTCCGCCGCCCGGTCCTGGCGGGGGATGTCGTCCAGCTCCGCTTCCGCTTCGTGAGCAAGCGCGAGAGCCGGCAGCCGGACCGTGGCGTGGTCATCGAGGCGCTGGAACTGGTGAATGGCGGAGGCGAGGTGGTGATCGAGGCCGAGCATGCCTCCCTGATCCTCCGCCGCGAGGTGGAGGCGGGCTGAGGCACGCTTCTTGCTCGGCATACTTGTCGTTCTCCGTTTCGAAGTGACGGCCGACGCTTCCTGGCCGGGCCTGCAACTCCTGTGACGGAACATCCCATGATGCGAACGAGACGTTTCCTCCTCGGCCTGGCCGGCGCGCTCCTGCTCGGCGGCGCGGCCCAGGCCCAGAACTGTCAGGCCAGGCTTGGTGCCACGGATCTGCTGGAAGCGGGTAAGTGGCAGATGGCGATCAATCCGACCCTGCCGCCGCAGCAGTTCGTGGACAGCAAGGGCGAGCTTCAGGGGCTCAATGTCGAACTGGCGAAGGCCATGGCGGCGAAGATGTGCCTGGAGCCGGTGTTCCTGCGCATGGATTTCCCGCCGATGATCCCCGGCCTGCGCGCCAACCGCTTCGACACGATCAACACCGGCCTGTTCTGGACGGAGGAGCGCTCGAAGCTGTTCTACATGGTGCCCTATGCCCAGCAGGCGATCAGCGTCTACACCCTGCCGGGCAGCAAGTTCGAGATCACGAAGTTCGACGATCTCGCCGGCCATGTGGTGGGCATCGAGAGCGCGACCTACCAGGAGCGCAAGTCGCGCGAGGTCAATGCCGAGATGGTGGCGCGCGGGCTGAAGCCGATCGACTTCCGCACCTTCTCCACCGCCAGCGAAACGGTGGCCGCGCTGCGCGCCGGGCAGTTGGAGGCGGCGATCAACATCGACGAGACGGCCAACGACTTCGTGCAGAAGAAGGTGGCGAAGATCTGGCTGCATGGGCTGTTCGGGACGGACATCACCTTCGCCTTCCGCAACCGCGCCGTGGCCGATGCGGCGGCGCAGGCGCTGAACGAGCTGAAGGCCGATGGCACCTATGACCGGCTGTTCGACAAGTTCGGCATGACGCGTCTCGCCGACGCGCGCTTCGCCATCCGCGGCCCCGGCCCGAACTGAGACGCAGGAGGATCCGGCCGATGTTCGACGTCCACGCTTTCCTGTCCTACCTGACCAATGCCTATCTGTTGCAGGGCGTGCTGGTCACGGTGGGACTGACCATCGCCACGATGATCGTCGGCCTGATCCTCGGCACGGCGCTGGCCCTGATGCGCATGTCGCAGAACCTGGCGCTGACGGGCTTCGCGCGTTTCTATATCTGGATCTTCCGCGGCACGCCGCTGCTGGTGCAACTCGTGCTGATCTATACCGGCCTGCCGCAGGTCGGGATCAAGCTCGGTGTCCTGCCGTCGGCGCTGCTGGCGCTGAGCCTGAACGAGGCGGCCTATCTGTCGGAGACCATCCGGGGCGGCTTCAAGGGCGTGGCCAAGGGCCAGGTGGAGGCCGCCAAGGCGCTCGGCCTTTCGGTCTGGCAGACGCTGCGCCTAGTGCAGATGCCGCAGGTGGCGCGGCTGATCATCCCGCCGCTGGGCAATTCCCTGAACGGGTTGCTGAAGGCGACCTCGCTGGCCTCGGTCATCTCGCTGGAGGAGCTGATGCGGCGCAGCCAGGTGCTGATGCAGGAGAGATTCGAGGTGCTGGAGCTCTACTGCGTGGCGGCCGTGTACTACCTTGTGCTGACCACGCTGTGGAACCTCGTGCAGGTCCGGCTGGAAGCCCATTACGGCCGCGGCTATGCCGAAACCGCCGTCACCGGCAAGGGGCAGCCCGTCCTGCCCAGGCCGGCGGAAGCGACCTGAGCACCTTCTTCCGGGTGGCCTTCGCGCCGCCTTCGTGGCGAGAGGATCGACGATGGCCTATCAGGTGGAACGGGACTTCGTGGGCTATGGCGCCCGGACGCCGGGCCCGCGCTGGCCCGGAGGCGCCCGGGTGGCGGTGAACTTCGTGATCAACTACGAGGAAGGCTCGGAGCCTTCCATCGGGGACGGGGACGGCGCGACGGAGACCGGCGTTTCCGATGCCAGCGGACCGGGGCGGGGCATCCAGGGCCGTGACCTCGCCGCCGAGGGCATGTTCGAGTATGGCAGCCGCGCCGGCTTCTGGCGGTTGATGCGGATCTTCGCGGAACGCGGCGTGAAGCCCACCATCTTCGCCTGCGCCCTGGCGCTGGAGCGCAACCCCGAGGCGGCGCGGGCCATCCGCGAGGCGGGGCTCGACATCTGCTGCCATGGCTGGCGCTGGGAGAACCATTTCCATCTGACCGAGGCGGTGGAGCGCGAGCGTATCGCGCGCGCGGTCGCGTCGCTGGAACAGACGCTCGGCCACCGGCCGGAGGGCTGGTACTGCCGCTACAGCCCATCGGAGAACACCCGGCGTCTCGTGGCCGAACACGGCGGCTTCCTGTACGACAGCGACAGCTACGCCGATGACCTGCCCTTCTGGACCACCGTGGACGGCAGAGGGCATCTGGTCGTGCCCTATTCCCTGGCCACCAACGACAGCAAGATGCAGGGCGCGCTGGCGAGCCCCAGGGCCTGGGCGGAGTTCCTTTGCGACGGCTTCGACCTGCTGCGCCGGGAGGGGGAGGCCGGGGCGCCGAAGATGATGTCGGTCGGCCTGCACATGCGCATGATCGGCCACGCCGCCCGGGCGCCGGGGCTGGAGCGCTTCCTCGACCATGTCCTGGCCGCGGGCGATGCCGCCTGGATCGCCCCGCGCGCCGCGATCGCCCGGCACTGGGCCAGCACCCATCCTTACCCCGGGGCCTGAAACCATGTCCGGAAATCCGGAACCTGCCTTGTCGCTGCGCGAGGCCTTGCGCCAGGGGCGCTCCATGCTGGGCCTGGCGGCCTGCGTGCTGCGCGGGCCGGAGATCGTGCTCGTCACGCGCAGCGCCGGCTTCGACTGGCTGCTGATCGACACGGAGCATGCGCCGATCGACCTCGCGGAGGCCAGCCGCATGGCGGTGGCGGCCCAACTGGCCGGCCTGCCGGCGCTGATCCGGACCCTGGGACCGGACGTGCCCGATCTGGCACGGATGCTGGATATCGGCGCCGAGGGGCTGGTGGTGCCGCATGTGGACAGCGCCGCCCAGGCGCGGAGGATCGTGGAGGCCTGTCGCTTCCCGCCCCATGGGCGGCGGTCCGTGCCCGGCCCCTTGCCCAGCTTCGGCTTCGACATGCCGCCGGTGCCGGAGATGATGTCGCGTGCCGAGGCCCGGACCTCGCTGGTCGCCATGGTCGAGAGCGTGGCCGGACTGTCGGAGATCGAGGCGATCGCCGCCGTGCCGGGGATCGATGCCGTCATGATCGGCGCCAATGACCTGGCCACGGATCTCGGGCGGCCGGGGGCATTGGAGCATCCGGATGTCCATGCCGCCTTCACCCGGATCGCGAGGGCCACGCAGTCCGCGGGCAAGGTGTTCGGCGTGATCGGCCTGCCGGAAGCCCTGCTGGCATCGCACGGGGTGTCCCTTGGGGCACGGCTGATCCTGGCGGCCAATGACATCAACCTGTTGCTGGATGGGGCGACTTCCCTGTCCGGACGTTTGCGGCGGCTTGCCACCGTGACGCCGGATCACTCCCCCTGACACGGGTTGGCCCCGAAGGGGGGCAAGCCGGGGGTGCCAGTCGTGGAGTGGACGAGGTGCTGCCATTCGCCAGGGAGGCCAGACCTGCTGGCGTCGCGGTTCTCCGGCGGCCTTCCCTCCGGTAGAAGGCGGCCATGGACAACAGCATGGCCGCCAAGCCCTACAGCCAGCTCAAGGGCGACCCTTACCGCGCCTATGAGGAACTGCCGGTCGAGGTGCGCCGAGCCTTGCAGGAGGCCCTGGTGGACTGGTGTCCTCTGCGTGCCCGCGAGTGGCATCTTCACCTGCTGCGCCAGCAACGGCTGAGGCCGGCGCAGGCGGCCTACGTCCTCGTTCAGACCATCCGCAGATACGATCACGCCGAAGTGGCCGCCTTCGCGAGGACATGGCCGAAAGGCGCGAAAACCTATCCGCATCTTGCCGCTGACGCGACGCTTCAGCGCTATGTCGGGACGGACGGTATCCCCGCCGCCGAGCCCGTTTCCATGGCACCGGGCAAGAAAGTGCCGCCCAAGGCACGGACCAAGCGCCCGGCAGGCCGCCGCTCCCGGCGCCGAGGCTAGAGCGTGGTCTTCTCGCGCGGGAGCCTATTGGAGTTGGGTGGACAGGGCGCTGCCCTGCCGCTGAAAGCGGTCCTGGCCGCCCTGCCGCAGCCCATCCAGGAACACATCGGCCAGGCGTAGGACCTTGGGCTGCCAGTCCGGCCCATCCTGCATGTAGCAGATCCCGACCAGCGCCCGCAGGATGTCCTCGGCGCCGACATCGCTTCGGGTCTGCCGCTCGGCCGCAGCGCGCCGCAACAGGCTGTCAAGTGCCTGCACCATCTGCTCCAGCATGCACTGCGCCAGCTCGGAGGAGCTCTGCGCCACGACGGCCAGTGCTGACGACATGCCTTTCTTGATCGCGATGAAGCCCACCAGCGCATGCACCCAGCGCCGCACCGCATGGAGGGGGGAGGGGTCTTCCTGCAACTGCTCCGCCAGGATGACAAGCTGTTGCACCTCGCGGCGGTAGACCGCCTCGAACAAGGCCTCGCGCGTCGGGAAATGCCGGTACAGCGTGCCGATACCGACGCCTGCCTGTCTGGCTACCGCTTCCAGGCTGGCGTCGGCCCTGCCCAGGTTGAAGACCTCGCTCGCCGCTTCCAGCAGGCGTTCGCGGTTGCGTGCCGCATCGGCCCGGGGCTTTCGCGCCCTCCTTGCAAGTTGATCAACCACCATCCTGCGCCTGCCCTCCACCCCTTGATAAGCGGAGGGACCCTCCGTATAAATGTCTCAGATCCTGCGCCGACGCTGCGACAAAAGCCGGCGGAACTCAATCTTCCCTGATCCGGACGAAGTGCGTCAGCAAGTCCGGACGTCTTCGTCTGCCCTGAACCTGTCCGTGCCACAGTCCTCGTCGGAGGCCCGCATGCGTCTGTCCTTGTCCATGACCATCAATGGCACGCCTCGCCGCATCGAGCTGGATGACCCCCGCGTCACCCTGCTGGACCTGCTGCGCGAACGGCTGCACCTTACCGGTACCAAGAAAGGCTGTGATCGAGGACAGTGCGGCGCCTGCACTGTCCTGCTGGACGGCCAGCGCATCAACGCCTGCCTAGCCCTGGCCGCGAGCTGTGACGGCAGCACCGTCCAGACCATCGAGGGCGTGGCGCAGGGGGATGTCCTGCACCCGGTCCAGGCTGCCTTCATCGAGCATGACGCCTTCCAGTGCGGCTTCTGCACGCCGGGGCAGATCATGAGTGCCATCGGCCTGATCCAGGAAGCCCAGGCCGGCAACGACCCGGAGCGGGTGAAGGAGGCCATGAGCGGCAACCTGTGCCGCTGTGGAGCCTATGCCGGCATCGCCGCCGCCGTGCTGGACGCCCAGGCGCGCATGGACGCCCCATCCCGGAGTGAGGCGGCATGAAGTCCTTCGACTACATCCGCGCCGGAAGCGTCGCGGAAGCGGTGGCCGCTGGCGCCGTGCCCGGTACGGCGATCCTGGCGGCCGGGACCAACCTGCTGGACCTGATGAAGGGCGGCGTCAGCGTCCCGGACCGGGTGGTGGACATCACCCGCCTGCCGGATCTGGACCGCATCGAGGCCACCGCCGATGGCGGCCTCCGCATCGGTGCGCTGGTGCGCAACGCCGCCCTGGCGCATGACCGTGCCTTTGCACGTGCCTATCCCGCCGTGGCGGAGGCCCTGCTGTCCGGCGCATCGGCGCAGCTTCGCAACGCGGCGACGGTGGGCGGCAACCTGCTGCAGCGCACGCGCTGCGCCTATTTCTACGACCTCGCCAGCACCTGCAACAAACGCCATCCTGGCAGCGGCTGCGACGCGCGCGGCGGCGAGAACCGGCTTCACGCCGTGCTGGGCTGGAGCGATAGCTGCATCGCCACGAACCCGTCCGACTTCTGCGTGCCCCTGGCCGCGATGGGCGCGGTGGTGGAGATCGCCGGTGTGTCCGGTGTGCAGGACGTGCCGCTGGAGAAGTTCCACCTGTTGCCCGGCGACACGCCGCAGCGCGAGACGGTGCTGCGGCCGGGCGAGCTGGTGACCGCCATCCGCCTGCCGGCGGACGCGGCGGGCTTCGCCAGCCACAGCCGCTATATCAAGCTGCGGGAACGCACCTCCTATGCCTTCGCCGTGGTATCGGCAGCGGCCGCGCTGCGCATCGAGGGCGGCGTGATCGCCGAGGCACGGCTGGCGCTGGGTGCCGTGGCGCTGAAGCCCTGGCGCGCCCATGCGGCGGAACAATCGCTGGCCGGTGCGGCACCGGGTGCCGAAGCCTTCCACCGGGCGGCCGCGCTGGCCCTGGAGGGCGCAGCCCCGTCGGGCGGGAACGGCTTCAAGATCGAACTGGCCCGGCGCATCGCCGCCCGCGCCCTGTTGCTGGCCGCGGCCGGCACGCCCGAGCGCCTGCCCCCGCTGCCGGCTTCCCCCTTGTCCCACCCGGCCGGAGTGCCGCTGCATGCGTGACATCGCCGTTACCCAGGCGCCGGTCCATCTCCGGCAGGGTTCCAGCATCGGCCAGCCGCTGACCCGGCGGGACGGCATCCTGAAGGTCACGGGCGCGGCGCGCTATGCCGCGGATAACAACCCGGAAGGCATGCTGCATGCGGTGATGGCCGTCAGCAGCATCGCGCGTGGGCGTGTCGTGGCGCTGGATGTCATGGCGGCCAAGGCGCATCCCGGCGTGGTCGAGGTCATGACGCCCGGCAACCGCCCGGCGCTGGCGGCCGATCCGGACGAGAAGACCAACCCCTTCACGTTCCGCCTGGATCTGCTGCAGGACGACCGTGTCCGCTATGCCAACCAGCCCATTGCCGTGGTGATCGGCGAAACGCTGGAAGCGGCGGCCGAGGGTGCGCGCCTGCTGGCGCCACGCTATGAGGCCCAGGCGCCGCGCATGTCGCTGGACGCGGAAGAGAGCTTCGTGCCGAAGGCGGTCGGGGTCGGCAATCCGCCGGACGTCCGCAAGGGCGATGTGGAAGCCGGCCTGATGGGCGCGGCGCGACGGGTGGAGGCCACCTACGACACCCCTGCGCAGTTCCACAACGCGATGGAGCCGCACGCGATCGTGGCGTCCTGGGACGGCGACCGGCTGCTGATCGACACGCCCAGCCAGGGCCTGGCCATGGCGCAGATGCGCGCGGCGGAACTGCTCGGCATCCCGGCGGAGAATATCCATATCCGCAGTCCCTTCCTGGGCGGCGGCTTCGGCTCCAAGGGCCTGCTGGCGGGGCCGCAGATGCTGGGCATCCTGGCCGCGAAGCTGGTGGATCGCCCGGTGAAGCTGGTGCTGCGGCGGGAGCACATGTATGGCCCGGTCGGCCATCGTGCCGCGACCCGCCAGACCTTGCGGCTGGGTGCCGACGACGCCGGCGCGCTACAGGCCATCAGCCATCATGCGCGGACCTATTCTTCCACGTTCGACGACTTCTTCGAACCAGCGGCCGATATCGCGCACACGCTCTACGCCAGCCCGGCCATCGCCACGACCTATGACGCGGTGCGGCTGGACACCGGTACGCCGCTGTTCATGCGCGCACCGGGCGAGGCCACCGGCAGCATCGCGCTGGAAAGCGCCATCGACGAGATGGCCTGGGTCTGCGGCATGGACCCGCTGGAGTTCCGCCTGAAGAACTACGCGGAGGCGGAGCCGATCTCCGGGAAGCCCTTCTCCTCCAAGGCGCTGCGTGAGTGCTACGCACAGGGCGCGGAGCGCTTCGGCTGGAAATCCCGCCCCCTGGCGCCGCGGCAGATGCAGGACGAGGCCGGGCTTCTGGTGGGCTGGGGTGTCGGCACGGCCACTTTCCCGGCCCTGATGTTCCAGGGACATGCCCGCGCGGTGCTGCGACAGGATGGCGGCGGCCTGGTGGAGACCGGCGCGCATGACATGGGCCAGGGCGCCTGGACCGCCCTGGCACAGATCGCCGCCGATGGGCTCGGCCTGCCGCTGGAGCGCGTGGAGTTCCGCGCCGGCGATTCCAGGCTGCCGGATGCCGGCATCGCCGGTGGGTCCGCCCATACCGCGACCGCCGGTATCGCCATCCATGCCGCGGGAGCCGACGTGATCGCGAAGCTGGCGGCGCTGGCGACGGGGGACGAACACTCGCCCCTGTTCGGTGCGGGCAATGCCGGCGTCATCGCCCGCGCCGGGCGGCTGCATCGTCGTGACGACGAGAGCCGCAGCGAAGGTTTCGGGGAGATCCTCGGACGCGCGGGACTTTCCGAGATCGAAGGCCGCGGCAGCAGTGCATCCGACCCCACGGCGCAGGAAGCCCATGCCATGCACGCGCATGGTGCGGTCTTTGCCGAGGTGAGGGTGGACCCGGAACTGGGGCAGGTGCGCGTCGCGCGGTTGGTGGGGGCCTTTGCGGCCGGCACGATCGTCAATCCCCGCATGGTGCGGAGCCAGTATTACGGCGGCATGATATGGGGCATGTCCTTCGCCCTGCACGAGCATGCGGAGATGGACCGGCGTACCGGCCGCATCATGAACAGCAACCTGGCTGACTACCACGTGCCCGTGAATGCCGACGTGGCTTCCATCGAGGCCATCCTGGTCGAGGAGCATGACCCCTATGTCAATGCACTCGGCATCAAGGGTGTCGGCGAGATCGGCATCACCGGATCGGCCGGCGCGATCGCCAATGCTGTCTGGCATGCGACCGGAAAGCGCGTGCGGCACTTCCCGATCACGCCGGATAAACTCCTCTGACATGGGACGTCCGTGACATCTTCGCAAAACGGCTCCGGAGATGCGCCAGGATGCCATCGGCGCTCCCGGCAGGGTCTATGCGCTTCCGCCATGGCCGGAGCGAGGCGATGACCATGCCCACATCGGGACCGCCGCCGGCGGCGACCTGATCAATCCGGCGGAGGCCTGGGCATCGTCTGCATTTACCGTAACCAGATCATGGCGCAGGCGAGGTGGACGAAGCCCATGAAGGCTTGGATCGTTTTCTCGCGGCGCAGAGCCTTTGCGCCGCTGTTTTTCCACCGGGGTTGGCAACACGCCGAGGTGCTGCCGGTCGGGGGCCGGTTCAGCTCCGGATGAATTCGAGCAGGTCGGCGTTGACCTGGTCCGCATGGGTGGTGGGGATGCCGTGCGGTGCGCCCTTGTAGGTCTTGAGCGTACCGTTCCGCACCAGCTTGGCGGACATCGGCCCGGAGTCTTCGTAGGGAACCACCTGGTCGTCATCGCCGTGGATCACGAGGACGGGTATGCCGATCCCCTTGAGGTCCTCGGTGAAGTCCGTCTGCGAGAAGGCGACGATGCCATCGTATTGGGCCTTGGCGCTGCCCATCATGCCCTGCCGCCACCAGCTGAGGATCACCGGCTCCGAAGCCTTGGTGAGCAGGCGGTTGTAGCCGTAGAAAGGCCCGGCCGGAACGTCGTGGTAGAACTGCGCGCGGTTGGCGGCGAGCTGCTTCTGGAAGTCGTCGAAGACCTCCTTGGGCGTGCCCTTCGGGTTGCTCTCGGTCTTCACCATCAGGGGCGGCACCGCGCTGATGAGGACCGCCTTGCTGACCCGGTCCTCGCCATGCCGGGCGATGTAGCGCACCACCTCGCCGCCGCCGGTCGAATGGCCGACATGCATCGCCCCTCGAATGCCCAGGTGCTCGACCACCGCGGCGACGTCGTCGGCGTAGTGGTCCATGTCGTGCCCGTCCCACACCTGCTCCGACCGCCCATGGCCACGGCGGTCATGCGCGACGACGCGGAAGCCCTGATTGACGAAGAACAGCATCTGCGCATCCCAGTCGTCCGCGCTCAACGGCCAGCCGTGATGGAAGAAGACCGTCTGCCCGTCGCGGGGCCCCCAATCCTTGTAGAAGATCTGAACCCCATCCTGGGTGGTGACGTAGCCCATGCCGCATCTCCTTGATTTACGGCGAGAACGGTGTTGGAGGGATGCCGGCCTCGCCTGTTTCCGATCTGGCTGGAACGAAGCATGGTGGCTCTGAATGCCATGATCGTCACCGACGATAGCCCTTGGGTGTGGTGGAAGGTCAATGTGTCAGGGAACCGGCCTCGCCACGCCGCGTAACCGCTTCGATGAGTCGGCGGGATTGCTGCGTGCCATCGAGCAGAGTCCCGGCGGCTGTCTGCGATCGGGAACAGGCCCGGAAAGGTCGGGTGCATCGCCAGCCACGCCAGCGGGCCTGGACGGTTTCGGCCGGCTTCAGCGCGGGCCTGCCCCCGCCTGGGGCGCCTCGTCATCGGGCCGGCGCTGGTAGACCTGCCGCATGTGCCGGCCCACGGGAACTTCCAGGACCTTCCGGTAGTGCCGGCCCAGCTCGTCTGCCACCGCCGCGACGCTGTCCGCGCTGTTGCGGGGCTGCATCCCTTCCCAGGTCACCACGATGCCGGGATGCGTCGCGAAGATCCGGTGGATCTCGGTGACCTGATCGACCCCGATGGCGCCTGCCTCCTTCTGGTCGCTGAGGTGGCTCGGGAAGGCGTAGCGGGTCGGGATGCAGCTTCCCGTGAGGTGGTACAGCATCGGCTCCCCGTCGAAGACGTAGAGGCATCCAGCCAGCCGGGGCCGGATGAAGGACACGATCTTCCGGATCTCGGTGCCGTCACCGCGCTGCCGCACATGCTTCGTGACGAGGACGAAGCTCGCGACCAGCCCGAACAGGCCCACCAGCAACGCCGCGGGCACGCGGGGTGCCCTGGCTCCACGGCCCAGCTTCAGCCCGGTCTGTCGCCAGGCGCCGAATGCCGGCGCGGCCATGGCCGAGAGCGGCACCAGGAGCGGCAGCGCGTAATGCGTGTAATAGGTCCCGAAGGCCAGGAAGCCGGAGAGGGCCGCAAGCGACCAGGCCATCACGAAGTCCTGCGCCGCCATGGCGTCCTGGCCGCCACCGGGCCGCATCAGCCGCCTGGGCCTGCGGCTCAGGGCCGCGACGAGCAGCAGTGGCAGAAGCAGAAGGACGATCGGTCCCAGCCGGATGAGGACCGAGCCCTCGCCGTAGGTGCTGCGCTCGAAGACCGACAGGAAGTTCGCGTAGAGAAAGGCCTCGCCCTGGCCCCGCAGCACGTAGAAGGCCAGGGCTGCCACGGTGGGCAACAGGCCGCAGGCGATCCAGGCAGCCCCCTGGGCCACGAGCATCGCGGGACGGGTCCCGGCGCGCCAGCCCTGCCAGAGCAACACGCAGCCGAGAAACATCCCCTCGAACACCGCCGTGTACTTCGTCTGGATGGCCATGCCTGCGAGCAGCATGGCGCCACAGCCCAGGGCAAGCCGCGCGCCTGGCGGACGGCCTCTGGCACGAAGCGTCACCCAGGCCGCCAGGACGACGAACAGGTTGTAGAAGACCGGGGACTGCCCGCCCACGCCTTCGAAGGCGCCGAGGAAGGCGAGGTAGACCAGACCGGCGCAGACCGCGCCGGCGCGCGTCGCGAAGGTCGCGGCGACCACGGCGATCATCCCGGCCGTCGCCGCGGCGAAGAGCGTCGCGACCATCTGGTACTGGAGGACGCCCTCGCCCCCGAGCAGGCGGATGGCGGCGTAGATCAGGAAGAGGCCGACAGGCTTGCGATCCCACAAATCGGCAAAGGGCAGGGCGCCGTGCAGAATCCGGTCGCCGACCAGGAGATAGAAGGTCTCGTCCACGCTCACGACGGGGTTGCCGAAGACCGGGGCGCGGATCGCGAAGGCGAACAGCAGCAGGATGGCCGCGCAGAGTGCGAGCGGCATCTCGCTTGCGCCATCCTCGCCCTTGGCTGCCCCCCTGGCCGACGCGGTCATGGAAGGCGTCGGGGAAGCGGGCAGGTAGGGCAACGGCAGGCGCGCGGGGTCGGGCATGATGTTGTCCCCCTTGAAGCTGAAGGCTTCTCCCAGCCCATCAGGGCGAAGGCAATCCCGGCCACCCCGGACGGGGCGGCGTGGCCCCGCGCCGCATCATCGAAGGCGATGATGCGATGATGGCCGCGCTGCCGCCGGAAAAGGATGTCCCGTTCGCCCCTCCCGCGACACGATCCGGCTCGGGATGGTTCCGCATTTTTGGAGGACGGGCGAAAAGAACTTTCCGGCCAAGTCGAAGGGCAGTTGCCAGACCATCTCAGGAATGAATAGGCTTCCATACAAGCCCGGCGAAACGGGAAAGCTAGGGAGGTCCGAAAGATGCGCCATGGCGTAAACGGGTATCCACGTCCGCATGGTGCCAGCTGACTGATGGCGACGGTCGATATTCGCGACGTCCGCAAGAGCTTCGGCAGCACGGCCATCCTCCATGGTGTCAATGTCGGGATCGAGGATGGCGAGTTCGTCGTCCTGGTCGGGCCATCGGGCTGCGGCAAATCCACCTTGCTGCGCATGATCGCGGGCCTGGAGAACATTACCGGCGGCGAGGTCGCCATCGGTGGGCGGGTGGTGAACAACCTGCCACCCAAGGACCGGGACATCGCCATGGTGTTCCAGAACTATGCCCTCTATCCGCACATGACGGTGCGGGACAACATGGGTTTCTCCATGTCGCTCGCGAAGGCGCCGAAGGACGTCATGGAGAGCGAGGTGACCCGCGCCGCCCGCATCCTGGGCCTGGAGGCGTTGCTCGATCGCTATCCACGCCAGCTTTCCGGCGGCCAGCGGCAGCGCGTCGCCATGGGCCGGGCCATCGTGCGCCACCCGCAGGTGTTCCTGTTCGACGAACCGCTGTCCAACCTGGACGCGAAGCTGCGCGTGCAGATGCGCGCCGAGATCAAGGACCTGCATCAGCGGCTGAAGACCACGACCATCTACGTCACCCATGACCAGATCGAGGCCATGACCATGGCCGACAAGATCGTGGTCATGCATGGCGGTCACGTGGAGCAGATCGGCGCGCCGCTGGAACTCTACGACCGTCCGGCCAATGCCTTCGTGGCGGGCTTCATCGGCTCCCCGGCCATGAACCTCCTGCCGGGCGTCGTGCTCGACGGCGCCTTCCATCCCGATGGCGGAGCGACCCCCTGGCCGCTGCCTCCGGGCCTGGGGGCACCCGAAGGGCAGCGCGTGATCTACGGCATCCGGCCGGAGCATCTGGGTCTGGCAACGACCGGCGTGCCGCTGGTGCTGACGCTCATCGAGCCTACAGGTTCCGAGACCCAGGTCAGCGGGCGCAGTGGCACGGCGCAGGTGGTGGGCGCCTTCCGGGAACGCGTCTCCGCCCGGGTGGGGGAGACCATCCATGTGCAGCCGGACCAGTCGCAGGTGCACCTGTTCCACGGGGATACGGGACAGCGCCTCGGCGGCTGACTTCACAGAGGGCGCCACGGAAGAAACCGCGCCCCAGCGAGGAGGACGACAAGAATGTACGACCTGACCCGACGCGGAGCCCTCACGGCCGGTGCCGGTGCGCTGGCGGCCGGCCTGCTGCCGGGCGGACGCGCCCGCGCGGCCATCCCCACGGCCAATGTCCAGCCCCCGGATGTGAAGATCGAGAGCGGCGCGACTTTGCGCGTGCTGCGGCCGACCAAGTTCGTGGAGGCGGACGAGACGATCTTCCGCGAGAACACCGCGAAGTTCACGCAGCAGACCGGCGTGCAGGTGCGCGTCGATTTCGCCGGCTGGGAGGATCTGCGCCCGCAGACGGCCGTCGCCGCCAATACCGGCGCCGGCGCCGATGTGGTGGTGGCCTGGGCGGACGATCCGCATATCTACGCCGACAAGGTGCTCGACCTGACCGAGCTGGCCGGTTACCTCGGCCGGAAATACGGGGGCTGGCTGGCCCTGCCGCAGCGCTTCGGGAAGAAATGGGGAACGGACCAGTGGATCGCCCTGCCGATGGGCGGTTCCGGCGGTCCTTGCGTCTACCGCATCTCCTGGCTGAAGGAGGCGGGCTTCGACAAGTTGCCTTCCGACCATGCGGGCTTCCTCAAGGCCTGCCAGGCGCTGAAGAAGAATGGCCATCCGGCGGGCTTCGCGCTGGGGAATGCCGTGGGCGACGGCAACGCCTATTGCAACTGGCTGCTCTGGAGCCATGGCGGCATGGTGGTGGACGAACAGGGCAAGGTCGCCATCAACAGCCCGGAAACCATCAATGCCCTGAAATACGCCAAGGAGCTCTATCAGACCTTCATCCCCGGAACGCTGTCCTGGGGCGACGTCAACAACAACCGCGCCTATGCGGCGGGTGAGATCGGGCTGACGCAGAACGGCGTCTCCATGTACTTCTCGCTGAAGAACGACCCGAAGACCGCCCCTATCGCCGAGGATACCGGCATGGCCCGCATGCCCTTCACCTCGGATGGCAGGATGGCGGAGAACGTGCTGCTGCTGAACGCCCTGGTGTTCAAGCACAGCCGCTATCCCAATGCTGCGAAGGAGTACCTGCGCTTCATGATGGAAGCGGAGCAGTACGACCGCTGGCTGGTCGGCTGTGGCGGCTACTGGTCCCATCCGCTTGCTGCCTATGCGGAAAGCGAAGTGTGGAAGAGCGATCCGAAGCTCGCCGTCTATCGCGATACCAACACGGTGGAATTCTGGTCCGGCTACAAGGGGCCGATCAGCGCCGCGTCCGGCGCCGTCGCGGCCGACTATGTCGTGGTGCAGATGTTCGCCGCTGCCTCTTCAGGCCAGGCGACGCCGGAGGAGGCCGTGCGCGAGGCCGAGCGCCGTGCCCGCCGCTATTACCGCTGAGCTGAGCGGCCATGGGGGAAACCCCATGGCCCGCCTGGAGGGAACCTGAACCATGTCCGTGAGCACGACCAAGCCCACGACTGGGCCCACGACCAACTGGCGCCGCCCCCAGGTCACGCAGGGGTGGCTGGGGCGCCTCCTCGATTCCAAGCCTTTCCTGATCGTCGCCTGCCTCACGCCCGCCCTTGGCCTGCTGACGGTCTTCCTGACCTATCCGCTGGGCCTGGGCATCTGGCTCGCCTTCACCGATACGCAGATCGGCCGCACCGGGGTCTTCATCGGGCTGGAGAACTTCGAATCCCTCTGGTACGACCGGGTCTTCTGGGGCGCGGTCTTCTACACGGTGTTCTACACGGCCGTGGCGACGATCCTGAAATTCGGCCTCGGCCTGTGGCTCGCCCTGCTGCTCAACGAGAACCTGCCGTTCAAGTCCCTGCTGCGGGCCATTATCCTGCTGCCATGGATCGTGCCGACCGTGCTCTCGGCCATCGCCTTCTGGTGGATCTTCGACGCCCAGTTCTCGATCATCTCCTATGTGCTGGTCGATAAGCTGGGCCTCCTCGACCATTACATCGACTTCCTCGGCACGCCCTGGGCGGCGCGCTGGTCGTTGGTCGCGGTCAATGTCTGGCGCGGCATCCCCTTCGTCGCCATCAGCCTGCTCGCCGGCCTGCAGACCATCTCGCCTTCGCTCTACGAGGCCGCGCTCCTCGATGGCGCCTCATCCTGGCAGCGTTTCCGGCGCATCACCGCGCCGCTGCTGATGCCCATCCTGGCCGTGGTGCTGACCTTCTCGGTGCTGTTCACCTTCACGGATTTCCAGCTCGTCTATGCCATCACGCGCGGTGGTCCGATCAACTCCACCCATCTGATGGCCACGCTGGCCTTCCAGCGCGGCATTCCGGGCGGCCATCTGGGAGAGGGCGCCGCCATCGCCGTCTCGATGATCCCCTTCCTCGTCGTCGCCACGCTGTTCAGCTATTTCGCGCTGGCGCGCCGCAAGTGGCAGCAGGGAGAAGACAATGAGTAAGGCCGCCACCCTGCCGGACGATGCGCTCTCCTGGCAGTCCCGCCAGCGGCGTGTGGTCACGGTTTATCTGCCGCTGCTGTGCTTCGTCTTCGTGCTGCTCTTCCCATTTTACTGGATGACCGTCACGGCCATCAAGCCGAACGCGGAGATGTACAACTACAAGGAGTACAGCCCCTTCTGGGTCGCGAACCCGACGCTGGCCAACATCAAAAAGTTGCTCTTCGAGACGAGCTATCCGAGCTGGCTGTTCAACACCATGCTCATCGCGGTGTGCTCCACCGTGCTGTCCCTGGTGGCCTCGGTGCTGGCGGCCTATGCCATCCAGCGTCTGCGCTTCCGGGGCTCGGCCTATGTGGGCCTGGCCATCTACATCGCCTATCTGGTGCCGCCATCCATCCTGTTCATCCCGCTGGCGACCATGGTCTTCCGGCTTGGCCTGTTCGACAGCCCGCTGGCGCTCATCCTGACCTATCCGACCTTTCTCATCCCCTTCTGCACCTGGCTGCTGATCGGCTACTTCAAGTCCATTCCCTATGAGCTGGAGGAATGCGCCCTGATCGACGGCGCGACGCGCCTGCAGATCCTGCGCCGGATCACCCTGCCGCTCGCCGTGCCGGGGCTGATCAGCGCCGGGATCTTTTCCTTCACGCTGTCCTGGAACGAGTTCATCTACGCTCTCGCCTTCATCTCCTCCTCGGAGAACAAGACGGTCCCGGTGGCCATCCTGACGGAGCTGGTGCAGGGCGATGTCTATCAATGGGGCTCGCTGATGGCGGGCTCCCTGCTGGGGTCGCTGCCGGTTGCGATCTTCTACTCGTTCTTCGTGGACTACTACGTGTCGTCCCTGACCGGTGCGGTGAAGGAATAGCCGGCGGGAACGCCGCGCTCCTCGACCGATGCCACCCTGGCGCCCTTCCGGATGCGGAAGGGCGCCTTTTCCCCGCTAAAGCACCTTGCCCGGATTCAGCAGTCTCTGCGGGTCCAGCGCCGTCTTCAGGCGCTGCATCAGCTCCAGTTCGGCATCGGAGCGGACATAGCCCAGCCAGGGTTTCTTGGAGAGCCCGATGCCATGTTCGGCGGAGATGGTTCCACCGAAGCGGCGCACCATGTCGTAGACAACCTCCTGGATCACCCGCTTGGGCTGGGTCGCGGCGCCAGGAAGGAAGGAGACGATGTGCATGTTGCCGTCGCCGATATGCCCATAGAACAGGGCGACGACGCCCGGCAGCCTTTCCTCCAGCGCCGCCTTGCAGGCCTGGACATAGTCATCCATCCGGGCGACAGGCAGGCCGATATCGAAGGATTCGTGTGGCCCCAGCACCTGCACGAACTCGGCACATGCGTCCCGCACGCCCCAGAAGGCACGGACATCGGCCAGGGATTGCGAGACGGCGGCGTCGGTCAGGATTCCGGCTTCGGCCTGGGCTTCGAGCCAGGCCTGGAAACGCGGTGCGTCGATCGCCTCGTCCATGCCCTGTGCCTCCACGAGGACATAGGAAGCGTGCTCCCCCGCGATGGGATTGCGGACGCCGGGGACCTGCTGTGTCACCACCTGCCAGTAGTCCGGCCACATTACCTCGAAGGCTGACAGCAGGGGGCCGAGGCCACGGCGGGCCGCACCGAGAAACCGGACCGTGCTGTCGTAGCTGGGCAGGGCGCAGAGCGCCGCCATGGTGCAGCCGGGCTTCGGGAACAGGCGCAGGACCGCGCGCGTGATGATGCCCAGCGTGCCCTCGCTCCCCAGGAAAAGCTGCTTCAGGTCATAGCCCGCATTGTTCTTGAGCATCTTGTTGAGGCCGCGGATGACGGTGCCGTCCGGCAGCACCACCTCCAGCCCCAGCACCATGTCGCGCGCCATGCCATAGCGGATGACGCGGTTGCCGCCGGCATTGGTGGACAGGTTGCCGCCGATCGCGCAGGAGCCGCGCGCACCGAGATCGAGCGGCATGAAGAAGCCCGCCTCGTCCGCTGCCTTCTGGACCGCCTCCAGCGGCGTGCCGGCCCGGACCGTCATGGTCGCGGCCGCCGGATCGATCTCCTCGATCCCGGTCATGCGTTCCAGGGAGAGCGCCACGCAGCCCTCGACGGGCAGGGCCCCGCCGCAAAGCCCCGTCAGCCCGCCCTGCGGCACCACCGGTACGCCGAAGCGCTGGCAGAGCCGCATGGTGGCCGAGACTTCCTCCGCCGTGACCGGCCGCACGACGGCGAGGGGCCGGACAGGGGCCAGGGTGCTCCAGTCCTTCTCGTTGCGGACCGGAATGGCATCCCCGCTGAGGACGCTGCGTGGCCCGAGCTCGGCCAGGAGGGCCGAAAGCAGGGCATCCTCCGCCGGAACCGTTATGGCGTCGGTCAGTTTTGCACCTGGGGTCATTGGGGTCAGCCTCGTGGCCAGGATCGGATGACGATGCCCGCATCATCCGTGCCGGATGGGCCTGGGAATGCGGGCCCGTCTCGTGACATCGGCGGGTCATGACTGCTCTACACCACGATGCCGGGAGCACAAGGCGTTTGACGAGCGGATCGCCGCAGCGGGCGGCTTCACGCACATCCCTGCACCGACGCCATCGCGCGCGGCCATTCATCCGGCCGGGACCCGGCCACAGCCCGGCTTGGGCCATGGATGGAGAGAACGATCTCCCCCGGCGGGTCGCGGGGAGTGGAACGTTTCCAGGTGGCGGCGAATTAGGGACCAGCATGCTTTTGACTATGAGAAATAGTGATTCTCTAATTAACCCGAGAATCAATGATGTTTATCGAGGATCGGATGTTGCCGGATACTCCCGCCGAACAGGCCCGAAACAGGCTTTCCACTCGGCTGCACCGAAGGGGCCTGCTCGGCGCCGCTGGCCTTGCCGGCCTCTCCTTGCCGCTGATGGGGTTCTCCCCCCGCGCGGGCGGCCCGACCGCCGAGCTCGACGCGCTGCTCCGTGACACCCCGATCTGCCGTGCCAGCGCGCCGGGCGCCGCCCCCGGTACTGCCCCCGACACCCCTCTGCGCAAGCTGACGCTCGCCTGGAACGCGACCGCCATCTGCACCTCGCCTGTCGCGGTGGCGCAGAAGCAGGGCATCCTGGCCAGGCACGGGCTGGAGGTCGAGTTCGTCAATTTCGGCTCCTCCACCGAAGCGCTGCTGGAGGCGATTGCGACCCGCAAGGCGGATGCCGGCGTCGGCATGGCGCTGCGCTGGCTCAAGCCGCTGGAAATGGGCTTCGACGTCAAGATCACCGGCGGCACGCATGGCGGCTGCATGCGGCTGATCGGCGACCCGAAGGCGGGTGTCACCGGCGACGTCGCCTCGCTGCGCGGCAAGACCATCGCCACGGCCGACATGGGCGGCGCGGACAAGAACTTCTTCTCCATGCTGCTCAAGCGCCGCGGCATCGACCCGGACCGCGATGTCACCTGGAAGGTCTTTCCCGCCCATGTCTTCGGCCTGGCGCTGGAGCGTGGCGAGGCACAGGCCGTTGCTGGCGGCGACCCGATCGCCTGGCTGCTGCAGCGCGACCGGAAGCTGGTCGAGGTCGCCACCAATCTTTCCGGCGAATGGGCCAGCCGCGCCTGCTGCATCATCGGCGTTAGCGGCGCCCTGGTCAAAAACGAACCGCAGGTGGCCGCCGCGCTGACGCGCGCGTTGCTGGAGGCGCAGGACCTTGCCGCCCATGACCCGTCCGTGGCGGTGGACACCTTCCTCACCTATGCCCCGGCCAGCACCAGCCGCGATGACCTCATCGCCATGATGCGCAGCCACACCCACGGCCATCATCCCGCCGGCCTCGCGATCCGTCAGGAGATCGAACTCTATGCGGAGGAGCTCAAGTCGGTCGGTGTGATGCGTGCCGGCACCGATCCGAAGCGCTTCGCCGAGCGCGTCACCGCCAACGTGCTGGGGGCGTGATGAGCGGCGCCGCCATTGCTGGGGCAGGAAGCGCCCCGATCGAGGCCGGCAGGGCCGGGTTCCTGGGAAGCGGCCTCCTGGCCGGCTTCGCCTGGATCGCCGCCGCCGCCGTCATCGCCGTGCCGGAGGACGCGATCGAGGTCGGCCGGACGCGCGAACTCGCCCTGACCGCCGCGCTTCTGGGCGTCGCGCTGCTCTTTTCCGCCCTGCTGTCGCCACGGCTCGGCAGGCTGGGCGAGAAGCTGCGCGTGGCCGGGCCCTGGCTCACCGTCCTGCCGTTGGCCCTGATCGCCTGGGAATTGCTGACCGCCAAGCTCGCCCTGCTCCCGCTGCCCTTCTTCGCCTCGCCGCAAGGGCTGCTGGAAGTCTATCTGGAGGACTGGCCGCGCCTGGGCGAGAGCGTGCTGCGCTCGCTCTGGCTGCTCGTCAGCGGCTATGCCATCGGCGCCGCGGCGGGGTTCGTGGCGGGCGTGGCGCTCGGCTGGTCGCGCGCCATCGGTTACTGGGTGCATCCGGTGCTGCGGCTGATCGGGCCGTTGCCCGCCACGGCCTGGCTGCCGATCGCCTTCTTCGCCTTCCCGACCAGCGGCAGCGCCAGCACCTTCCTGGTCGCGCTGGCGACCTGGTTTCCGGTGACGGTGCTCACCTGGTCCGGCGTCTCGGGTGTCAACAAGGCCTATTACGACATCGCCCGCACGCTGGGCGCCAGCCAGAGCTTCCTCGTGCTCAAGGTCGCCGTGCCGGCGGCGCTGCCGCAGGTCTTCGTGGGCCTCTTCATGGGGCTCGGCGCCTCCTTCTCCGTCCTCGTGGTGGCGGAGATGCTGGGCGTGAAGGCCGGGCTCGGCTGGTATCTGCAATGGGCCCAGGGCTGGGCCGCCTATGGCAACATGTACGCGGCGCTGCTGCTGATGGCGCTGATGTGCTCCACGCTGGTGACTCTGCTCTTCAAGGGCCGTGACCGGCTCCTCGCCTGGCAGAAGGGGACGGTGCGGTGGTGAGCGCGGCGCTTCGCGAGGCTCCAGCGACGGAGCGGAACCAGGGCATGGCGGTGGAGATCCGCCATGCCAGCCAGGCCTTCCAACTGGAGGGCCAGCCCCTGCCGGTGCTGGACAACGTCTCTCTCTCCGTGCGTCCGGGCGAGTTCGTGGCGCTGCTCGGCCCCTCGGGCTGCGGCAAGTCCACGCTGCTGCGGCTGCTGGCCGGGCTGGACGCGCCCGTCTCCGGGCAGGTGCTGGGCGACGGCGTGCCGATCGCCACGCCCGATCCGTCCCGCGTCCTGGTGTTCCAGGACCCGACGCTCTACCCATGGCGCACCGTGCGGGCCAATGTCGCCCTGGGGCTGGAGGCACGCGGCCTGCTGCGCCGCCAGGGCCACCGGGTGCAGGAGGCCATCGACCTCGTCGGGCTGACGGGTTTCGAGAGCGCCTATCCGCACCAGCTTTCCGGCGGCATGTCGCAGCGCGTCGCCCTGGCACGCGCCCTGGTGAACGACCCGCGCCTGCTTCTGCTCGACGAGCCGCTGGGCAAGCTCGACAGCCTGACCCGCCTGTCGATGCAGGCGGAGCTGGTGCGCCTGTGGCAGCGTTCCGGCCTCACCGCGCTGCTGGTGACGCATGATGTCGAGGAGGCGCTGATCCTGGCGCAGCGCGTGGTGGTCTTCAGCCCACGCCCGGCGCGCATCACGGCGGAGCTGGTGGTGGACCGCCCCTATCCCCGGCATCGCGACGACCCGCATCTCGTCTCCCTGCGGCGCGAGGCGCTGGGGCTGCTGGGGCTGGAGGGGTGACGGTGCGACCCCGAAGGAACAGTGCCCCGGGGAGAACCGCGATGATCGGCATCGTCTGGCGCAGCCTCCTGCTGCTCGGCCTGTTCCTCACGGGCCTGAACCTCCTGGGCCTCATCCCCGGCGAGGCTTCCCGCCCATCGATGGTGGCCGAGCGGTGAGCCCAACCTTGCTCCTCCTCCGGACGGGTCGCGCCATCGCACCCTGTCCGCGATGTCGGTGCGGCCGCCCCGGCTGACGGCCAGACGGCCCCGTAGCCCGGGCGGTCCATAGCCCTGCCGGAAGGCGCCCCGCCATCGGGCGGCATCCCGCACGGCCACCATCGCACCGCCACGCCTCACGAGGACATCGCAGTATGAGCGTACACATCACCGGCATGATCTGGGCCCGCCCGACCTCCGACCTGGAGGTGACGGACGGCCCGGCCGTGCAGCCCGATTTCATCGAGCGCATCACCCTGGCGCATGAGGAGGCCGGCTTCGACCGCGTCCTCGCCGGATACTGGACCAATGCCGCGGACGGCTTCCTGGTCCTGGCCCATGCCGCCTCGGTGGCCAGGCGCATCCATTTCCTGCTCGCGCACCGGCCGGGTTTCGTTTCCCCCACCCTGGCGGCGCGCAAGATCGCGACACTGGAGAATCTGACAGGCGGCCGGCTGGCCCTGCATGTCATCTCGGGCGGCGAGGATGCCGACCAGCGCAAGGATGGCGACCACGCCAGCCATGCCGAGCGCTACCGCCGCACCGACGAGTTCCTCGAAGTGGTGCAGAAGACATGGACCGCCACGGAACCCTTCGATCATGTGGGCGAGTTCTATTCGGTCGAGCAGGCCTGGTCCGACGTGCGGCCGATCCAGCCGAAGCTGCCGGTCTTCTTCGGCGGCGCCTCGGATGCCGCGATCCGCGTCGCGCAGAAATACGCCGATGTCTATGCCCTGTTCGGCGAACCCCTGACCGAGACCGCGGCCATGCTGGCCCGGCTGCGTGCCTGCCTGCCGCGCGGGCGGGATCTGGCCTTCTCCTGGTCCAACCGCCCCATCCTGGGCGCCACCGAGGCCGAGGCCTGGGACCGCGCCCGCCATATCCGCGAGCGCGCTCTGGCCAAGCTGGCGCGGGCCGGCGGGAGCGGGCTGATCCCGGCCGGCCAGGCGGTGAACTCCCGGCGCCTCGTCGCCCTGTCGCAGCGTGGCGAGGTGCTGGACGAGAGGCTCTGGACCGCCATGGCCGGGGTGCTGGGCGGGCGCGGCAACAGCACCGCCCTGGTCGGTACGCCGGAGCAGGTCGCGCGTTCCATGCTGCGCTACCGCGAACTCGGGGTGAGCCACTACATCCTGCGGGGCTGGGACCCGCTGCTGGACGCCGTCGAGTACGGGCGCGAACTCATCCCGCTGCTGCGGGAACTGGCCGAGGCGCAGGACCGGCGCCGCGTGAGCGTTCCGGTCCGTACCGTGGCGGCAGAGTGAAGGGCGAAGACAGAATGACCACATCCCGCCGCGGCCTCATCGCCGCCACCGCCGCCCTGCTGGCCGCCCCCGCGGTGCCGCGCGCCGCCCCGGCCGCCACGCTTCGCGCCGGCAGCCAGAAAGGCGGTCTGCAATCGCTCTTCGAGGCCTCGGGCGTCGCCCGCGACCTGCCCTATCGCATCGACTGGAGCGAATTCTCCGCGGCCCAGCCGCTGCTGGAGGCCCTGAATGCCGATGCCATCGATATCGGCTCGATGGGCGACCTCAACTTCTTCTCCGTCTATGCCAATGGCGCGCCGATCAAGGCCATCGGCGCCACGCGCTCCGACGGCGCGTCGCAGAACATCGTGGTGCGGGGCGATGGGCCGATCCGCAGCGTCGCCGATCTTCGTGGCAGGCGTGTCGCCGCGGCGCGCGGCGGCTGGACCCATTACTCCCTGTTCCGGATCCTGGAGGCACATGGCATCTCGCCGGAGGAGGTGAAGATCGCCTGGCTGCTGCCGGCGGAGGCGGCGCTGGCCTTCCGCTCCGGCGCGATCGACGCGTGGTCGGTCTGGGAACCCTTCACCTCGCTGGAGGTGTTGCAGTTTGGCGCCCGGGTCCTGGCCGATGCGCGCGGGCTGACCCCGAGCGCCAGCTTCCTGGCCACCAGCGAGACCGCGCTGCGCGACAAGCGTCCGCTCCTCGCCGACTTCGTCGCGCGCAACCGCCGCGGCTGGGCCTGGGCCGGCGGCAACCTGCGGGAATATGCCAAGGTCACGGCCCGCCTGACGCGGCAGCCGGAGGCGGTGGTCGAACGCGCCTATACGGTGAACGACACGCGCGCGGTGCCGCTCGACGACGCCCTGCTGCGCGAGTTCCAGGAGGCGGTGGACCGCAGCGTCACCTACGGCATCGTTTCCCGCCGCTTCGACGTCCGGCAGGCGATCGACACCAGCCTGACCCCTCCCACCCAGGGCTGAAGGAGATCCCGATGTCCGAACCTTCCCTGCATCCCGACACCCTGGCCCTGCATGGCGGCTGGCGCGCCGATCCCACCCATGGCGCGGTGGCGGTGCCGATCTACCAGACCACCTCCTATCAGTTCGAGAGCAGCGAACATGCGCGCCGTCTCTTCGGGCTGGAACAACTCGGCTACATCTATTCCCGCACCGGGAACCCGACCGTCGATGCGCTGGAGCAGCGCCTCGCCGCGCTGGAGGGCGGCGTCGCGGCCCTGGCGCTCGGCTCGGGGCAGGCGGCTTCCGCCTTCTCGGTGCTGGCGCTGGCGCGGGCGGGGGACAACATCGTCTCCTCGACCGATCTCTATGGCGGGACCTGGAACCTCTTCGCCAACACCCTGTCGCGCTTCGGCATCGAGACGCGCTTCGTCGATCCCACGGACCCGGAGAACTTCCGCCAAGCCACCGACGAACGCACGCGCGCCTATTATGGCGAGACCCTGCCCAATCCGAAGCTGGTCGTCTTCCCGGTCGCCGAGGTCGCGGCGATCGGCCGGCCGCTCGGCATCCCGCTGATCCTGGACAACACGGCGGCGCCGCTGCTGGCGCGGCCGCTGGATCACGGTGCGGCCATCGTGGTCTATTCCGCCACCAAGTATCTCGGCGGCCATGGCACCAGCATCGCCGGTGCCGTGGTGGATGGGGGACGGTTCGACTGGCTCGCCGTGCCGGAACGGCAGCCTTCCCTCAACACGCCCGATCCGAGCTATCACGGGACGGTCTGGACCGAGGCGGCGCCGCGTCTCGGCGTCCCGCCCTATCTGGCGGCGCTGCGCTCCTCGATCCAACGCGACCTCGGCGCCCCGCTCTCGCCCTTCAACGCCTTCCAGATCCTCCAGGGCGTCGAGACGCTGCCCCTCCGCATCCGGCGGCACAGCGAGACGGCCGCCGCGGTGGCGCAATGGTTGTCGCGCCGCCCGGAGGTGGCGCGGGTCATCCACCCGTCGCTACAGGGCGGCGAAGCCCGCGTCCGGGCCGAGCGCGTCCTGCGCGGTGGCTTCGGCGGCCTCGTGGGGGTGGAGCTGGCGGGGGGCCTCGATGCCGGGCGCCGCTTCATTGATGCGCTGAAACTGTTCTACCATGTCGCCAATATCGGCGACGCACGCAGCCTGGCGATCCATCCCGCCAGCACCACCCACAGTCAGCTTTCGCCTGAGGAGCAGGCCCTGACGGGCGTGACGCCGGGCTATGTGCGGCTCTCGATCGGGCTGGAACATCCGGCGGATCTCCTGGCCGACCTGGCGCAGGGCCTCGACGCCGCCGGCCGGCTGGCCGAAGCCGCCTGACAGAGACAAGGGAAACGCGAGATGTCCTTCACAGACGACGTTGTCACCGTTCCAGCCGTTCCCCGGCCGGACCTGCCTCTCCTCGACCTTCGCCGCCTCGACGGCACGCCGGAGGAACGCGCCGCCTTCCTCACGGAGCTGCGCCATGCGGCGCGGGAGGTGGGCTTCTTCTACCTCTCGGGGCATGGTGTTTCCGAGACGCTGGAAGCAGCGGTGCGCGACATCTCCCGCCGCTTCTTCGCCTTGCCGGAGGCGGAGAAGCTGAAGGTCCAGATGATCCACTCGCCGCATTTCCGCGGCTACAACCGCGCCGGCCTGGAGCTGACGCGCGGCCGTCCGGACTGGCGCGAGCAGTTCGACGTGCATTCCGAGCGCGAGGCGCTGCCCATCGGGCCGGACACGCCGCCCTGGGCGCGCCTGCAGGGCCCCAACCTCTGGCCCGACAAGGCCCTGCCGGAGCTTCGCCCCTTGCTCCTGCAATGGCAGTCGGAGCTGACGCGCGTGGCCATCCGCCTCGTGCAGGCCTTCACGGAGGCGCTGGTCGGCGATCCGGACGCCCTGGCGCCGATCTATCGGGAAAGCCCGAACCAGACGATGAAGATCATCCGCTATCCGGCCCGGCTGACGGATGACGCGTCGCAGGGCGTGGGGCCGCACAAGGACAGCGGGCTGCTGACCTTCGTGCTCCAGGACGACACGGGCGGCCTGCAGGTGGAAACGGAGAAGGGATGGGTCGAGGCCGTGCCGCGCCCCGGCACCTTCGTGGTCAATATCGGCGAGCTGCTGGAACTCGCCTCCAACGGCTACCTGAAGGCGACGGTGCACCGTGTCGTCAGCCCGAAGGTGGGGCGGGACCGCTATTCCGTGGCCTTTTTCCTGGGCGCGCGGCTGGATGCCACGGTGCCGCTGCTGGACCTGCCGGCGGAACTGGCGGCGGAGGCGAAGGGACCCGCGAGCGATCCGGACAACCCGCTTTTCCGCAATGTCGGCGCGAACTACCTCAAGGGGCGGCTGCGCTCCCATCCCGACGTGGCACAGCGCTACCACGCCGACCTGCTGAAGCCCGCCTGACCGACCGGCCCGCGCGAAGACATCGTCGCCGTCGGGAGGGAGGAGGGCAGGGGAGCCGGCACATGCGGCGAGCATCCGTCCAAGGATGCTCGCCGCGGTTCCTCACGCCATCTCCCAGCAGGTGCCTTCATGTCGATGCCGACCGCGGGCCGCTTTGATGTTCACGAATCGTTCTCGTTTGGTCTAACCTGCGGCCATGAGCGATGCCCTGACCCCGACCAAGCCCGATGACCTTGCCCGGTCCCTTCGCTATGCCCTGCAGCGCGACGAGCGCGGTCAGCCGCTGACGCCCGAACGCCGGGAGAATCCCGATTTCATGGCCGCCTGGCTGATCCGCCACCTGGAACGCAGCGGCTACCTGGTCCTCAAGCGGCCCGCGGCCCTGTTCACCGGCGAGCGGGCGGACGGCGCCGATGTCCGGCGCCTGCTGGTGGACTGACCCCGCTCGCCGCCGAAAGGCCGAAAGGAACATATGGCGGGGCGCTGCGGCGCAAGCAACGGTCCTATGGAACCTCGCGGGTGTCGAGCGTGAGCTGCATGAAGACCAGGTCCAGCCATCCGCCGAATTTCGTGCCGACCTCCGGCAGCCTGCCGACCTGAAGGAAGCCGAGCTTCTCGTGCAGCCGGATCGAACCCGCATTCCCGGCTTCGATCCCCGCGACCATGACATGCTTCCCGATCTTCCGCGCCCGCTCGACGAGGGCGCGCATCAGGTTCTCCCCGATGCCCCGGCCCCGCTGGTCCACCCGGACATAGACGGAGTGCTCCACCGTGTGGCGATAGCCCTCGAAGGACCGCCAGTCCCCGAACGAGGCATAACCCAGCACCTGCCCGTCCTCGGTGGCGACCAGCACGGGATAGCCGAGGCGTTGCCGGTCGGCATGCCACGCGACACGGTTGGCGACGTCCACCGGTGTCTCGTTCCAGATGGCCGTCGTGTTCGCGACCGCGTGGTTGTAGATGTCGGTGATGCCCGGGATGTCTTCGGGACGGGCGTCGCGGATCTCCACCATAGCCTCCAGATTGTTACCATAGTGTCTTATGGAGTTACTATGATGGAAATCACGGGGCAAGGGTTCCGGGTATGGGACCTTGTGCGCCGTACCCGGTTCAAAGGGGTTCGGGATCGGCCGGGATGTCCAGTTCCAGCATCAGGGATGCAAGGCACTTGCCATGCGCGTCGAGGGCGAGGGACCGCGTGACGCCACCGCCCAGCGCACCTTCCAGGACGAAGTTCAGCGCCCCGATCCCGGGCAGCTCGTGGCGCCGCACCGGACCCTTCGCGATGCCGGCGAAATGCGCCGCCACGCGCTCCGCCGTCACCGCCCGGGCCAGCCGGGGATAGTCGGCCATGTCATAGGCGATGACGGAGATGCAGGAAATGTCGCCCTTATCGCCCGTGCGGGCATGAGCGAGTTCGCGCAGGATCATGGCTATGCCTCCACCCAGGTGATCTGCGGGACGGCCGCGGCTTCGGGGATGAGGCAGGAACGGATGCCGACGACCTCCCGTGCCGATTTCGTCACCCCACCGCCGCTCGCCGGTCCGTTGAGATAGAGGGATTCCACCTCGTTCCCGATGCGGATGGCTTCCGCCATGCTGTCGGTCCGGCCGACGACCCTGACCCTGACCTCGCGCGGCTCTGCCGCCTCCGCCGCGGGCTTCGCCCCGAGGATGGAGTCGACGCCGATCAGGTCGAAGCGGGTCTCGCTCGTTTGCACGCCCGTCATCCGCAGCCGCTCGGCGACGATCTCCAGCGCCAGCCGCCCGCGCGCCACGGCACCCGGCCCGGCATAGGAGATCTGTCCCTCGCCGACATAGCTGTCCACATAGCCCACCGAGACCTTCAGCATGCCCGTCCGGGGCCGGCCATCGCCGCCCTCGATGCGCACCCTGTCCGGCCCGTCCTCCGTCACCCGGACACCGGAAAAATCGGCCACGACATCCGGCTGCAGGTAGCGGGCGGGATCATGCACCTCATAGAGCAACTGTTCCTTGCAGGTGGCGGCGGTCACCATGCCGCCCGAACCCGCCACCTTGCCGATCACGGCCGTGCCGTCCGCCGACACCTCGGCGATCGGGAAGCCGAGCCGCGCCAGGTCCGGCACGTCCTTGCGGCCCGGGTCGGCGAAGTAGCCGCCGGTGATCTGCCCCGCGCATTCCAGCAGGTGCCCGACGAGGGTGCCCTGCCCGAGACGTGTCCAGTCCTCCATGGACCAGCCGAATTCATGCACCAGCGGCGCCAGGAACATGGCCGGGTCCGCGGCGCGGCCGGTGACGACGACATCGGCACCGCCCGCCAATGCTTCCACGATCGGGCCGGCGCCGAGATAGGCATTGGCGGAGACCAGCCGGTTGCCGAGCGAGGCGACGGTCTCGCCCGTCTCGTCGAGCCTGTGGTCGCCCGCCCGCACGGCGCCGAGCACGTCGTCGCCGGTCACCGCCGCGACACGCAGCCCGGACAGCCCGAGGCCGCGCGCGACCTCCACGACCTTCCGGGCGGCGGCGACCGGATTGGCCGCGCCCATGTTGGTGATGACCGTGATGCCCCGGGCGCGGCAGATGCCGAGCACCGCCCGCATCCGTTCGGCCAGGAGCGGGTCGTAGCCCTGCGCGGGGTCCTTCATCCGCGCCTGCTGGGCGAGGGCGATGGTACGCTCGGCCAGGCACTCGAAGACGAGGTAACGCACCCCGCCCCGCTCGGCCACCTCCACCGCCGGTTCGATGCGGTCGCCGGAGAAGCCCGCGCCCGCGCCGATCCTGACTGTCTTCATGGAACCTTTCTCCGCATGGCGGCCTGCGCCGGTGATGGGCCTCATCCCAGGAGGACGCCGGTCGCCAGGGCGACCGCAGTCATCACCAGCGTGGTCCCGAAAGCCCAGGGAAAGATGAAGCGCTGATGGTCCCCGAGATTGACCCCGCTCAGGCCGACCAGGATGAAGGTCGAGGCGGTGAGGGGACTCAGCGGGAAGCCGGTCGTCATCTGGCCGAGGATGGCGCCGCGGCCGATCAGGACCGGATCGACGCCGAAGCTCGCCGCAGCCTGCGCCAGCACCGGCAGCACGCCGAAGTAATAGGCGTCCGGGGTGAAGACCAGGCTGAGCGGCATGCTGGTCACCGCCACGATCAGGGGCAGGTAGCCCGCCAGGCTTTCCGGGATCACCGAGACCGCGGCGCCCGCCATCGCCTCGATCATCTTCGTGCCGGTCAGGACACCGGTGAAGATGCCGGCGGCGAAGATCATGGTGGAGACGGTCACGACACTGCCGGCATGGGACACCAGGTGCTTCTGCTGCTCCTCCCAGCCCGGGTAGTTGACCGGCAGGGCGATGGCGAAGGCCAGCACGAAGAGGATCGGCAGCGGCAGCAGCGACATCAGCAGCGCCGCGATCAGGACGACGGTCAGGGCGGTGTTGAACCAGAACAGCCAGGGCCGTTCGAGCGCGATCCTGCGCTCGCCCGCCTTGGCATCGGCTATCCGGTCGGACATGTCCTCCCCGGCTCCGGGCACGGCGGCGGAAAGCGAGGCGGGGCGCGGAGCGGTGGCCGGCAGGGCATCGAGCGTGGCAACGCCGAGGCGGGCCCGTTCCCGCCGCCCCAGGACATAGGCGACCACGAGCACCCAGGCGATGCCGGCCAGCATGGCAGGCACCACGGGGTTGAAGATGGCGGAGGAATCGGCCTTCAGCGCCGCCATGGCGCGCACCGTGGGCCCACCCCAGGGGAGGATGTTCATCACCCCGGCGCCAAGGGCGACGACACCCGAAAGCACCAGCCGGTCCATGCCGAGCCGCTGGTACAGCGGCAGCATCGCCGAGACCGTGATGAGGAAGGTGGTGGCGCCATCGCCGTCGAGCGAGACGGCCATGGTGAGGATCGCGGTCGCGAGCACGACCTTCAGCGGATCGCCCTTCACGAAGCGCAGCAGGCGCCGGATCATCGGGTCGAACAGGCCGACATCGAGCATCAGGCCGAAATACAGCACGGCGAAGATGATCATCACCCCGACCGGCGCGACCCGGGCGATGCCGTCGAGCATCATCTTGCCCAGTTCCGGTCCTGCGCCGGCGAGCAGCCCGGCGACGGTGGGGATGAGGATGAGGGCGACCAGCACGGACATGCGCCTGGTCATGATGGCGAACAGGAATGCCGCGATCGTCGCGAAGCCCAAGATGGCCAGCATGCTTCCTCTCAGGCCGCCATTCTCAAGGGGGGCGGTCCATGGCGAAGCAATCGTCTATGACGAATGACGAAGGCAACCTATATATCTATAACCCATGCGCATAAATCCGAGCCTCCAGCAGCTTTCCGCCTTCCTGCGGCTCGCCCGCGCCGGCAGCTTCAGCGAGGCCGCGCGGCAGTCGGGCGTGTCGCAGCCGGCGCTCAGCCGCATGGTGCAGCAGATGGAGGAGGCCATCGGCGCGCGGCTGTTCGACCGCACGACCCGCAGCGTGGCTCTGACGCCGGCCGGGCAGGATCTGCTCCCCATCGCGGAACGTCTGGTGGCGGAGTTCGACAGATCCTTCAGCGAACTGGCCCGCTTCATCGAGGGCCGGCGCGGGCGTGTCGCGGTGGCGGCCTTGCCTTCCATCGCCGCGGTCCTGCTGCCGCCCGCCATCGCGCGGTACCGCCAGGGGCATGCGGAGGTGGAGGTGGCGGTTCTGGACGGCCTCTCGGGCTCCGTGCTGGATGCGGTGACCGAGGGCCGCGCCGATATCGGGCTGACGATCCGGCCCGGCCCGCAAACGGTGCTGTCCTACCGGCCCCTGGTGTCGGACGAGTTCGGCCTGGTCTGCCGCCCCGGCGAGGCGCTGGCGGGCGAGGACTCGCCTCTGCCCTGGTCGGTCTTCGAGGGCAGGCCCTTCGTGGCCATGGCACCGGGGAGCAGCGTCCGGCAGATGACCGATGCGGCCTTCCTCCAGGCCGGCCTGGCGATCCCGCCGCTCTACGGCTGCGCCTTCCTGGGCACCACCGGGCATCTGGTCGCGTCGGGGCTGGGCATCACCGCCCTGCCGCGGCTGACGATGCCGCTGCTGGGGCGGATCGACCTGGTCTGGCGCCGGCTCGAACGGCCGGTGATGCGGCGGCAGATCGGCGTCGTCACCCAGCCCAGGCGGAGCCTCTCACCTGCCGCGCAGGCCTTCCTCGCGGTGCTGGAGGAGCAGGCCAGGATGCAAGGCTGATGCCGGGGGCGGCATCACTCGGCGGCGGAGAAGAACGTCTGCAGATCCGGCAGCGGCTTCGAGAAGACCGACTTGATGACGATGTAGGAGAAGTACTTCTCCACGCCGATGTTCAGGGAGAGCACATACTCCATCGTGTCCTGGTAGTGCTGGATGGAGCGCGCCATGAACTTCAGGAGGTAGTCATAGCCTCCGCTTACGAGATGGCACTCGATGACCTCGTTGATCGAGCGGATACGCGTCTCGAACCGCACGAAATCGCTGCTCCGGTGGTCGGAGAGGGTGACCTCGGTGAAGATGGTCACTGTGTCGCCGAGCTTCTGGATGCCGATATGCGCGCCATAGCCGGTGATGTAGCCGGCCTTCTCCAGCCGCTTCACACGCATCAGGCAGGGGCTGGGGGAGAGTCCCACCTGGCCGGCCAGGTCCAGGTTGGTGATGCGGCCGTTCTGCTGCAGGCAGGACAGGATGTTCAGGTCGATGCGGTCCAGCTTTGGAGTGCCTGGCGCCATGTATGCCGTCCGGGAGTGGCTTCCTGTCGAGTGGGCCAGGCACAGCCGACCGTCGAACTCGGTGCGACATTAGAGAGGCGCCTTGCCAAGCGCAACCCGACCGGCCGGAGGCGGCAAGGCGGCCCGTTCCGCGCCCCGGTGACTGCCGGATATCCGCCGGAGCGGAGTGCCGCGCAGCGAATGATGCCGCGACACCTGCGCTCCGCCGCGATATCTGCGGGGGCCGGGGGGTGCGGCTGGTGATTCATTGCAGCCCGGCCGGGCTATCCTCGGGGTATCGGACGCCCTCGCCGTTCAGCAGGAGATGCTTTCCCATGCGCCTTACCGACTTCAAGGTTCTCACCTTCGACTGCTACGGAACCCTGATCGACTGGGAAAGCGGCATGATCGAGGGCCTGCGGCCGCTGACCGCGAAGGTCGGCCGCCCCCTCGGCCGCAACGAGATCCTGGAGGCGCATGCCTTCCACGAATCCACCCAGCAGATCCAGACACCGGCCCGTCCCTATGCCGAGCTGCTCGCGATCGTCTACAAGCGGCTGGCGGAGCAATGGGGCGTGCCGGTCACCCTGGAGGAATGCGTGGCCTACGGGCGGTCCGTCGGCAACTGGCCGGCCTTCGAGGATTCGCCCGGCGCGCTGCAGTACCTGAAGAAGTTCTACAAGCTGGTGATCCTGTCCAACGTGGACAATGCCAGCTTCGCCGCCAGCAACAGGCGCCTGCAGGTGACCTTCGACGCGATCATCACCGCCGAGGATGCTGGCTCCTACAAGCCGAGCCCGCGGAACTTCGAGTACATGCTCCAGCGCCTCGGCGCCGGGCTGGGTGGCGAGACGATCGGCAGGGAGCAGATCCTGCATACGGCCGAGAGCATGTTCCACGACCATAAGCCGGCGAACGAGTTCGGCCTGGCCTCCTGCTGGATCTATCGCCGCCACAAGGACCAGGGCTTCGGCGCGACCATGAACCCCGGCACGATGCCGCACGTGGATTTCCAGTTCAACAGCATGGCCGATCTGGTCAAGGCGCATCAGGAACAGCTTCGCGGCTGAACCGCTTTCTCCGAGCGAATTCCAGACGATCCCGGGGCATGGCCGGCGGCCGCGCCCCGGCCCGGACAAGAGGAACCCCCATGACCGATGCCGCGCAGGCCGAGGCCAGGCCGCTGGCCGAATACGACGATTTCGCGAAGCTCGACATCCGCGTCGGCCGGGTCGTCGAGGTGCAACCCTTCCCGCGTGCGCGCAACCCGTCCTACAAGGTCGCCGTCGATCTGGGCGATCTCGGCATCCGCTGGTCCAGCGCGCAGATCACGAGCTATGCGCCGGACGAACTCGTGGGCAGCAGCGTCGTGTGCATCTGCAACTTCGCGCCGCGCAACATCGCCGGCTTCTCGTCGCAGATCCTGATCCTCGGCGCGCGCAACACGAAGGGGGAGGTGATCGTCCTTTCGCCTCGCTCCGACGTGCCGGTCGGCAGCACCGTCTTCTGACGCACCACGCGCTCGCCGCCATCAACCGGACATGAGTCGGCGATAGCGGAGCTGGTCGGCATGCATCTGCTGGAACACGGCGTATTTCCGGGCATGGTATTGCTGCACCGGGTCGGATGAGGGCGCGATGGTGCCGCCGGCGCGACTCATCGCCGCCATGGCCGCCGGAAGATCGGCCTGCACATTCCCCGCGACGGCGCCGAGCATGGCGGCGCCCAGCAGGATCGCCTCCGGCTCCCCGGGCAGCACGATCCGGCATCCGGTGGCGTCCGCATGTTCCCGCAGGAAGACCGGGTTCTTCGTGCCGCCGCCACAGGCCAGCACGGTATCGATGGCATAGCCCTCGGCGTTCAGCACCTCGACGATATGGCGTGTCCCATAGGCGATGGCCTGGATCGTCGCGAGATAGAGCAGCGCCAGGTCGTCTTCCGTCGCGGAAAGGCGCAGGCCCGAGACCATGCCGCGCAGCGAGGCATCGGCACGGGGCGAGCGGTTGCCATGGAAGTCCGGCATGACGTGCAGCCCCTCGGTCAGCAGGGCGGGGAAGGGCAGGGGAGCCGCCAGCGCGTCGAGGCGCTCGTTCAGCCGCTGATAGACCGTGACCCCCGCCTGCCGCGCCGCTTCGGCCAGCGTGGGATAGCCGGCGTGCCCGGTGATCACATGGTCGATCAGCGCTCCGGTGGCCGATTGGCCGCCCTCGTTCAGCCAGAGGCCCGGCTGCATGGCGGAGAAATAGGGGCCCCATATCCCAGGCACGAAGCGCGGCGTCTCCGACACGGCCATGTGGCAGGAGGACGTCCCGCCCACCAGGGCGAGGCGATGCCGCAGCGCCTCCGCATCCGGGGGCTCGCCATCCAGCGCGGCCCCGATCACCCCCAGGCCCCCGGCATGGGCATCGATCGCCGAGGTGCCGACCGGCGTGCCCGGCGGCAATCCCAGCTCGGCGGCAGCCCTGGGGCTGAGTCCCCCCGGCACGGGCGCGCCGACCGGGAGGATCGCCGTGCCGATGCGGCGGAAGCCCTCTTCCGCGAGATCCTCCAGGCCGATGACCCGGAAGAAGCCCTCGTCCCAACGCCCTTCCTCGCCACGATAGGTCCATTTGCAGACGGTGGAGCAGAGGGAGCGCGTCAGGCTGCCGGTGGCGCGCCAGGTCAGGAAATCCGGCAGGTCCAGGAAATGCGCCGCCCGCTGCCAGCAGCCCGGCAGATGGCGCTTGAGCCAGAGCAGCTTGGGCACCTGCATCTCCAGCGAGATGCGGCCGCCGACATGGCGCAGGACCTCGTGAGGGTCCGCGTTGATCGCCTCGGCTTCCGCCGCGGCGCGATGGTCCATCCAGACGACGACATCCTGCTCCGCCTCGCCATCCGGGCTGACGGAAACCGGCCCGCCAGCGGCGTCCAGCACCACGAGCGAGCAGGTGGCGTCGAAGCCGATGCCACGGACACGGAACTCCGTCCGCTCCGCCAGGACTTCCCGCACCACCCAGCAGACAGCGGACCAGATATCCGCCGAGGACTGCTGCGCGAAATCCGGCCGGGGCCGCCAGAGCCGGATCGGGTGCACGGCCTGGGCCAGCATCCTGCCGTCCAGGGTGAAGGCACCGGCCCGGGCGCTGCCCGTGCCGACATCCACGCCGATGACGATGTCCTGCATGGCGAAACTCATGCTCCCCGTTCAGTCCCCGGCCAGGTCGAGGCGAGCCCCGGCCCGGCGCAGGGCATCCGCCGCCGCGGCCTCGCGGGGCGGGTTGGTGACGATCCGCTCGAAGGCGGCAAGCGGGGCGAAGCCGGCGGGCTTGCACGCGCCCAGCTTGCTGTCATCGACCACGAGGATGGCGCGCCGGGCGCTGGCGATGGCCGCCTGCTTCACCGGCACCTCATGGGCATGGGCGCAGGAGGCCCCGAAAGCCGCCTCCACGCCGCCGGCCGAGACGAAGGCCTTGTCGATCCGCGACCGGCGCAACCCGGCCAGCACCTCGTCCGAGGCGAAGCTGGCCGAGGCCGGGTGGAACAGCCCGCCAAGCAGCAGGAGCTGGGTGCGGGGCCGATGGCTGAGCAGGTTGGCGATGTTCAGCGCGTAGCAGAACACCGTCAGCGCCAGATCGGGCGCCAGCGCTTCCACCAGATGCGGCGTGGTGGTGCCACAGTCGATGAACAGCGTGTCCCCGTCCTCCACCAGCGAGGCCGCATGATGCCCGGCCAGGCGCTTGGCGGCGGCGTGGCTGTCCTGTTCGCGCTCCAGCGCGTAGGGACTCTCGCCGGGCGGGCCGCCCTGCAGCAGCACGTGGCCTCCCAGCAGGGCGAGACCGTGTCGCGGCTGCGAAAGATCCCGCCGTAGAGTCATGGTCGACACGGAAAGGGCGGCGGCCGCATCGCCGAGCCGCATCGGGCCTGTGCGCCGCAACATCCCCACGAGGCGCCACAACCGGTCCTGCCGGCGCGCTTCGCCCATCGCCGTGTCGCCCTGGATCATGCCTCTCCCCATGGGGAAGCCTTGACACCCGACCCCATGATGTGACGATTTTAACAAAATTCAGAAGACTGACAAATACGGGACCGACTCGGCCTGACTGGCACCCGGCCCGGAGGACGCAGATGTGACGACACAGCCCACCGCCCTGCCCAGCAGGCCCCAGGACCTCGCCCCGCTGATCGACCACACGCTGCTCCAGCCCGGGGCCGGCGAGGCCGACCTGCGACGCTATTGCGAGGAGGCGCTCCAGCACCTCTTCTGCTCGGTTTGCGTCAACCCGGTGAACGTACCGCTCGTGGCGCAACTGCTGCGCGGCAGCGCGGTGAAGACCTGTTCCGTGGTCGGCTTCCCGTTGGGGGCCACGACCTCCTGGGACAAGGCCGCCGAGACGGCGAATGCCGTGCATCACGGCGCCGACGAGATCGACATGGTGATCAACATCGGCGCGTTGCGGGACGGACGGCTGGACGCGGTGCGCGACGACATCGCCGCGGTGCGCAAGGCCTGCGAGGGACGGGTGCTGAAGGTCATCATCGAGACCTGCCTGCTGACGGACGAACAGAAGCGCACCGCCTGCCGGCTGGCCGCCGAGGCGAAGGCCGATTTCGTGAAGACCTCCACCGGCTTCTCCACCGGCGGCGCGACAGTGGAGGATGTGCGGCTGATGCGCGGGACCGTTGGGAGCGCCCTGAGCGTGAAGGCTTCCGGCGGCATCCGCGACTGGGATACGGCGCTGGCGATGATCGCCGCCGGCGCCAACCGGATCGGCGCCAGTTCGGGCGTGGCCCTGGTCACGGGCGCGCCGGCTTCCGGCACCGGCTACTGACGCAAGAACGAGAACAGGAGAGGAAGCGATGAACGGAATCAGCAGGCGCCATTTCGGCGCGATGGCGGCGGGCGGGCTTCTGGCCTCGGTCGCCGGTGGCCCGGCCTTCGCGCAGGCCGCCGCGGTGGATGCGGGCAAGGTGGCTGCCGACATCAACGCCAGGGCCGGCAAGAAGCGCAGCATCGCCACGGTGGTGAAGGTGGACGGCATCGCCTGGTTCGACCGGATGCGCGTGGGTGTCACGCAATTCGGCAAGGACCAGGGCCACGACACCTGGATGGTCGGCCCCAGCCAGGCGGATGCGGCGGCGCAGGTGCAGCTGGTCGAGAGCCTGATTGCCCAGGGCGTGGACGCGATCTGCATCGTGCCCTTCTCGGTCGAGGCGGTGGAGCCCGTGCTGCAGAAGGCACGCCGCCAGGGCATCGTGGTGATCTCGCACGAGGCCTCGAACCTGCAGAACACGGATTACGACATCGAGGCCTTCGACAACCACGCCTATGGCGCCAAGCTGATGGAGGTGCTGGGGCGCGACATGGGCGGCGAAGGCAAGTATGTCGCCACCGTGGGCAGCCTGACCTCCCAGTCGCAGAACGAATGGATCGACGGCGCCGTCGCCTACCAGAAAGAGCACTTCCCGAAGATGCAGGAGGTGACGAAGCGCATCGAGACCTATGACGATGCGACCACCGACTACAACAAGCTCAAGGAAGTCCTGACCGCCTATCCGGACCTGAAGGGCATCCTCGGTGCGCCCATGCCGACCTCGGCGGGCGCAGGGCGGCTGATCGCCGAGCGCAACCTGAAGGGCAAGCTCTTCTTCTCCGGCACCGGTCTCGTTTCGGTGGCCGGGCAATACCTGCGCAACGGGGACATCAACTACATCCAGTTCTGGGACCCGGCGGTGGCCGGCTATGCCATGAACGTGATGGCGGTGATGGCGCTCGCGAAGAAGGATATCAAGGCAGGCACCAATCTCGGCCTCGCCGGCTACGAGAGCCTTCAGGCGCCCGACGCCAAGCGGCCCAACCTGCTGGTCGGCCAGGGCTGGGTCGGCGTCACCAAGGATAACATGGCCCAGTACAACTTCTGAGCCGCATCCGGGCCTGGAACCCGCCGGGGGCCCCGTGCCTCCGGCTCCCTCGTGACGCCTGTGGCGACGGATGGGCATGACCGCTCCGCTGATCGAACTCCGCCATATCGGCAAGAGCTTTGCCGCCGTGCGCGCCCTGGACGACGTTTCCCTGGCTATCGGCCGGGGCGAGATCCACTGTCTGGCCGGTGAGAACGGTTCGGGCAAGTCCACGCTGATCAAGGTGATCTCGGGCGTCTGGCAGCCGGACCAGGGCGAGATCCTGATCGACGGGCAGAGGATCGAGGGCATGACCCCGCGCTCCGCCATCGCCCGTGGCGTGCAGGTGATCTACCAGGACTTCTCGCTTTTCGGGAACCTCACGGTCGCCGAGAACCTCGCCCTCAGCACCGAGTTGCAGGCGCGGCGCGGCCTCGTCTCCTGGCGCCGGGTGCGCGCCATCGCCGAGGCCGCCACCGCCAGGCTGGGCGTCGAGCTTGACCTCGATGCGCTGGTGGAGACCCTGCCGACCGCGGGCCGGCAGCTCGTGGCCATCGCCCGCGCGCTGATGTCCGACCCGCGCCTGCTGATCATGGACGAGCCCACCACCGCGCTCACGGGGCGGGAGGTCGAGGCGCTGTTCCGCGTGGTGCGCGACATCCAGTCGCGCGGCATCGCCGTCCTCTTCGTCAGCCACAAGATGCGGGAGATGCTGGAGATCAGCGAGCGGCTGACGGTGATCCGCAGCGGCCGCGTCGTGGCCGCCGGCCCCATCGCCGAGTTCAACGAGGCCGCCATCACCCGCGCCATGACCGGGCAGGACATCGCCACCGAGGGCTATCGCTGGGCCGGTTCCGCGGCGCCGCCGGTGCTGGAGGTCCATGGCCTCGGCATCCCGGGGCAGCTCCGGGATATCAGCCTGCGCGTCATGCCGGGCGAGATCGTCGGCATCTCCGGCCTGCTCGGCTCCGGCCGGACCGAGCTGGCCCTGGCGCTGTTCGGCATGAAGCCGGGCCATGCCGGGGAGATCCGCCTGAACGGCAGGCCGGTGCGGCTGGACAGCGTGCAGGCGGCCATCGCCGAGGGCGTGGCCTATGTGCCCGAGGACCGGCTGACCGAGGGACTGTTCCTGACCCAGACCATCGACCGCAACATCCTCGCCACCTCGCATGAGCGGCTGAGCCGGCTGGGCGTGATCCGCCGCGATGCCGCCGCCCGCGACGCGGCGGCCACGATCCGCGAGATGGCCATCGCCACGCCGACCGGCGACCGGCCGGTGACGCAGCTCTCCGGCGGCAACCAGCAGCGCGTGGTGATCGGCCGCTGGCTGCTGAACGACCCGAAGCTGCTGATCCTGAACGGTCCGACCGTCGGCGTCGATGTCGGCTCCAAGGCCGGCATCCACCGCAAGATCCGCGACCTGGCACGCGAGCGCGGCCTGGGCGTGCTGATGATTTCCGACGACCTGCCCGAGCTGGTGGACAACTGCAACCGCATCCTCGTCCTGCATCGCGGGCGCCTGGTGTCCGACCTGCCGGCCGAGGCGACCGACGAGGGCCGGTTGAGCGCGATGCTGGGGGAACTGGCATGAGCCGCATCGCCGCGCTGCTGCGCCGCCACCCGGAATTCATGGTCGGCGCCGTCCTGCTCGCCGCCGTGCTGCTGATCGGCACGGTCAACCCGGTCTTCTGGCAGCCTGCCAACCTCTTTTCGCTGCTGCGGGCCAGCGTCATCTCGGGCATCCTGGCTCTCGCCGTGTTGATGGTCATGCTCTCGGGTGGCATCGACGTCTCCTTTCCCGCCTTCGCCATCGCGGCGATGTACCTGACGGTGAAGGCGATGATCGCCTGGGGCTTCGACGGGGTGGTGCTGCCCTTCCTGATGGCGACGGGCATCGGCCTGCTGCTGGGCCTCGTGAACGCGGTCTTCGTCCATTACCTGCGGATGATCCCGCTGATCGTCACGCTCGGCACCGGCACGGCGGTGCGCGGCTTCATCCTGGGGGTGGTCGGCACCAGCCAGATCAACATCGACCAGATGCCGCCGCTGCTGATCGGCTTCGCCCGGGGCGAGTTCCTGCATGTCACCCAGGCGGATGGCAGCCAGGCCGGGCTCTCCTCCATGGTGCTGGTCTATGCGGGCATCGCCCTGCTGGTGCATCTGATGCTCCGCCACACGATGATCGGCCGCGGCATCTACGCGCTGGGCGGCGGCGAGGAGGCGGCGCGCCGCGTCGGCTTCAACACCCGCCGCATCACCTTCTTCATCTACGGCCTGGCCGGGGCGCTGGCGGGCTTCGCCGGGCTGCTGCACGGGGCGATGATCTGGACGGCCAATCCGCGCGACATGGTGGGGCTGGAGCTCGACGTGATCGCGGCCGTGGTGCTGGGCGGCGCCAGCATCTTCGGCGGACGCGGCAGCGTCGCCGGCACGGTGCTCGGCGTGCTGACCCTGGTGGTGATCACCAACAGCCTCATCATCCTGGGCGTGGACACCACCTGGCAGCGTGTCGTCGTGGGCCTGATCGTGATCGCCGCCACGGCCGCCACGGCTTGGCGCGACCGCCGGCGCATCGCCTGAGCGGGAAGGAAGACACCGCATGAACGGCCTGACGAAGCGCCTCCGCATCGACAGCAACCTGCTTCAGCTCCTCCTGCTCACGGTGCTGATCTTCGCCGGCATGGCGGCGCTGAACCCGGAGCGCTTCCTGCGCCCCTATGTCTTCGAATCCATCACCTTCGTCGCACCGGAGCTGGGGCTACTGGCCATCGCCATGATGGTGGCCATGCTGACCGGCGGCATCGACCTCTCGGTGATCGGCATCGCCAACCTCTCCTGCATCCTGGCGGGCCTGTTCTTCCACGCCGTCGGCGCCCCGCGGGGACCGGAACTGGCGAACCTGCCCCTGCCGATGGTCGGGCTCGGCGTGCTGCTCGCCCTCTGCACCGGCATCCTGGCGGGCGCGGTGAACGGCTTCCTGATCACGAAGCTCCGGATCACCCCGATCCTCGCCACCATCGGGACGGGGCAGGTCTTCACCGGCATCTGCCTCGTTCTCACCGGCGGCCCCGCCGTGGTCGGCTTCCCGGCCCTTTGGGGGCAGATCGGCAACGGCACGCTCCTGGGCATCGCCGTGCCGCTCCTGGTCTTCCTCGCCGTCTCGGTTCTGGTCTGGTTCCTGCTGACCCGCACGGGCTTCGGCATCGACCTCGCGCTGATCGGCACGAATGCGCGTGCCGCGGCCTTTGCCGGGATCCGGACGGGACGGCGCATCTTCTTCTCCTATGTGCTCACCGGCGCGCTCGCCAGCCTCGCGGGCATCCTGCTGTCGGGCCGTACCAATGCGGCGAAATCCGACTACGGTGTCTCCTATCTCCTCCAGGCCGTGCTGATCGCCGTGCTGGCCGGCACGAACCCGGCGGGCGGGCGTGGCAATGTGGTGGGGGTCGGCCTTGCCCTCCTGGCGCTGATGCTGCTGTCCTCCGGCCTGCAGATGATGCGTTTCAGCAACTTCCTGGTGGACCTGATCTGGGGCGGCTTCCTGCTGCTCTCGATCGCCCTGGCCGCCTGGCGCAACCGGGTGCGTTGAGCATGACCACGATCATTCCCCTCCATGAAAGCCTCGCCGGCGCGGCGGAGCGCGAGATCCTGGCCGGGGAGGGTCTGCGCGCCAGCCTCTTCCGCTTCCGTACCGGCATCGCCGCCCTGCGCCTGACCAACGCCCGGGGCGAGGTCGTGGTCCTGCCCTGGATGGGCGGCATGGTGTGGTCCGCGAATTTCGACGGCGTGGACCTCGCCATGACCAGCGGCTTCGACGCGCCCCGCCCGGCGCGGCAGATCGCCGAGACCTATGGCTGCTTCGCCTTCCACAGCGGGCTGCTGCACAACGGCGTGCCCGCGGCGGAGGACAGCCATGCCGCGCATGGCGAATTCCCCTGCGCACCGATGGACGACGCCCTGTTGGAACTTGGCGAGGATGCGGAGGGGCGCTTCCTGCGCCTGGTCAGCCGGCGCGACCATGTCATGGGCTTCGGCGCGCATTACCTGGCGCATCCCTCGCTGACCCTGCGGCCGGATGCGACGCTGTTCGACATCGGCCTCGCGGTGGAGAACCGCTCCGGCAAGCCGATGGAGCTGATGTACATGTGCCACATCAACTTCGCCTTCGTCGCGGGCGGCCGCATCCGGCAGCCGGCGCCTTTCACGCCGGATCGCACCCTGGTCCGCCGCGCCGTTCCGGCGCATGTGGTGCCCGATCCGGCCTATCTCGCGCTGATCGACGAACTGGCCGCGCATCCGGAACGCATGGAGGTGCTGTCGGAGCCTGGGCGCTACGATCCGGAACAGGTTTTCTACCTGCACGGCCTCGGCGCCGATGCGGAGGGGCGGACGCATCTGATGCTGGAGCGGCCGGAGGGGGACGGCTTCGCCGTCTCCTACGCCACGGCGGAATTCCCGCAGACCGTGCGCTGGGTGCTGAACGATCCGGACCAGAAGGTCGCCGCCTTTGCCCTGCCGGCGACCTGCTATCCGGAGGGCCATGCGGCGGCACGGCGGAGCGGCCAGATACGCTCCCTGCTGCCGGGCGAGACGGCGCGCTTCACGGTCCGTGCCGGCTATCTGGATCGCGAGGCCACCCTCCGGACGACCGCCCTGGTCGCATCCCTCGGATAAGCCGTGCCGCCTCGCACGGCACGGTCACCGGGCCGGTCAGGTGCCCGCCGGGCCGCCGGGTTCATGGATCGGGCAGCGGTTGAAGCGTTCGCGGAATCCGGCGGAATGCTTGTAGGCCTCGCGCCGGGCGCGGTTGATGTTGCCCAGCGGCTGGTGGGCGGCCAGGCCCGTCCAGATCATGAAGTGCATCTCTTCGTTCACGGCCTGCACGCGGGCGGTGTCCCAGCTATCCTGGCGCGGCACGGTGATGGTGGCCACCGTCCGGAAGGGTGCCTTCTCCTCGTCCCAGGCAACGGTCGGGTCCTCGACAGGCTGTTCCTCCAGGTCGCGGCATAGCTGCACGCGGAACTCCCAGACACCGTCGATGCCCTTCATCTCGCCCTGTATCGTCTCGCGGATCGCATCCGGCCGGCCGGAGGCATCGATCTCCTTGCCCTTCAGGGCCAGCAGGTCCGGGGCGACGGGAACGAGGCTGAACTTGGCGATGTGATCGCCATAACGGAATGGCGTGACGCTGTAATAGGTCTCGCCCAGCGGATCGACATTGGGCGCGCCACCCAGGGACTGGACCTTGGTGCTCTCGATCCCCACAGCCTCCAGGGCGGTGTTCACCCCACGCAGCATGGAGGACATGACCTTCTTGGTGCCCTCCAGCCGGTCGGTGGTCTTGGCCAGCATCTTCAGGTTGCCCAGGAACTGATCCGCGGTTCTGGTCTGGAAGACCGGACCATTCACCATGATGAAGTCCTGGGTCTTGCCTTCGGCACCGGGCAACCGCTCGCCCTCCACATCCAGCACTTTCAGCGCCATGCCGCGCGGGAGGGAGATCGCGTCCGGCAGGATGTCGCCCGCATTGGTCGAGATCCGCATATAGACCTTGTGCTCGCCCGGCCTGGCGAAAAGGCCCTGCGCCAGCTCCGGCGGAAGACCATCGGCAATCACCATTCGGCCTTCGAGAATGCCATGTGCCTTGGCATGGACGGAGCGGACGGCATGCCCGTAATCCTTCGCCGTCGTTTCCAGGATGGTGTCGAAGGTGTCGTTCAGGCCCCGGATCGTATCCTGTTCGTCGGGCTGGATCTCCTCGACGGCGGGGGTGTAGCGGACCGGGGGGCGAAGGCTCATCGTCGGCTCTTTTTCTGGTTCCGGGCCTGTCCCGGCCATCCGCGCGACGCCGAGGCGAAGCGAGGAGGAACGCCGGGACTGCCGGGAACAGGTTTTGTTCCGCAACTAAGCCGCCACGACCCGCAAGGTTGCGGCGTACCGCATGGGCCGCGCCGCGCTGCCGGAACCGGCCAATAACCAGAATGGGAGGGGAGAAGATTATTCCAATAAACACGGTGAATTCGATGAAGTTATTCTCCCGGCGCCCATGCGAAAGAGGATATTCCAAGATAAAGACGTTCCGGACCTTCAACATTGTGCCAGGGCCGTGGACGCCTTTGCCGCACGGCCTATAACCCGGCGCCGAACCAACGACTTTCCCAGATCCTCTTTCTCAGGCTCCCGGGGGCGCGGCGCCATATCGATGCGATGATCCGTTGCCGGCCACCGGCCATGCGACGCCTCATCCCAAGCCTGGCGACCCCGCCGCCATCTCCGCTGTCCTGGGATCGAGACCGGAGTATCCATGATCCCACGTCGGACGCTTTCCCTGGCTCTTTGCGCGGCGGCCTCCCTCCTGGCGGCCCATGCCGCAAGCGCCCAGCCCGCCGAAGGCGGACTTCCCTATCGGACCGCCTTCGAGGTCAAGCCCGACCCGGCCCTGGCGGCCAAGGTGCCGCAGCGGTATCGCCAGGCCGGGACGCTGGCCGTCGCCACCAACCCCAACACGCCCCCCACCGTCTATATCACCGAGGACAACCGCACCCTGGCGGGGCGGGAGATCGATGTGATGAGCGCGGTCGCGCACCGGCTCGGGCTGGAGCCGCGCTGGGTCAACGCCGGCAGCTTCGGCAACATCGTCCCCGGCCTCTCCAGCGGCCGCTATGACGCGGCCCTCGCCAATCTGAGCGTCACGCCGGACCGGCTGAAGCAGGTGGATTTCGTCTCCTACTTCGACAACAACCGGCTCGGCCTGGTGCGGGCGAAGGACGGCTTCGACGGGAAGCCGGCCACGGATCTGATGAGCCTGTGCGGCGAGACGATCGGCGCGGGCTCCGGCACCACGAATGCGGAGGTGGTGCTGCGCCAGAGCGAGGCCTGCGTGGCGGCGGGCCGGAAGCCCATCACCGTGCCGCTTTTCCCCGGCCGGCCGGCCGGCGTGCAGGCGGTGCTCAGCGGCCGGATCCCGGGTTTCGTCGGCCCCTATGAAGGGCTCGTCTACATGGTCTCGGCCTCGCAGGACAGGCTCGCCCTCGCCGGCATCTTCACCGTGCCGGGGGATTTCGTGGGCATCGGCCTGCAGAAGGACAGCCCGCTGACGCCGGTGGTGGCGGAGGCGCTGAACTCGCTGATCCAGGACGGCACCTATTCCGCGATCCTGAAGAAGTGGGATCTCGACTACGGCGCCCTGCCGGAGGCGCGGCAGAACGGCGCCATCCTCGAGGCGCCGCGCAAGGCCGCGAGCGGCGGATGAGCGCGACCGCCCTGACGCCTGCCGCCAGCCCGTCCACAGCGCCGGTCCTGGTTCCGCGCCGGCATGTCGGGCGCTGGATCACCGGCGCCGTGGCGCTGCTGGTGGTGGGCCTCCTGCTGTTCTCGCTGGCGCAGAATCCGCGCATGCAATGGGATGTCGTCGCCCGCAACCTGACCGCCCCCTCCATCCTGTCCGGCGTGCTGGTCACGCTGGAGCTGACCGCCATCGCCGCGGTGGTGGGCTTCGCGGGCGGCGTCGCCCTGGCGATCATGCGCCTGTCCGGCAACCCGGTCCTGGCGGCGATCAGCTGGGGCTTCACCTGGATCTTCCGCTCCGTCCCGACCCTGGTGCAGCTCTTCTTCTGGTTCAACATCGCGGCGCTCTACCCGACCGTCAGCCTCGGCCTGCCGGGTTTCGGCACCTTCTGGTCGGCCCAGACCAACAGCCTGATCGGCACCTTCGGCGCCGCGCTGATCGCCCTCATCCTGCACGAGGCCGCCTATGCCGGCGAGATCGTTCGCGCCGGCATGATCGGGGTGGGGCAGGGGCAGACGGATGCGGCGCGGGCGCTGGGCTTCACGCCGCTGCGCACCACCTGGCGCATCATCCTGCCGCAGGCGATGCGCACCATGCTGCCGCCGGCCGGCAACCAGATCATCTCGCTGCTCAAGACCACTTCGGTCGTCTCCGTGATCGCGCTGGAGAACGTGCTCTACTCGGCCCAGGTGATCTATGAGCGCACCTACGAGGTGATCCCGCTGCTGGTCGTCGCCGCCCTCTGGTACATCGTGATGACCTCGATCCTCTCCGTCCTGCAGCAGTATGTCGAACGCCGCTTCGACCGCGGCGCGAGGGCCGGCCGATGAGCAGCGACGTCATGATCGACGGCGTCGGCAAGTCCTTTGGCGGGCGCCGCGTGCTGGACGATGTCACGCTGCACATCCCGGCGGGGCAGGTCTGCGCCATCATCGGCCCCTCGGGCTCCGGAAAGTCCACGCTGCTGCGCTGCATCAACCATCTGGAGCGCGTGGACAGTGGCACCATCCGCATCGGTGGCGAGATGATCGGCTACCGCCTGAGCGGCGACCGGCTCTACGAGCTGAGCGAGCGGCAGATCGCCCGGCAGCGCGCCCGCGTCGGCATGGTCTTCCAGAGCTTCAACCTCTTTCCCCACCTCACCGTACTGGGCAACCTGACCGAGGCGCCGGTGCAGATCCTGGGCCGGCCGCGCCGTCAGGCGGAGGAGAAGGCGCGCGCCCTGCTCGCCCAGGTCGGCCTCGCCGCCCGCGCCGGCGACTGGCCGCAGACCCTTTCCGGCGGGCAGCAGCAGCGCGTGGCCATCGCCAGGGCCCTGGCCATGGACCCCGGCGTGATGCTCTTCGACGAGCCCACCTCGGCGCTCGACCCGGAACTGGTGGGCGAGGTCCTCCAGGTTATGAAGAACCTGGCGCGCAACGGCATGACCATGGTCGTCGTCACCCATGAGATCGGCTTCGCGCGCGAGGTCGCCGACCAGCTCGTCTTCATGGAGGATGGCAGGATCGTCGAGTCCGGCGATGCGCGCGATGTCATCGCCGCGCCGCGCCAGGCCCGCACGGCCGAGTTCCTGGCCAGCGTGATCTGAACGCGCGGCCCACCACCCCTGGCGCCGCTGCCCCGAATTCCCCGGCGCGGCGCCAGCCCATGCTTCAACGATCCCGGCAGGACACACCGACCCTCGCCGTGGCAAGATCAGGATCGATCCGACCGTGACACGCCAGATGCATCTCGGAGTCTTCGTCCAGGCCGCCGGCCACCACGTGTCCGGCTGGCGCCTGCCCGGCGCCGAGGCCGGCGCGGAGAACCTCGACCTTCTCCAGCGCATCGCGAAGACCGCCGAGCGCGGGCTCTTCGACATCTTCTTCCTGGCCGATGGGCTGACCAGCGGCACCGACGCGCATCCCTCCACGGTCGTGCGTTTCGAGCCGCTCACCCTGCTCGCGGCCCTGGCGATGACGACCAGCCATATCGGCCTCGCCGCCACCGCCTCCACCACCTATGGCGAACCCTACCAGACCGCCCGTGTCTTCGCCTCGCTCGACCATCTGAGCGGCGGCCGCGCCGCCTGGAACGTGGTGACGACGAGCTACGCCCGTTCCGCCGCGAACTTCACCCGCGGCTCGCACCCGGAACACGACGCCCGCTACGAAATCGCCGAGGAATTCGTCGATATCTGCAAGGGCCTCTGGGATAGCTGGAGCGATGGCGCCATCCGGATGGACAAGGAGAGCGGCGTCTTCGCCGATCCGTCGCGGATGCATGTGCTCGACCACAAGGGCAAGCATTTCTCGGTTCGCGGGCCGCTGAACGCTTCCCGCCCGCCCCAGGGCCATCCGATCATCATCCAGGCAGGCTCCTCCGGCCCGGGCCAGGATCTCGCCGCCCGCACCGCCGATGTCGTCTTCACCGCCCAGGGCGATCTCGGCGAGGCCCAGGCCTTCTATCGCAGCCTCAAGGGCCGCCTGGCGCAGTATGGCCGCCCGCCGGAGGCGATCGCCGTCATGCCGGGCGTCTTCACGGTGATCGGCCGCGACTGCGCGGAGGCCGAGGAGAACTACAACCGCCTGCGCGCGGTGACGGACCTGAACGGCGCGCTGGCCCTGCTCTCCGACCGGCTGGGCCATGACGTGCGTGGCCTCGACCTCGATGCGCCGCTGCCGGACCTGCCGATCTCGGACCAGCTCCGCAGCCGGGCGGAGCTCCTGACGGCCCTGGCGCGGCGCGAGAACATGACCGTGCGCGAGCTCGCCCTGCATGCCGGCATGGCGCGTGGCCACGGCGTCGTGCGCGGCACGCCCGAGGAGATCGCCGACCGCCTGCAGGAATGGTTCGAGGGCGAGGCGGCGGACGGCTTCAACATCATGCCCCCCTGGTTCCCGGGGCAGTTCGACCTCTTCGTCGATCATGTCGTGCCGGTGCTGCAGCGTCGCGGCCTGTTCCGCACCGAATATGCCGGCCGCACCCTGCGCGAGAATCTCGGCCTGCCCCGCCCCGCCAACCGCTTCGAAGCCGCGTGAGGGTGACCGGCATGAGCCAGGATCTCACCCATCGCTACGCCATGCTGATCGCCGGCAGCCGGCCGGGGCCTGCCGCCCTCGCCGCCGCCCGGGATGGCGTGCTCGACTTCCTTGCCGCCGCCGTGGGCGGGCTGGAGGATGGCGGCTACCTCAAGGTGAAGCGGGCTCTGCTCCCCCTGGCCGGCCAGGGACTGGCAAGCGTCATCGGCCATCCGGGCCGGGTCGATGCACAGACCGCAGCGTTGCTGAACGGCACGCTTGGCCATGCGCTGGACTATGACGACGTGCAGGCCGGCGTGCGCGGCCATCCGAGCACGGTGATCCTGCCCGCGCTGCTGGCCATGGCGGAGGAAAGCTGCGCCGGCGCGGAGGCCCTGCTGGCCGCCTATGTCACCGGAGTCGAGGCGATGGCGCGGCTCGGACGCGCCATGGGGTCGCGCCACTACGAGACGGGCTTCCACAACACCGCCACGCTCGGGCCGGTGGGGGCGGCGGCGGCGCTGTCGCATCTGCTGGGCCTTTCCGCCGGGGATACGGCGAATGCGCTGGGCATCGCCGCCACGCAGGCGGCGGGGCTGCGGCTGCAGTTCGCCAGCGAGGTCAAGCCGCTGCATGCCGGCCTCGCGGCCCGTTCCGGTGTCCTGGCCGTGCTGCTGGCCCGTGCCGGCCTGCAGGGTAATTCCGCCTTCCTCGACGGGCGGCTGGGCTTCCTGCAAGTGCTGGGCCTGGGCGGCGCGTCGCCGGAACGCGCCGTCGCCGGCTGGGGCGAGGAATGGGAGATCCTGTCCCCTGGCCTGGCCTTCAAGGCCTATGCTTGCTGCGGCGCCAGCCACCTTCCCGCCGATGCCATCCTCGACCTCATCGCTGAGCACGGCGTGGGGGCGGAGGATGTGGCGGAGGCCGTCGTCACCTTCCCGCCCGGGGGCGAGGCCGCGCTGGTGGTGACGGAGCCGCGCTCCGGCCTCGATGGCCGCTTCAGCGTCGAGTATGTCATCGCCGCGGCGCTGCTTGACGGGCGGCTGGGGGTCGCCACCTTCGCCGACCGGCCGCTGCGGGCGGACATCGCCGCCCTGCTGCCACGTATCCGCCGGCAGGTTGACCACGCCGTCCCCTCGATCGGCGAAGCGCCGGAGAAGCGCTTCGCGCGCGTCGATCTGCATCTGCGGGACGGGAGAAGGCTGAGCCGCACGGCCATGAAGGTGCGCGGTGTCGGCGATCTCGGCGGAAAGTTCCTCGATGCCGCCTCCGGCCTTGCCGATGCGGCGGCGATTCCGGAGTTCGTGGGAAGCATGCGGACGGAGCAGGATCTGGCGCGACTGCTCCAGCGCCTTCGCGAAATCGGCGGCAGGGAGTCCTGAGCGGAAAAGGAACCTCTCCTCGCCCTGGCTTCGGCGATGGCCTTGTGTCCCGCGCAAGGCGCAGTTTGAAAACCGCTTCCCTTGGTTCGATCACGGCATCCGACTAGGCTCCCGGGAATGAGGAAGCCATTCCACGGGACCAGCGCCGCTCCTTCCGCCCCACCGGGCCGGTGCCCGTTCGCGATCTGTATCTAGCCGGAGCGCCGCTCCGGCCCTCTCACGCAACGCCCGCAAGACCACGTCGCCCCGCCATCGCGGGCGGCGATCGTGGAACCATGTCCGCACCAGCCGGAGAAGCCGTTCCCGTGAACCAGATCACCCCGCTGCCGAGAAACCTCCGATACGACTTCGGCGCCCTGCTGCGGGACGAACAGCCCCGCCGCAGCATCGAGGAGGAGCGGCTGCACCGCCAGCAGTCGCTCGCCGTCACCTTCCGCCTCTTCGCGCGCCTGGGCTTCGACCAGGGGCTGGCCGGACACGTCACCGCGCGCGACCCGGAATTCCCGGACGAGTTCTGGGTGAACCCGCTGGGACAGCATTTCGGCCGGATCAGGGTCTCCGACCTGATCCGCGTGAACCACCATGGGGAGGTGGTCCATGGCGACCAGCCGGTGAACCGTGCCGCCTTCGCCATCCATGCCTCGATCCACGCCGCCCGCCCTGATGTGGTGGCCGCCGCGCACACGCATTCCACCCATGGCAAGGCCTGGGCCTCGCTGGGCCGCAGGCTGGACCCGCTGACGCAGGATGCCTGCGCCTTCTTCGAGGATCATGCCGTCTTCGACGATTTCACCGGCGTCGTGCTCGACCGGTCGGAAGGCGACCGGATCGCCGAGGCCCTCGGGGCGCACAAGGCGGTGATCCTCCTGAACCACGGCATCCTGACGGCCGGGCCCACGGTGGAAGCGGCCGCCTGGTGGTTCATCGCGATGGACAACGCCGCCCGGACCCAGCTCCTGGCCGAGGCCGCCGGAACGCCGCGTCCCATTCCGGCCGAGACCGCGCGCCTGACCGCGACCCAGGTGGGAAGCGCCCGTGGCGGCTTCCTCTCCTTCCAGCCCCTGCGCGACTGGATCCTGTCCCAGGAACCGGACCTGCTGGATTGAGCGACATGCCCGATCGCATCGAGACACCGGGCCGCAGGACGGTCATCGCCGGCCTGCTCGCCCTGCCGGCCCTCCATGTCGGGCGCGCCAGGGCACAGGAGGCGGGCACCCTGCGCGTGGGCGACCAGAAGGGCGGCAACCAGTCGCTGATCCTTGCCTCGGGTGTCCTGCGCGAAAGCCCGCTGCGGGTGGAATGGGCGCAGTTCGCTGCGGCCGCTCCGCTGGCGGAGGCCCTGAACGCCGATGCCATCGACATCGGCGGGATCGGCGACGCCCCCTTCGCCTTCGCCCATGCCGCCGGCGCGCCCATCAGGGTCGTCGGCGCGACCCGTTCGAGCGGCCGCAGCACGGCGCTCCTGGTGCATGGCGATGCGCCCTACCGCCGGTTCGCCGACCTCAAGGGCAAGCGGATCGGGACCGGGAAAGGGTCCGTCGGGCATTTCCTCGCCGTCGCCGCGCGGGAACAGGCGGGGCTGGGCCGGCGGGACGTGCAGATCGTCTTCCTGTCACCGGCCGAGGCCAAGTCCGCCTTCGCCTCCCGCCAGATCGACGCCTGGTCGAGCTGGGGCCAGTATGTCTATCTCGCCGAGGCGCAGGACAAGGCGAGGATCCTCCTGGACGGCCGGGGCCTGATGAGCGGCCTGAGCTTCCAGGCGGCCACGCAGCCGGCCATCGCCGGGAAGCGGGCGGAGATCACGGAATTCCTCCGCCTCTGGGCCGAGGCGCTTCGCTGGGGCGACCGGAACCTGGACCGCTACGCCCAGTCCTGGGCCCGCGAGACGGGCGTGACCGAGGAGGTGGCACGCCGCACCCTCGATGCCCGGGGCTTCCTGCCCGTGCCGGTGGACGAGCAGGTCATCGCCACGCAGCAGCGCACGGTGGACCTTTACACGCGGGAAGGTCTTCTGCCGGCGGGCGTGGATGTGCGCGGCAGCTTCGACCCGTCCTTCAATGCCTATTCCAGCTGAACCGCAGGGGAGACCAGCATGAGCGTCGAGTTCATCGGCTATGTCGGCCACTTCAACTCGTCCGAGACCATCCGCCGGAGCGGCCCGGCCCTGGACATCGATTTCGTGGAAGCCTCGGCCAAGGCGCAGGAGCTGGGCGGCTTCGACCGCGTGCTGGTCGCCTTCCACTCCACCTCCGCCGAGAGCATCCTGATCGGCCAGCACATCGCCAGCGTCACGGAGCGGCTGGGGCTGATGATTGCCCACCGGCCCGGCTTCACCGCGCCGACCCTGGCGGCACGGCAGTTCGCGACGCTGGACCGGTTCTCGCGCGGGCGCGCGGCGGTGCACATCATCACCGGCGGCAACGATGCCGAGCTGGCGCAGGATGGCGACCGTCTGACGAAGGATGAGCGATACGCGCGCACCAGCGAGTATCTCGACATCCTCCGGCAGGAATGGACCTCGCCGCAGCCCTTCGATTACGAGGGCCGCTACTACCAGGTGCGGCGAGGCTTCGGCGACGTCAAGCCTGTGCGGCCGGATGGCATCCCCGTCTATTTCGGCGGCGCCTCGGCGGCAGCCATCCCGGTCGCCGGCAAGCATGCCGACGTCTATGCGCTCTGGGGCGAGACCTACGACCAGGTGCGGGAGATCGTGGCACGCATCCGCGCCGCCGCGGCCCCCTTCGGCCGGCAGCCACGCTTCAGCCTGTCCCTGCGCCCGATCCTCGCCGAGACCGAGGAGCAGGCCTGGGCCAAGGCCGATGCCATCCTGGCCCGGGCCCAGGCCCTGAAGGAGGGCGGCGGCGACCGGCGCGCGCCGCAGAACGAGCGGCATGGCAAGATCGGGGTGGCGGCGCCCCCCAACGAAGGCTCGCGCCGCCTCCTGGCCGCGGCCTCGCAGGGCAGCCGCCTGGACAAGCGCCTCTGGACCGGGATGGCCGCGCTCACCAACGCGTCGGGCAACTCCACTTCGCTGGTCGGCACGCCCGATCAGGTGTCCGAGGCGATGCTGGACTACTACGACCTGGGGATCTCCACCTTCCTGATCCGTGGCTTCGATCCGCTGGTGGATTCCATCCAGTACGGCCGGGAGCTCATCCCGCGCGTCCGGGCCCTGGTCGCCGCACGCGACGCTGCGGGCCATTCCGCCGTCGCCGCGGAATAGGCCGTGACAGGGAAGGGGGGGCGGTTCACGGGAACCGTCTCCTTCCGCCGTGAAGGCCCCGCGACCTTTCGCGGGAAGCGGGGCATGAGGGACCGTCCCGCTCAGAAGCGGAGCTGCGTCCCGACATAGAAGGTCCGCCCCTGGCCGTTCCCGCTCGTGCTCAGGAAAGGCGTGTACTTCTCGTCCAGCAGGTTGGAGATGCGGCCGTTGATCTCGACATTCTCGGTGATCTTCGCGGTGGCGAAGAGCCCGACCAGATGGTACGGCTCGCCGCTCTGCGCGACGGCCGGGCCGGTGAAGCTCGCGTTGTAGCCGGACACCAGCCCGCCGGAGACGTAGTCGTAGCGTGCCCCGACCACCAGCTTCTCGTCCAGGAAGCGGGCGCCCGCGCTGACGGAGACGACGTCGTCCGGCATGTACTGGCTGGCCCCCAGCCCGGGCATCTGGCTCGGCAGGTCGGAGTCCGAATGCGTGTAGCTCAGGCTGGCGAAGACCAGACGGGCATCGTAGTTCGCCTCCAGCTCCACGCCCTTCACCTTGGTCGTGCCATCGACGTTCTGGAACTGGAAGGCGCGCGAGGCGCTGACATAGCGCGCGGCGATATAGTCCTCCACATCCATCATGAAGTAGCTGGCCTTGGCGGTGAAGCTGTCATTCCCGCGGATGATGCTCTGCGCGCGGATGTTCGCGCCGAACTCCCAGCCCTGCTGCGTTTCCGGCTTCAGGTCCGGATTGGGGACATAGGAGTTCGAGACCGAGCCCGGATGGTTGCCGCCCAGCATGGTCTCCTGCAGCGTCGGCGCCCGCATGCTGCGGGACCAGGTGACATAGGGCTGCAGCCAGCTCGTGACATTGGCCGCGAGCGTGATCCGCGGGTCCAGCGAATCCTTCGAGATATCGACGTCGTAGGCGCCGTAGCGGCTGCTCAGATAGCCCGACCCGTCCAGCGCGTAGTGGTTGTAGCGCAGCCCCGGTGTCAGCTCGAAGATGCCATAGCCGAAGGTCGTGTTGTTGAACACGCCCAGCATCGAGGCATTGCCGCTGCCCGGGTTCACGCCGCCATCGCGGCCGCTGACGGAGTCGTGGAAATACTCCACGCCGCTGACGCTGCGCGCGGAGACGGGGCCGAGCGAGAAGCGCGAGGTGTTCGAGACATCGAAGCCAGCACCCTCGTCCTCGATGAGGCGGCCGACATAGGCGCCGGTGCCGCCGGTGTATTTCATGGTCAGGTCGTTGTAGTAGCCGTTGACCCGCAGATCGACCCACTGGTTGCCGGGATTGTAGCGGTAGTTCGCGGTGAAGGTCTTGTTGTTCACCGTCTGGTCATAGGAATTGGCGTAGAAGTCGTTGTCGTAGAAGACCGCGCCCAGGCCCAGGCTATGGCCGCCCCCCATGTCGATGCGCGTCTTCAACAGGCCGGAAAGCAGGTCCTGCCCCGTCCCGGGCACGGAGTTGCCGCTGCCATCCTGGTAGTTGCGGGAGCTGCGGTGGCTGATGGCACCCACGAGGCCGACGCCGTCGATGCGCGCCGCACCGGCCACCATCTCCTGGAAATCCACCCCGTTGCTGCCCCAGCCCAGGCGGGACAGCGCCCCCACCTTGCGCCCCGGCATCAGCACGTCGTCCACGTCGAGGGTCCGGAGATTCACGCTGCCGGCCAGGGCGCCGCCGCCGACCCCCGTGACCGCCCCGCGGGAGACATCGATCCCGGCCAGGAGGTTCGGATCGACATAGGTGAAGCCGGCCGCGTCGTGGCTGGTGAAGCGGAAGTTCTGCCGCACGCCGTCGATCATGGTGTTCACGCGGCCGGAGCCTTCGAAGCCGCGGATGTTCACCGCCACGCCCGGCTGCTGCACGTTCTCGCGCGTGAAGACCCCCGGCACGGTCCGCAGCACGTCGTCCAGCCGGTTCGCACCTTCCTGCCGCAGGCGCTCGCCGTCGATGGTGGTGGTGTTCTCCTGGGCTTGGTTGTTCTGGGCCCAGACATCCACCTGGGGCAGGCGAACCGCCGAGGAATCCTGGGCGAGGGCGGTGCAGGAGACGGAAAGCAGGCCTGCCATGGCGGTACTGGCCATGAGGTGATGCAGGAAGCGGGGCATGTGACAGTCCTTTGCGGGAAAGCCGTGATCCGACTCACGGCAGCGTGATTCTCGGGAGTTATATGAGAATGAATCTCATTATCAAATAGGAGTTCCGCCAGACCCGGCCCCTCCGATCCGTCAGGGACCGGCCAGACTGCGTCCGGAGCTGAAGAGGTCTGGGAGAGCCGTCACCCCGACAGGTGGATGCCCGGCATTTCCTCGCGATCCATGTCGCCGTAATCCGGCATCAGCATCGGCCCGGCTTCGTGGAAGGGCAGGCCGTAGACACGCCGCAGCAGATCGGGCCGCAGCACTTCCGTAGCCGCGCCCGCCGCGACCAGCCGGCCCGCCTGGAGCATCGCGACATGGTCCGCCACGAACCGGGCCTCGTTGAGGTCGTGCAGCACCAGCAGGATGCCGGTCCCCTCCCGCGCGGCGAGGCGTCGGAGCAGGCGCAGCAGCGCCGCCGCATGGCCCATGTCCAGGCTGGCGGTCGGCTCGTCCAGCAGCAGCATCCGCTCGCCGCGCATGGAGGCAAGCTGCGCCAGAGCGCGCGCGATCTGCACGCGCTGCTGCTCGCCGCCCGACAGGCTGGCGTGGTCGCGCCCGGCGAGTTCCCGCACGCCGGCCAGCGCCATGGCTTCGGCGACCGCTTCCGCATCGCCGCGCATGGCCTGCGTGCCATTCCAGGGCTGCCGGCCCAGTGCGACGATCTCCCCGGCCCGCATCGGCATGGCGAGGCTGTGGCGCTGGCTCACCACCGCGCGCCGGCGCGCGAGGTCGCGCGGCGGCCAGGCCGCGAGCGACCGGCCGGCGAAGAGCACCTCGCCCTGGCTCGGCCGAAGCTCGCCCGAGGCGAGCCGGAGCAGGCTCGACTTGCCCGCGCCGTTCGGCCCCACGATGGCGGTGACGGAACCCGGCGGCACGGTGAGGTCGATATCCCGCAGCAGAACGGCCTTGCCGGCCCGCAGCCCGCATCCACGGAAGACGATCATGCGATCCGGCTCCGTCGCAGCAGCCACAGGAAGAAAGGCGCGCCGAGCAGAGCGGTGACCACGCCCAGCGGCAGTTCCGATGGCGCGGCGAGGCTGCGCGCCGCGAGATCGGCCAGAAGCAGCAGCGCCGCGCCCAGCAGGGCGGAGCCCGGCAGAAGCAGGCGATGGTCGCTGCCGCCCGCCAGCCGCACCAGATGCGGCACGACGAGGCCGACGAAGGCAACGAGCCCCGTCAACGCGACCCCCGCCGAGACCGTGATGGCCGCCAGGGCGATGGACAGCCGCTTCACCGCCTCCACGCGCAGGCCCAGATGGAAGGCCTCCGCCTCGCCGAGCAGAAGCGCGTTCAGCGGCCGCGCCATGGGCAGCAGCGCCAGGCCCGGCAGCAGGATCAGCACGATGGCCACCGGCACCTGCTCCATGCGGGCGCCCGCGAGGCTGCCCAGCGTCCAGAAGGTGATGTCCCGGACCTGCCGCTCATCCGCCATGAAGACCAGCAGGCCCGTGCCGGCGCTGCACAGCGCGTTCACCGCGATGCCGGCCAGCAGCAGCGTGGCGATCCCCATCGCGCCCGATCTGTGCCCCAGCATCAGGATGCAGGAGGTCGCGGCCAGCCCGCCCAGGAAGGCGACGACCGGCAGGAGCCACAGCCCCAGAGTCCCCGCGGCCAGCGAGCCGCCGAAGACGATGCAGGCCACGGCGGCCAGGGCGGCGCCGGCGGAAACGCCGATCAGCCCCGGATCGGCGAGCGGGTTGCGGAACAACCCCTGCATCACCGCCCCGGCGATGCCCAGCCCGGCGCCGATCATGGCGGCCATCAGCGCGCGGGGCAGGCGGATGGCCGCCAGGATGGCCGCGTCGCGCCGATAGGCCTCCGGCAGCGGCGCCAGATGCAGCGCATCGGCCAGCGTGGCCCAGAGGCTGGCGGGCGCGATCCGCGCCGGACCCAGCAGCAGCCCCGCCAGCAGCGCCAGCAGGAACAGCAGCGCCACGGCCGGAAGAAGCAGGCCCCGGGGCGGCATCACTCCCGCGCCCAGGCCCGTGCCGGCAGTTCCGGCCAGTCGCGCTCCGGATGGAGCTGCACCGCCAGCTTGCGCCGCGCCTGCGCCGCGCGCGGGCCGAAGGCGAGGTCGGTGCTGCCGATGGACAGGATGCGCCGCGCGGCCCCGGCCGGCGTCAGGGCGAGGCCCGGCAGGACCGCGACCGCCTCGGGGCCTCCGGCGCTCCGCAGGCTGTGTTCCATCATCACCACGGCATCCGGCTGCAATCCGGCGGCCGCTTCCGGCGAGAGCGGGCGGTAGCCCGCGAAGTCCCGCAGCAGGTTCCGCCCGCCGGCCGCGGCGATCAGCGCGTCGGCATGGCTCCCCCGGCCCGAAACCAGGGGAACCCCGCGGTCGAGCGACAGCACGAACAGCACGCCGGGGCGGCTGGGCAGCGCCGCCACCGGCGCGTCCAGGAGGCGCCAGTCCGCCGCCACCGCGTCGCTCAGGGCCGCGGCGGCCGCGCCCAGTTCCAGCGCCTCGCCGATGGCGGCGATCTTGCGCGACACCGCCTCCACCCCGGCGGCGCCATCGGGGATCACGGCGAGCCTCAGGCCAGCCGCGCGCAGCACGTCCACGGCCTGGGGCGGCCCGGCATCGGAGGAAAGCAGGACCAGGTCCGGCATCAGGGACACGATCCCCTCCGGCGGCACCGCGCGCATATAGCCGATCTGCGGCAGGCTCGTGGCCGCCGGCGGGTAGAGGCTGGTGCTGTCCACGGCGACCAGGGCGTCGCCGGCTCCCAGGGCATAGACGGTCTCCGTCATGGCGCCGCCGACGGAAACGACGCGCCGGAACGGCGCGGCGCGGCCCGTCCGGGGGGCCGAGGCCGCCAGGGCCATGCTGGCGGCCAGCAGTTGGCGGCGGGCGATCATGGGACGGCCATCTCCCCCACCACGGCCCCCGCCACGGCCCCGACCAGGGCGCGCCATTCCGCCTGCTCCGGCTGGCCCGGCTTGCGGGCGCCGAACAGCATGGCCACGGTCCCGCCCTCGGCATCCAGCAGCTCGACCGAAGTGACCGGCCCATCGTCGGTGGGCTTCACCACCCGCCAGGCCTCGGCCACGCCGCTTTCGCGCAGATGCAGATTGAAGTCCGGGTCGAGGATGTTGAACCAGCCATGGCTGTCGGCCACACGCCGGACCGGGCCGGTATGGATCTGGATGGCATGGGCATTGCCCACGAAGACCATGATGGACATCCCGCTGGACGCCGCCCTCCTCAGGGTCTCCGCCCCGGCGGAGGGGGGCAGGCGGAGCGCCAGATCCTCGCCCGCCAAGCGGAAGGCCTGCCGCCGGCTGGCCCCGTGCCGGCGCAGCAGCCCGAAGAACGCGTGCGTGTCGCGCAGGGCCAGCCAATCCGCGCGCAGGGCCGCCGCATCAACCGGCCGTTCGGCCTCGGCGCCGGGCCGCGCCGGGGCCATCGGCGGCGGCTCGCCGGGGCCGGCGAGCCGTGCGACAGCGGAGTCCCAGGCTGCCAGGTCGGTCTCGCCGGTCGCGTGGACCTTGTGCACGGCCGAGCCGTCCCGCGCGAAGATCTGTATGGAAGGCCGCTCGCCTCCCAGCGCATAGGCATGGGCCCAGCCGCCCGGGAAGAGCCTCAGGTCGATATCCGGCCCGAGCACCAACAGTGCCCGGTCACCGCCCTGAGGTGGGTGATAGACGCCCTTGCGCTCATGCACCGCATGGTCGTTGCGGGTCAGGGCCATCACCCGGCCGAGCGAAGGGAGGGCGGCGAGCAGCGCCTTCCAGTCCGGCCGCAACGGCGTGACGGGGCCGAGCGCACCCGAGGCCAGCAGGGCCGCCTCGGTGGTTTGCAGTTCCGACGCTGCATCGCGGGCGCGCAACCCTGGCCGGGCCTCCCGCAAAGCAGCGAAGGCGGCCACGAGAGATGCGGGCGTGGCGTCCGGAAGGATGGAAGGCGATGCATCAGACATCATGAAATCCCGCCCTTACGGGATGCATTCCTGATACTGATAATGATTCGCATATACATGCTGCGCTCCGCAGGGCCGGCGACGGGAATTCTACCACAGCCAGAATGTTTCGATGTAAAATGAAAGTATTTCTTGAGAATTACATTGGAATTCCGGAGATTCCCGAAATGTTATGAAAATCCATAACCCAGGTTTAAGATATTCCAGAGAGTGACGAAAGAAGGCATTTCAGTGTGACCAAGTATCCTCCAGAGAACCTGTTGGCGCCCGCTGCCCTGGCCTTGCAGAGCAGCCTGGATGATTGCCGCCGCGCCCCACGCCGGCCGCACCCCTCGACGGTCACCTGCCCGATCCGGGAGACGCTCGATTTCCTCGGCAGCAAATGGACCGTGCTCATCGTCATCGCCCTGAGCGGACAGGTCCGCCGCTTCAACGAGTTGCGGCGCGAGATCCCGGACATCTCCCAGCGCATGCTGACCCAGACCCTGCGGGACCTGGAGCGGGCCGGGCTGGTGGAACGGACGATCCATCCCACCATCCCGCCACGGGTGGATTACAGGCTCTCGCCGCTCGGCATCTCGCTGCTGGAGCCCCTGGCGCGGATCGTGGACTGGGCCGCCCGGAATGGCCGGACCATGCACCATGCCATGCTGGCCTTCGACGCCGGGGCGCGGCTCCCGGAGTTCTCCGCCGCGACCCCGGAGCCCCAGGACGTGCCGGGGCGCTGTCCCGGGCGATCGTAAGCGAGCCGCCGCCGCTTCAGGAGGATGTCCCGCCGCGACGGCTGCCGTTCATGTCACCGGCCCATGCGGGAGGAGCCGCTCCGCCGGCTCCGCCCCGGACCAGATCCGTTGCAACTGGTCCAGGATGACGGTCCCGAAACGTTCGTAGGGAACACGAACGGATTCCAGCCAGGGCGCCAGCCAGGGGTTGAGGGAACTCCCATCGATCCCCACCAGCCGGCAGTCCTGCGGCACGCGTAGCTGCGCCTCGCGGGCCGCGCGAAAGGCACCATAGGCCACCTGGTCACTGACGCAGAGCAGCCCCTCCGGCCAGGCGGCACGCAGCCCGATGGCCCGGGCGGCGTGATAGCCGACCTCCACATGCGCCAGGCCGGGCGCCTGCCATTCGGGGATCGCCGCGGGGTCGAGGCCGAAGGAGGCATAGCGGGCACGGAAGCCTTCCGCGCGCTCGCGGGTGGCGGGGGAGCCCTCCAGCGGCGACAGGATCCCCGGCGCCCGGATGCCGGCATTCCAGAGATGCTCGGCCACCAGCGACCCGGCCTGGAAGTTGTCGATTCCCACGAAGGCCCCCCCGCCACAGGGATTTCGGCGGCCGACGAAGACCATGGGCGTCCTGCGTGCCACCACCTCGGCCAGCCCGGGGCTCGGCCGCGCCACCACGAGGATGTAGCCCTGCACGACCTGCGCCCGCATGGCCGCCAGATACTCGTCCTGCAGTTCCGCGCGGTCATGCGTGTCGCAGAGGATCATGATGTAGCCCGCCGCGCGCAGCGCCGCCTCGGTGGAGGCCGCGACGGTCGCCATGGCGGGGTTGTCGAGATTCGCCACCAGCATGGCCACGAGCCGGCTCTCGCCGCTGCGCAGGGTCCGGCCGACGGAGTTGGGACGGTAGCCGGTGGCCTCCACCGCCTCCCGCACCCGCTGCACGGTTTCCGCCGAGGCGCGGCGGGTTTCCCCATTGACGATGCGCGAGACCGTCGAGATCGAGACCCCGGCGGCGGCGGCGACCGTCGCCAGGGAAACCGGCCGGTTATCGGAAGGCGGGCCGCCATCCCTGTCATTCACGCATCCTGCCTCCGCTGTTCGTCGTCCCGTTCAACCTGGGCTCTTATGACTTTCATAAAACCCTTTGACAGGTTAGGCAAACGTTTGCCAAATACCGTCCCGACCGATGAGGCGCCCGTTCGAGCGTGCCCGGAGGTCGGACCAGGGAGGAAGTTCATGAAGGTGTTCGCATACGCTTTCGCGGCCGGGCTGAGCCTCGCCGCGACGGCCTTCGGGCCGGCGATGGCCCAGACCACCCTCCGCATGGCCTGGTATTCGGACGGCAACGAGGGCGAGGTCATGAACGACCTGCTCCGCCGCTTCGAGGGCAGGAACCCCGACATCCGCGTGGTCCTGGACCAGGTGCCGTTCAAGGCGATCAGCGAGAACCTGCCGGTGCAGCTCGCCTCCGGCCAGGGGCCGGACATGGCGCGCGTCGCCGACATGGGCGGGCTGGCGCGCTACGGGCTGGACCTGCGGCCCTATCTGAAGAACGCGGCGGCCTGGGAAGCGGGCTACGCGCCGTTCCTGCCCTGGATGCGGGTCGCCGGCGACACGAGTTCCATCCCCGGCTTCATGACCCAGCTCACCGTCACCGGGCCCTTCGTCAACAAGACGCTTTTCGAGCAGGCGGGCATCGCGATGCCCGGGCCCAAGGCGACCTGGGAGCAGTGGGCGGAAGCGGTCAAGGCGGTGGCGGCCAAGGTGGACGCGCCCTTCCCCCTGGCGCTGGACCGTTCGGGACACCGATTCTTCAGCCTCGCCGTCTCGCAGGGCGCCACCGGCATCGACGAGGCCGGCAAGCCCGCCGTCGTGGATGAAGGGTTCAAGCGTGCCGCCTCCCTGGTCGTGGACTGGCACCGCCGGGGCATCATGTCCAAGGAGATCTGGGGCTCGGTGGCGGGGTCCGCCTATCGCGGCGCCAATGACGAGTTCAAGAACGCGCAGGTCGTGATGTACCTGTCCGGCTCCTGGCAGATCGCCCAGTTCGACAAGACCATCGGCGATGCCTTCGACTGGGTGGCGGTGCCGACGCCCTGCGGCCCGGCCAACTGCTCCCCCATGCCGGGCGGGGCGGCGCTCATGGCCTTCAAGTCCAGCAAGCACCCCGCGGAGGTGGCGAAGGTCATGGAATACCTCGCCAGCGAGGAGGTGATGGCCGAATTCTACAGCCGCGCGCTCTTCGTGCCCGGCCATGTCGGGATCGCGGCCAAGGGCGTGGAGTACAAGTCCGGCTCCGAGGCGGCGCGGGCGGCGCTGAAGGTCTTCACCGAGGAGGTGCAGCAGATCTCGCCGGCCGCCTATCGCCTCCAGGGCTATTCCGGCTCCCGCATCATCTTCAACGCCGCCATCAGCCGCCTCGGCCAGGCCGTGGCCGGCGAGATCGGGCTGGACGAAGCCTATCGCCGCATCACGGATGACGTGACGCAGCAGATCGCCGAGCGCGACAAGAAGTAGTCCTCCCCGAACCGGGATCGCCAGAATGAGCTCCGTCGATACCGCCGTGCCCCCCGCGGGCACGGCAACCGCCCCGGCTGTGCCGCGCCTGGAGGAAAGAAGCGCCCTGCACGCGCTGGGCTGGGCCGCCGCGCTGCCTCTGCGCCTTATCGACGCGCCGATGCGGGGCGTGCAGAAGCTGATCGGCGAGCGGGGGATGCCCTATGTCTTCATCCTCCCCAACGCCGCCTTCTTCGGGCTCTTCGTCTTCCTGCCGCTGGCGATCAACCTCTGGTTCTCGCTGACCGGCGGCGCCGCGCTGTTCCCGTCCGAACGGCCCTATGTCGGGACGCAGCAATACGCCTACCTGCTCGACTGCGGCTCCTTCATCGACCCCGGCTCCTGCCGCGAGGACCATTTCTGGCGTGGCGTCGCCAACACCGGCACCTTCACGCTGTTCAACGTCGTGGGGACGGTGCTGGCCTCCCTGGTCACCGCGCTGGTGCTGAACCGCAAGATCCGGGCCCGGGGCTTCTTCCGCGCGGTCTTCTTCTTCCCCGTGCTGCTCTCCCCCGTGGTGGTGGCGCTGATCTGGAAGTGGATCCTCCAGCGCGACGGCCTGCTGAACGCCATCATCATGGGGCTGGGCGGCGACCGCATCCTGTTCCTGAACGAACCCGGCTGGGCGATGTTCTGGGCGATCTTCGTGTCCGTCTGGGCCCATATGGGCTTCTACACGCTGATCCTGCTCGCCGGGTTGCAGGCCATCCCGTCCGATCTCTACGAAGCGGCGGCGATGGACCGCACGCCCACGCACCGCATCTTCTGGCGCATCACCCTGCCGCTTCTCTGGCCGAACATGATCGTGGTCATCGTGCTCGCGCTGATCAAGGGCGTGCAGACCTTCGACGAGGTCTTCGTGCTGACCGGCGGTGGCCCAGGCACGGCGACGTTGATGGTGGTGCAGTACATCTACGAGACCGCCTTCGCGAACCAGGTGCAGAATTTCGGCCTCGCCGCCGCGGCCTCGGTGCTGCTGGGCGCCGTGCTCTTCATCCTGACCCTGATCCAGCTCGGCGTCGCCGGGCGGCGGAGGAACTGACCATGGTGGCCAACCGCGCCCTGCGTTTCCTCGCGCGCCGCCGCAATCCCGGGCAGCCGCTGCACTGGACCGACGTCGCCAGCTACCTCTACCTCGCCCTCGGCACCCTGCTGATGTTCGGCCCGGTGCTCTGGCTGCTGCTGTCCTCCTTCAAGACCCCGGCGGGCCTGCTGGAATTCCCGCCCACCCTGCTGCCGCTGTCGCAGGTCGAGGTGACGGTGCCGGGGCAGCCCAACCCACTGCCGCTCTTCAAGGTCACCCTGCCGGACGGCAGCGTGAAGGAGATGGCGCAGCTCCGCCGCGTCGGGCTGCAGGCGCAGATGGTGGACCCGGCCGATCCGGGCCAGACCGTCCGCGTGCCGGTGGACCGGCGCGAGCCGGTGCGAGCCTTCTCGCTGGCCGTCTCGAACTACATCGAGCCGCTGCGGCAGTTCGACTTCATGAGGTTCCTCGGCAACTCGGTCTTCGTCACCGTGGTGGCGACGCTGATCACGCTGCTGATCAACTCCATGGCCGCCTACGCCCTCTCGCTCTACGAGTTCCGTGGCAAGGGCCTCGCCGTCCTCGCGGTGATCGGCACGCTGATGATCCCGATCACCATCGTGCTGGTGCCGGTCTATCTGGTCATCACCAAGCTCGGGCTGGTGAACTCGCTCTGGGCGGTGATCCTGCCCGGCGCCGCTACGCCCACCGGCGTCTTCCTGCTGCGCCAGTACATGCTGACCCTGCCGCGCGACCTCGTGGAAGCGGCGCGCATGGACAAGGCCTCCGAATGGCAGATCTACTGGCGCATCGTCATGCCGCTGACGGCACCAGCCCTGGCGGTTCTCGGCATCTTCTCGGTCATGTGGCGGTGGAACGAGTTCCTCTGGCCGCTCGCCGTGCTGACCAAGACCGAGAGCTACACGCTCCAGATCGGCCTCAACGCCTTCCAGGGCGAGTTGCAGACGCAGTGGCACTACCTCCTCGCCATGACGGTCGTGACGCTGCTGCCGGTCGCGCTCGTCTTCGTCTTCCTTCAGCGCTTCATCACGACCGGGATCGGTTCGACGGGAATGAAATGAGCATCGGGAGATCCGTCCATGGCTGAGCTCAGGCTCCGCAACGTCACCAAGAGCTTCGGTGACACCTCCGTGATCCGCGGCGTGGACCTGGAGGTCCGCAACGGCGAGTTCATGGTCTTCGTCGGCCCCTCCGGCTGCGGCAAGTCCACCCTCCTGCGCCTGATCGCGGGGCTGGAGATGGTCACCGACGGGCAGGTGCAGATCGACGGTCAGGATGTCACGCGCCTGCCGGCCTCCGATCGCGGCCTGGCCATGGTGTTCCAGTCCTATGCCCTCTACCCGCATATGAGCGTGCGGCAGAACATGGGCTTCGCGCTGGAGAACATGCGCCTGCCGAAGGCCGAGGTCACCGCGCGGGTCGAGCGCGCGGCGCAGATGCTGCAGCTCGCGCCCTATCTCGACCGCAAGCCCCGTGCGCTGTCCGGCGGGCAGCGCCAGCGCGTGGCCATCGGCCGTGCCATCGTGCGCGATCCGAAGATCTTCCTCTTCGACGAGCCGCTCTCGAACCTCGATGCCGAGCTGCGCGTCGCCACCCGCAAGGAGCTGGCCGCGCTGCATGCGGAGATCGGCGGCACCATGATCTACGTGACGCACGACCAGGTGGAGGCGATGACCCTGGCCGACCGGATCGTGGTGCTGCGCGGCGGGCTGATCGAGCAGGTCGGCACGCCGCTGGAGCTCTACAACAACCCCGCGAACCTCTTCGTCGCGGGCTTCATCGGCTCGCCCAAGATGAACGCCCTGCCGGCGCGCGTGTCGCGGGCCGGCAGCGACGGCGCCCTCGCGGTGGAGGGGCGGGAGATCCGCCTCGACCTGCCGGGCGGATTGCGGGAGGGCGAGCCGGTGACCTTCGGCGTGCGGCCGGAGCATCTGGAGCCCACCGGCGAGGGCGGCGATATCGAGGCGCATGTCGATCTGCTGGAGCAGCTCGGCTCCGAAACCTATCTCTACGCCTCCGCGCCCGGCCTGCCGCAGATCTGCGTGCGCCAGGAAGGCCAGCTCGGCCTCGCGCGCGGCGACACGGTGCGGCTGCGCGCCCGCCGCGACGCCATCCACCTCTTCAACAGCGACGGCCTCGCGCTGCGGGCCATGCAAGGGACCGGACATCTCGCATGAAGGCTTTGACCAAGGGCCGCTATATCGGCCGGGACGGGCACTGGGCGGTCTTCGAGGTCGCCGAGCGGCTGGGGCGGCTGTCCGCCCAGATCCGCATCGCCATGCCGGAGCGCGACATGGGCCGCGTCGCCCTGAAGGGCGCCGAGGGCTACCGCCTCGACCGCGGCTGGTCGATCGCTCCCGGCGGGCTGGAGCCGCCCTATGAGGGCCGCCCGCGCGAGGATCTTTCCGGCTTTTCCTGCCCTCCTGTCACGGTGGAGGAAGGCGAGGGGAGCGTGGCGCTCTCCGCCGAAGGCGGCCTGACCGCCCGGGTCACCCTGGAGCCCTTCGGCATCGCCTGGCACCGCCCCGGCGAGGCCGAACCCTTCCTGGCCGACCGGCCGACCCAGGCCTATGCCGTCTCCCCCCGCACCGGCGCCCTGCAACACTTCATGCTGCGGCACGAGGGGGAGGGGCATTACGGATTGGGCGACAAGGCCGGTCCGGTGGACCACACCGGCCGCCGCTTCCGCATCGATGCGGTGGACCCCTGTGGCTTCGATGCGGAGCTGAGCGACCCGCTCTACAAGATGGTGCCGTTCTTCATCGTGGACGGGCCGCGCGGCGCGCATGGCGTCTATTACGACAACCTCGCCGTGGCCGAGGTCGATCTCGGCTGCACCATCGACAACTATCACGGCCTGTTCCGTTCCTACGCGGCGCAGGACGGGGATCTCGACTACACCGTCCTCGCCGGCCCCGGCGTGCCGGACGTGGTGCGGCGCTTCTCCTGGATGGTGGGCGGGCAGGCCTTCCCGCCGAAATGGACGCTGGGCTTCGCCACCACCTCCATGGCCATCGCCGATGCCGACGACGCGGACGCGCAGATCCAGGACTACATCGACCGCTGCCGCGAGGAAGGCATCGCCTGCTCCAGCTTCCACTTCGGCTCGGGCTATACCTCGATCAACGGCAAGCGCTACGCCTTCAACTGGAACCGCAGCAAGTTCCCCGATCCCGCCGCGACCATGCGCCGGCTGAAGGAGGCCGGCATGCAGCCGGTCACCAACCTCAAGCCCTGCCTGCTGGACGACCATCCGCGCCTCGCGGAAACGCTGGAAGGCGGCTTCCTGGTGCAGGACGGCGACACGGGGCAACCCGCCGTGGCGCAGTTCTGGGACGGGCTCGGCTACCATCTCGACTTCACCCATCCCCAGGGCCGCGCCTGGTGGCGGGACGGGCTGGAGACGGCGCTGCTCGACTACGGCGTCACCACCGTCTGGAACGACAACAACGAATACGAGATCTGGGACGAGGACGCGCTCGTCGATGGCGACGGGCGGCCCTACCGCCAGTCCCTGGCGCGGCCGGCCCAGGCCCTGCTGATGACCAAGCTGTCGCACGAGACGCAGCAGGCGCGCACGCCGGACAAGCGCATCTATGCCGTCACGCGCGGCGGCTGCGCCGGCATCGCGCGCTATGGCCAGAGCTGGACGGGCGACAACGAGACGGCCTGGAAGACGCTGCGCTTCAACCTGGCGCAGGGCATCACCATGAGCCTGTCCGGGATGTACAACACCGGCCACGACGTGGGCGGCTTCCACGGGCCCAGCCCGGGGCCGGAGCTGTTCTGCCGCTTCGTCGAGTTCTGCTCGCTCTGGCCGCGCTTCGTGATGAATTCCTGGAACACCGACGGCATCGTCAACCTGCCCTGGATGCATCCGGAGGTGCTGCCGCAGGTGCGCGAGGCCATGGCGCTCCGCTACCGCCTGATGCCCTATCTCTACACGCAGATGTGGCGCGCGGCGGCGGAGAACGAGCCGGTGGTGCGGCCGACCTTCTACGACTTCCCCGGCGATCCGCGCTGCAAGGGCCAGGACGACGTCTTCATGCTGGGCGCCGACCTGCTCGTCGCCCCGGTGCTGGAGGAAGGCGCGGTGTCGCGCCGCCTCTACCTGCCGAACCATCCCGGCGGCTGGCACGACTTCCGCACCGGCGAGGCCTTCCCGGGCGGCGAGGAGATCACGGTGGAGGCACCGCTGGGCCACCTGCCGGTCTTCGTCCGCGCCGGCGCCATGGTGCCGGTCAGCGGGCAGCTCGACCGCGTCGATCCGGCCAGCGACGCCGAGCGCAGCCTTCTCGTCTTCGGCGAAGGGGAAGGCGAGGCCGTCCTCTACGAGGATGACGGCGACACCATGGCCTGGCGCGAGTCCGGGCTGCGGCTGCATGTGTCCCGCCGCGAGGAAGGCGGCGAGACGGTGCTGGGCCTGCGAACGGAAGGCAGCCACCGCCCCGCCTTCACCGAGGTCAAGCTGCAGAGGGTCGGTCCCGGGACGCCGATCCGCGCATCGGGCGGGGAGGGCAGCCTCCGCCTCTGAGGCGTGTCCGCCCCACGGCGTCGGGGGCCGTGCCAGTCACGGCTCCCGCGTCAGCCGGGCGTCACCCCTGTTCCGCTTCAGCGGACGCGCAGCCTCGCGCTCGACGAGGCGCCGTCCGCATCCAGCACGGAAACCCGGTACAGGCCGGGGCCCGACGGCTCCCAGGCCACATCCCGGCGCGCCGGCTGCCCTTCCAGTGGGGTGCCATCCACTAGGAAGGTCAGCGGCCGCCGCCCGCCCGTGGCGCGCAGCCGCATCGGTCCCGCGCTGACCTCCAGGACATCGCCATCGGCGGGAAAGACCAGCCGGAGCCGGACCGATGGAGCGCCCGCCGAAGGGGAGGGGGCAGGCCGCGCCGCCGGCTCTCGCGGCGCGGCGGGCAGCAGGGCGAAGATCCGCGCCAGCAGCGGCAGGGCCAGCGCCGTCCCCGTGGCGCCGCCCGTGCCCACCACCATCGGTGCGCCATCCGGTCGCCCCACCCAGACTCCCGCCACATGGTCGCGGTCGAAGCCCACCGCCCAGCCGTCCCGCCCGCCCCAGGAAGTGCCCGTCTTCCACGCCACCCCGGCCGGGCCGCCGCCGGGGAAGGGGTGGGTGAGGATCGCCGCCACCTCCGCCGCGGCCGCAGGCGCCAGAACCGGCCCGGCCTCCCGTGCATCCTCCCCGGCCCGCCAGCGCGGCGTCCCGGCCCGTCCGCCATCGCCGATCATCGCCGTCACGCCCACCAGCTCCCGCAGCGTGACGCCGACGCCGCCCAGGGCCAGGGGCAGCGAGGCCCCGGCCCCCGGCGGCAGGCGGGGCACCGCTCCGGCCTGCTTCAGCAGCGTGGCGAAGCGCAGCGGCGTCACCCGCTCCAGCAGCGCCACGGCCGGCAGGTTCAGCGAGCGCCGCAGCGCCTCCGCCGCCGTCACCCGCCCGGCGAAGCCCCGGTCGAAGTTCTCCGGCGCATAGCCGCCGAAGGCGGTGGGCACGTCCTCCAGCAGCGTCCCCGGCCGCGCCACCCCCTCGGCGAAGGCCAGCCCGTACAGCGCCGGCTTCAGCGCCGAGCCGGGCGAACGCACCGCCCGCGTCAGGTCCAGCGCCCCGGCCCGCGCCTCCTCGCCCCAGGCGCCGCCATCCAGCGCCAGGATCTCCCGGCTCCGCAGATCCGCCACCAGCGCCGCCGCCGAGGCCCGCGCCGGCAGGCCCGCCCGCGCCCCGGCCAGCAGCGCTTCCAGCGCCCGCTGCAACCCTGCTTCCAGGGTTGTGCGGCTTCCGCCTTCGCGCACGACCTCCCGCGCCAGGTGGGGCGCCAGGCGCGGCATGGCCTGCCGTGATGCCGGCACCGCCAGCGCCAGCCCCGCCCGGTCCTCCGGCCCGGTTCCCTCCGCCCCGGCGGCACGCACCAGCATCAGCCGCTCCCGCGCCAGCCGCGCCGCCTCCGGATGCCGGTCTGGCCGCAGCGCCTCCGGCCGGCGCGGGATCGCCACCAGCAGCGCGGCCTCCGCCGGGGCGAGCAGCCGCGCATCCCGCCCGAACCAGGCCAGCGCCCCGGCCCGCACCCCCTCCAGATTGCCGCCCATCGGCGCCAGGGTCAGCCAGATCCGCAGCACCCCCGCCTTGCCGTATCGCGCCTCCAGCTGCACCGCGCGGGCCATCTCGATCAGCTTGGCGCGCAGCCCGCGCGGACGTGGCTCCAGCAGACGCGCCGCCTGCATCGACAGGGTCGAGCCGCCCGACACCACGCGCCCCGCCCGCGTCCATTGCACCGCGGCCCGCGCCAGGGCCAGCGGGTCCACCCCCGGATGCCAGCGGAAGCGCGCATCCTCGGCTGCCACCAGCATGGCCACCAGATGCGGCGGCACCTCCTCCTCCCCGGCCGGCAGCCGCCAGAACCCGCCCGGCGCCGGCAGGACAGAGAGCAACCGTCCCGCCCGGTCCGTCACCACCGGCGACGCCGCCTCCAGCCGCGACAGGTCGGGCGGGAAAAGCCGGTCCAGCACCAGCGCGAGCGCCAACAGGCCGGCCAGGGCCAGGACGGCGGCGCGGAGGGCCTTCACGGCGGAAGGCCCCGGCCCGCCCGGGCAAGCACCGCCCGGCCCGCTCACTCGGGTGGCAGCACGCTGATCCGCCCGCTGTTCTGCCGGGCGAAGACGGCGGGGCGGTACATGTCCTCCACCTGCGCGCCGGGCAGCTCGAAGCTCCCCGGCGTCACCGCCCGCAGCACCACGGCGAAGCGGGCGACGGCGTCCTGGGGCGAGAGATCTGCCACCACGGCGAAGCGGTCGTCCAGCGCCGCGACGCTGGCCGGCTCGCTCAGCTCGCCGAGGAAGGGCATGGCGGCCACGGTCCCGGCCGGCAGGCGGCGGTCGATCTCCCAGCCGGCGGGCAGGCCCTGCTGGATCAGCGCGCGGTGGCTCTCTCCCGTCTCGGCCCGTGCCTCGATGAGCAGGATCAGGCTCTGGTTCTGCCGCAGCGTGTCGAGGTTCAGGTCGCTGCCATCGGGCGCCAGGAAGCGGCGGCTGATCCGCATCCCGGACCGCGCGGCGGCGAGGGGCTGGGAGGGCAGGCCACGGGTGGCGACGGACTGGATCACCGCCCGGTCGCCGGCATTGCGCGCCGTGGCGGCGCCCGGCGCCAGCGCGAGGCTGACCACCGGGGCGGGGGGCAGGGCCTTCCCGTCCAGCACGATGCGCGCTGGCGTGCCGTCCCGGCCCAGTGCCGCGGCGAGCAGCACCGCCCAGGCCTGTTCCTGGGTCGAGCTCGTGTCGGGCGACAGTTCCCGCGCCCCGGGCAGGCGGGCGAGGCTGGCCTGAAGCTGCGCCGGCAACAGTCCGCTCTCCCGCAGCAGCAGCGTCACCGCCAGCACGTCGCGCGTGGCGGTGCCGTAGTCGTGGAACCAGGGCTTGCGCGCCGGGTCCGCCAGGGCGGCGGCGAAGGCAGCCTCGGCCCGCCCCTGCTGCCCGATCCGCGCCAGGGCGGCGCCGAGCTGCGCGCGGGCGATCGGCGTGGGCAGGCGGGCGAGCTGCTCCGACAGGCGCCGCGTCGCTCCGGGCAGGGGCCGCCCGGCCAGCGCCAGCACATGCAGGCGATAGGCCTGGTCGGCGAATTCCTCCGGCTTGTCCGGCGCGACATCCTCGGCATCGCGGGCGAGGCCCGCCAGGGCGGAATCCAGCGCCGCCTGCGGCACGGTGGCGCCTGAGTCGCGGGCGCGCAGCAGCGCCTCCGTGGCATAGGCGGAAATCCAGGGATCGGCCTCGCCATTCGCGCCCCAGAGCGAGAAGGCGCCGTCCCAGCGCTGCTTGTCCAGCAGCGCGGCGATGGCTCCCGCCAGCCGCGCCTCGCGCTCCGCCGCCGCAGGGAACAGCCCCGGCGCGGTGGCGAGCGCCAGTACCCGCGTCGCCGACTGCTCGGCGCAGAAGAGCGGGAAGTCCAGCGCCCGCCGCGCCAGGGCCAGCGGGTCGTAGCGCACCGGCTGCCCCCAGCTCGCCTCCACCCGCGCCGTGCCGGCCACGAAGCGCGACAGGTCCGGCGCGATCCGCACCTCGCCGCCGGGCGCGAGGTCGGACACCGCGACCTCCTCCAGCCGCGGGCGGGAGGAGCGGATGGCGATCCGGCTTTCCCGCTCGGCGCGGAAGCCGCCGGGCCCGGTGATGGCGAGATGCACCACGCCTTCCCCAGCCCCGGTGGCGCGCAGCGTGGCGAAGGGCTGGGCGCGGGCGCCGGTTGCGAGAGTGGCGGCGAGGCGCGCGAGCCCGTCCAGCGCCAGCGGTCCTTCCAGACGGATCTCCGCCGCCACCTCGCCCGCCGGCAGTTCCAGATTGTGCAGCAGCACCGGCATCCGCGCCGTGTCGCCCGGCGCCAGGAAGCGCGGCAGCAGCGCCTCCGCCACCACCGGGTCGCGCACCGTCACGTCGCGCCCCGCGCTGCCGATCCGCTCGCCCGACCACGCTACCGCCATCAGCCGGAGTTCCCCGGCGAAATCCGGCAGGTCCAGCGGCACGCGCGCCACCCCGTCCGGCCCCGCCGCGACGATGCCGGAGAAGAGCGAGACGACGCGCTGCGGCGGCTGCACCGCGTTGCCGGAATCCGCGTCGCCGCCCTGGCGCAGCGCCGCCGCCTCGCCCTCCGGCACCGGGATCAGCCGGCCGTAGTCGTCGCGGATATCCGTGCCCAGCCGCCGCCGGCCCAGGAAATGCGCGACCGGATCGGGCGTTCGGAAATCCGTCAGCCGCAGCACGCCCTCATCCACCGCCGCGAGCGTCAGATGCACCGGCCCCGCCGCGTTGCCCCCCTGGGCTGGCCCGATGCTGACCGGGATCTCCACGCGCTGGCGCGGCCGCAGCAGGTCCGGTGCCCCGATCGCCACGTCGAGCCTGCGCGGCGCCGGGTCCAGCGCCACCCAGGCGAGCCCCAGGGCACGGCGCGGCTGCCCCTCGGCGGCCTCGCCGGGGCGGAAGACGGTGACCGCGACATAGGCTCCGGCGCCCCAGCCCGCCTCCACCGGCACCTCCAGCTCCGCGCCGCCCTCGGGGATCTCGGCCTCGCGCACGGAGACCAGCCGGTCGGTCAGCACCGCCACGCTGACCCGCCCGGCGAAGGGCGGGCTGACGCGGATGCGCGCCCGGTCGCCGGCGGCATAGGCCGGGCGGTCGGCGGAAACATCCACCTTGTCCGGCACCTCGGCGCTGTCGGAGCCGACCCAGCCGGAGCGGAAGCGCAGCGCGGCGATGGCCAGCCCGCCGGGCTGTACCGCCTCGATCCGGTAGCGCCCGAAGGGCAGGCTGCGGGCGAAGCGCGCCGGTCTGTCCGGCGCCGTCGCGAGCGTGGCGGTGTCCACCACCTCGTCGCGCCAGACGGTCTGGTAGCGCGCCACCCCGCCGCGCGTGACGATGCGCCAGTCCGGCCGCTCGCGCAGCAGCCGCACCTGCACCGGACCGGCCAGCGCCGCGCCCTCGGGCGAAACCAGGGCGATGTCGAACGCGGCCTCGGCATTGGCATCGACGCTGCCATTCGCGAAACCCGGCCGGATTGCCAGGAAGGGGTTCGCGCCCCGCACCGGCAGGTCGAGCGTGGCGCGGTTCGGGCGCCCGTTCGGATCGCTCAGCGCCAGCACCAGCGCGGCGCGCAGCGGGCGGCTGGCATCCGGCACCGAGGGCAGGTCGATCCACGCCACCCCGCGCCCCTGATCGTCCGTGACCAGTTCGGCGCCGGGGATCACGCCGCCCTCCAGCGGTTCCTCCGACAGGCCGAAGCGCCAGCCCTCCCAGGGGCTGCGCCGCCGTGTGCCGTCCGCCGCATCGGGCGCGAAGGGGGCGGGATCGACGCCGAGCGTGCCTTCCACCTGTCCCTCCAGCCCCGCGGCCGGGGCGCCGTAGAGGAAGCGCGCCTCCACCGGCACGGCCAGCGGCGTGCCGGGCACCAGCGGGCCCGGCGCCGGGCCGAGCGTCACCGCCAGCCGTTCCGGCACGAAGGCATCGACCCGGAACTCCGCCACGCCGACCGGCGGCTGGCCGGGCTCAATCCGGGCCTCCACCCGCCAGACCCCGGCGGCCGCGCCGCCGCCCAGCGCCACCGGCCAGGCGATCGCCGCATCCGGCCCGCGCTCCGGCACCGCCTCCGCCGCCACCTGCCCGTTGGGGCGGACCAGCCGCAGGCGCAGCGGCAGGTCGCGCGGCCGCCCGGCGGCGTCGCGCAGCAGCGCGGTGACGTTCACCGTCTCGCCCGGCCGGTAGATGCCGCGTTCCAGCCAAAGGAAGGCATCCAGCGGCCCCGGCTGCGCCAGCCCCTCTGCCCCCCGGTCGGACAGGTCGAAGGCCGCCGCATCCAGTTGCAGCGCCACGAGGTCGTCGCCCAGCGCGGCGTGCAGCGCCACGGGCGCCACCGGTCCCTCGCCCCGCAGCAGCGGTGCGTCGAAGCGCACCACCCCGTCCGCGTCGCTTTCCGCCTCGGCCAGGATGTCGTTGTTGCGCGCCACCAGAGCCACCTTCGCCCCGGCGCGCGGCTTCGCGTCGCCCAGGCCCCGGAGCTGCGCCGCCAGCCCGCCCGTGCCGCGCCAGGCAGTCAGGCCGAGATCGGTGCTGACGATCTGCAACCCCGTGGCCGTCTCGCGGCTCGACGCGCTGTCGGCCGGCCCGCCCGTATCCTCGGCGGCGAGCAGGACATAGCGCCCCGGCCCGGCCTTGCGGACCTCCTCCGGCAGCGGCAGGGCAAAGCGCGCCGGCAGGTTCTCGCGGAAACCCGGCACCGCCGCCTTGCCCTCCCAGACCGTGCGGCCCCAGCGTTCCGTCACCCCGTCCGCGGCATAGGATTCGATTGCCTCCGTGGGGCTGAAATCCTGGCTGAAGGGTTGCAGGTTGCGCTCGGTGATCCGCACCAGCCGCAGGCGCAGTTGCCGGATGTTCACCGTGCTCAGCCCGACCCGCGCCACTTGCCCGCGCGGCAGGATGAAGCGCGTGGCGTCGAAGCCGATGCGTGGGGCGCGGTCGGGCATGGCCACCGCCACCGGCGTGTCGGCGCGCAGATTGGCGCCGCCCGCTCCGGGAAGCCCGGCGCGCAGCACGAGCCGCGTCGTGGCGCCCCAGGGCAGGCCGGCGATGCAGAGCTCCTGCCCCTCCCGCGTCACGGCGAGATCCGGCAGGGGCGGCTCGGCTTTCACCCAGTCGCCCGGCTGCCAGTCCGGTGCCGGGGAGAGCCGCCCAGTGAAGCCCAGGCAGGCCCGCGTGGGCTCGGCCTCCGGCTCGGTGCGGACCCGGCGCAGCAGCAGCCCGGCCTGCTGCCGCGCCGCCTCCAGCACCTGCATCGCCGCCGCGTCGTCGGGCGCGCGCTCCACCACCGCTTCCAGCACCGCGATGGCGGGGGCCCAGCGGTCCAGCCGTTGCAGCGCCTGTGCCATCACCTGGAGGGCCGGGATTTCCGGCGCCCCGGCGGCGACGCCGTTGAAGTTCTGCCAGGCGGCCTGCAACGCCCGCGCGGGCTGCGGCGGATTGCGGAGGAGCTGCGCCCGCGCCAGGGCCAGCCACTGCTCCGGCTTCGCCTCCGGCATGCCGAGCCGCTGTTCCCAGGCGGCGGCCGCCGCGTTCCAGTCCCCCCGCGCCTCCGCCTGCCGGGCCTGTGCTTCCGCCTGGGCACGCTGCTGCACCGTGGCTCCGGCCGGGAAACGCCGCGCCAGATCGCGCGCATAGCCCGCCGCGTCGCTCTGCACCCCCGGCAGTTCCGGCAAGGTCTGCGCCCCGGCCGGAAGGCCGCCGGCCGTCAGGCTGCCCAGCACCGCCAGGGCCAGGAGGGAAGACCGGAAGGGGAGGCGGAGCGTCATGCGGGCAATCCCCGGCTGGGCATGTCGTTATTGGGCATGGTGGCACTGGGCTGGGTGGCGGAACCGCTTCCCGCCATGGCGGGAGGCCATGGGCGGGGGCACGGGACTCGCCGGGTCGCGCGGCGAGGATGCCCGCTGCGGCGCCAGGGATCGAGACATTCTGCCCAGCGCCGAGGCAGGGGCGGTGCTCCACGGCATCCCTGACGGTCGAGGCAGTCGGAATTCCATATCCGGAAGTCATGACCTCCGCGCCTCACTTCCATGGACGCGCCCCTCATCCGCTTCCAATCTGCGGGCGGGCAGGGAGATCGCGCATGCCGGTTCTGGTCGGGGTGGATATCGGCGGCACATTCGCCGACTTCGTGGCATTGGATCCGGGCGATGGCCGCATGGCGACGCTCAAGGTCCTGACCACCCCGGACAATCCCGGCCAGGATGTCGCGGCGGGGCTGCGGCGCCTCGCGGAGGAGGGGATGGACCTCGGGGCCGTGGAGCGCTTCGTCCATGGCACGACCGTAGGGGTGAACACCATCATCCAGCGGCGCGGCGCCCGGCTCGCCCTCTTCACCACGGCGGGCTTCACCGACATGCTGGAACTGGCGCGCCTGCGCATGGCGGACCCGTACAGCCTGTTCTGCGAACGCCCGGCGCCGCTGATCCCGCGCGAGCACGTCTTCGGCATCGGCGAGCGCATGAGCGCCGATGGCAGGCCACTGCACGTCCCGGCCGAGGACGAGGTGGCCGCCGCGCTGAAGGCCGCGCGGCGGATCGGCTGCGACGGGGTCGTCGTCTCCTTCCTGCATGCCTGGCGCAATCCCGCGCATGAGGAGCAGGTCGCCGGGCTCATCGCCCGGCTGGAACCCGGGATGACGGTCTTCCGGGGCAGCGAGGTCTGGCCCGCGATCCGGGAATACGAGCGCACCACCACGGCGGTGCTGAACGCCTATGTGCATCCCCGCATCTCCCGCTACCTGGACCGCGTGGCGGGAGAGCTGTCGGAGGCCGGCATCCCCGCGCCGCTGCTCCTTACCACCTCCGCGGGCGGCACGATGACGGCCACGGCCGGGCGGCGGGACTGCGTGGGCATGCTGCTCTCCGGCACGGCCTCCGGCGTGGTGGGGGCGGGTGTCGTCGCGAAGGCCGCCGGCGAGGCGGCGGTGCTGACACTCGATATCGGCGGCACCAGCGCGGACATCGCGCTGCTGGAGGACGGGCGGCCCTCCTTCGCCACGGGCCATGCGATCGGCGAGTTCCCGCTCGCCATCACCACGGTTGCCGTCACCTCCTCCGGCCAGGGCGGTGGCTCCATGGTCTCCGTGGATGCGCAGGGCGTGCTGCAGGTCGGCCCCGAGAGTGCCGGCTCGACGCCCGGCCCGGCCTGCTTCGGGCGGGGCGGCACGCGCATGACGGTGACGGACGCGGCGCTCCTCTGCGGCATCCTCGGGCACGGGGCGCTGGGCTTCGGCGCGATCGCCCCGGATGCCGCGCTCGCCGGGGAGGTGGCGCGCCCCCTCGCCGAGCGCCTGGGCCTGGATGTCGCGACCCTGTCGGAAGGCGTGCTGAGCGTCGCGATCAGCGGCATGCTGGTGCCGATCGAGCAGTTGCTGGCCCGCGCCGGCATGCATGCCAGCGAGCTGACGCTGATGCCCTTCGGCGGCGCCGGGCCGATGCTGGGCGCCCTGACCGCCGAGGCGGCCGGGATCGCGCGCGTGCTGGTCCCCGCGGCGCCGGGCACGCTCTGCGCCCTGGGCGCGCTGGCGGCCGCGATCCGGCGGGATACGATGCGGACGGTCCTGCTGCCGCTGGAGGACGCGTCCTGGCCGGAGATGCGGGCCATGCTGGAGGAACTGTCCGCCGAGGCCTCGGCCGCCGTCGAGGGCATGGCCGGCCCGGGCGAGACCACGGTGATCCGCGCCGCCGACCTGCGCTACCGGGGGCAGTCCTTCGAGCTGACCGTGCCGCTGGAAGCCGGGACGGATGCCGCCGGGCTGGCCCGGCTCTTCCACGCGGCGCACGAGAAGAATTTCGGCCATGCCGAGGAGGCCGCCCCGGTGCAGGTGGTCAGCCTGCGGGCCTCCGCCTCCCGCGCCGCGCCGCCGATCGCCATGCCCAGGGCCGAGGCGGTGCCGCATGCGGCGCCGCCGCAGGGGCGGACCCGGCTCTTCATCGGCGGGCAATGGCGGGAGGCCGCGCTGTTCGAGCGCGACGGCCTGGACCCCGGTGCCGCTTTCCAGGGTCCGGCCATCGTCACCCAGGCCGATTCCACCATCCTGGTCCCGCCCGGCTGGCGGGCCGAGGCCGACGGATGGCGGAATATCGTCATGCACCGCGATGCGAGGGAGCAGGGCTGATGCGCACCAACCCCGTGATGCTGCAGGTCCTGCGCAACCATGCCCGGGCGGCGGCGGAGAGCATGGCCACGACGCTCTACCGCACCGCCCATTCCACCTTCGTCAAGGAGACGGAGGACTTCACCATCCAGCTCCTGGACGCCAGCGGGAAGTCCTGCGCCGTGCCGATCGATCTCGGCGCCACCTGGTATCCCGGCCTGGACTACGAGGGCGCGCTGGGGCTGGTGCCGGGCGGCTACGAGCCCGGCGACATCGCCATGACGAACGACCCCTATTCGGGCAACCTGGCGACGCATTCGCCGGACATCGTCATGTGGAAGCCGGTCTTCCACGAAGGGCGGATCATCGCCTTCGCCGGCGGCCATATCCACAATGTCGATGTCGGCGGCGCGGTCCCGGCCAGCCTGTCGCGCACGCTGACGGAGGTGCACCAGGAAGGCATCCGCATCCCGCCCTCCAAGCTCTACCGCGCCGGCGTGCTGGATGAGGGGCTGGTGCGGGTGATGCTGGCCAATGTGCGCGTCCCGGACCAGAACTGGGGCGACCTGAAGGCCCTGGTGGCCGCCGTGAATACGGGGGAGCGCCGGGTGCTGGACCTCGTGCGCCGCTTCGGCGTCGAAACGGTGGTGGACGGGCTGGCGGACCTGCTGGACTATGCCGAGGCCCAGGCCCGCGCTGTGCTCGCCGGCATCCCGGATGGCGAGTACGACTTCACGGAATACGCCGACGAGGACGCCGCGGGCGGCAACCCGCTCCGGCTCTGCCTGAAGCTCACCATCCGGGGCGATTCGGCGCTGATGGACTTCAGCGGCACCGACCCGCAGACGCTCTCCTCCCTGAACGTGCCCACGGGCGGGCATCCGCGGCATTCGCTGCTGCTGGTCGGGGCCTACTACGTCCTGTCCGCCCTGCATCCGGGGATCACGCTGAACTTCGGCACCACCCGGGCCTTCACCTGCCACGTGCCGGAGGGCAGCGTGCTGAACCCGCGCTTCCCGGCAGCGGTGGGCATGCGCTCGCTCACCTGCGGGCGGCTGCGCAGCCTGATCTACGGCGCCTTCGTGCAGGCGGCGCCGGAGCGGCTGCCGGCGGCGCCGGCCGGGGCCACCTGCATCGTCAACATGGCGGCGGAGGACCCGCGCACGGGGCGGCGCAGCATCTCCGCCATCCAGCCCATCGTCGGCGGCGGCGGCGGGATGCCGCACCGGGACGGCACGGACGGGGCCGGGGCGGATGCCGCCTATCTCAAGAACAGCCCGGTCGAGATCACCGAGGCCGAGGCCCCCGTCCGCATCCTGCGCTATGGCCTGATGCCGGATACGGGCGGGCCGGGTGCGCACCGGGGCGGCATGGCGCAGGTGATGGAGTTCCGCACCACCGCGCCGGATGCCTTCGTCACCGCCCGGAACCGCGACCGCAGCCTGTTCCAGCCCTGGGGCGTCGGCGGCGGCCAGCCGGGCAGCGCCGGCAGCTTCACCCTGAATCCGGGGACGGAGCGGGAGCAGGAGCTGGGCAACACCGATGCTCTGCGCCTGACAGCGGGCGACACGCTGCGCATCGTCTCCCCCGCTGGAGGCGGCCGGGGCGATCCCTTTACCCGCGACCCGGCGGCCGTGCTGCGCGACGTGCGGGCCGGGCTGGTGACGGTTGAGGGCGCGCGCCGGGATTACGGCGTGGCGATCCTGGGGAATGTGGTGGACGAGGCCGCCACCGCCGCCCTGCGGGACGGGGCCGCGACACCCCCGGCCTTCACGCCCGGGCGGTTCCGGACGGAGCACGAGGCGCGCTGGACGACCGCCGCCTATGCGGCCATGCACGAGCTGCTGGCAACCCTGCCGCCGAGCTGGCGGGCCCCCATGAAGGGCACGCTCTTCGCCGCCGTCCGCGCGGCACCGGAACAGCCGGCCGAGGAGGTCATCCGCAGGACCTTCGCCACCCAGACGGCACAGCAGGGCTAGCGGCATGGACATCTTCGCCGAGGGCTTCTCCACCGACCCCTGGTGGTGGCAGGGCTTCCGCCCGCCCGAGGCCGGTGGGGAGGACCTGCCCACCCGCGTGGGCACGCTGGTGATCGGCGCCGGCTATGCCGGCACCGCCTGCGCCCTGCGCCTGGCGGAAGCGGGCGAGGAGGTCCTGGTCCTGGAGGCCGGGGCGCTGGGGCAGGGGGCCAGCACGCGATCGGGCGGGCAGGTCTCGGGCGGCGTGAATGTCGGCAAGGGGGCCTCGGGCCGCCCGGTGCCGGCGCATCGCAAGGCGGCCCTGCTGCGCGACGCCGCGGCGGGCTTCACCCTCTTCGAGACCCTGCTGGAACGGCACCAGATCCGCTGCGGCTACCACCGCACGGGGCGGGTCAACGGGCTGTGGTCCCCGGCCCATGCCGCGGGCTGGCGGGCAAGGCTGCCGGAGCTGAACGAGCATGCCCTGTCCGAGGCACGGCTGATCGACCGCGACGAGACGGCGGGCCGGCTCGGGACCTCCTTCTACCACGGCGGCGTGCTGATCGGCCGGGCGGGGCATGTCCAGCCGGCGGAATTCTATGGCGGCCTCCTGAATGCCGCTCGGCAGGCCGGGGCGCGCTTCATCGGCATGACACCGGTCCGCGCCGTCACGCGGCTGGCGGGCGGCTTCGGCGTGGACACCGCGCGCGGCACGGTGCGGGCGGATCGCGTGGTCTTCGCCACCAATGCCTATACCGGCAGCACGGCGCGCGGCGTCGCACCGGACCTGCGGCGCGGGCTGGTGCCGGTCACCACCCATATGATCGCGACGGAGAGGCTGCCGGAGGATCTGGCGCGCTCGATCCTGCCCGCCGATCACGGGGTGTCGGAGACGCGGCGGGTGATCAGCCACTACCGCCTCTCCCCGGACGGGCGCCATCTGCTCTTCGGCGGGCGGGCCAGCTTCTTCCCGCTGAAGGAGCGCCGCACGGCCGCGATGCTGTACCGTGCCATGGTGGCGCGCTTCCCGCGGCTGAACGGGGTGCGGATCACCCATAGCTGGGGCGGGCGCGTGGCGATGACGCTGGACCGTCTGCCGCATATCGGCGGCGGGGAGGGGCGGTATTTCGTGGCCGGCTGCCAGGGCAGCGGCGTGACCATGATGACCTATCTGGGCCACAGCCTCGCCGGGAAGATCCTGTCCGGCGGCGAGGCGCCGGTGAACGCCTATGACGACGGCCTGCCGCCGCAGCATCCGCTGTATGATGGCACGCCCTGGTTCATGCCCGCCCTCGGGAGCTGGTACCAGTTCCAGGATGCGCGGGACCGCCGGCCTGCCTGACCCGATGTGCCTCCAGCGCCGCGGTCAGTCGTTCCAGGAACCGGTTGGCGAGGCGTGAGGTCGGCCGCATGGTCGAGGTGATGACATTCACCGGCAGCAGGACCTGCGGCACGAAAGGGCGCCAGACGATGCCGGGAAAGCCACTGCCCTCCATGTAGCGATCGACGAGCGCGACGCCGGCGCCTTGCAGGACCAGGGCCGGGGCCTGGATCGCCGTGATCAGCTCGATGGCGGTATGGCGCTCCATCCCGTCCTTCGCGAAGGCATCGTCCAGCAACTGGCCGAAATAGGTGCCGGAGCTGAAGGAGATCAGCCTCTCCCCCATCAGGTCGCGTGGCCGGATCGCCGGGCTGGCCGCCAGCGGATGATCGGGATGGATGGCGCAGACCATGGGGACCGTGGCGAGGCTCTGCGTCACGCTGCCGGGATTGCTGACCGGCGAAAGGCACAGCCCGACATCGACATGGTTGCCCACCACGAGCTCCGCCGCCGTGGTGGCCGGCACGAAGTGGGACACGATCTTCACCTTCGGGAAGGCCCGGGCGAACTCCGCCACGGCCAGCGGAACGACCGAGATTCCCAGCGAGGCCGAGGCCGCGATACGCAGCAGCCCGGCCTCGCCGTCCCGAAGCTCCGTCGCGGAGCGTCCGAAGCGGGCGATCTCCTGCATGAGGCGCGCGCTTTCCGGGAACAGGTTCTCCGCTTCGAGCGTGGGATGCAGCCTCCCCTTGATGCGGCGGAACAGCGGCATGCGGAGCCGGTCCTCCAGCCGCTTCAGCGCCTTGCTCAGTGCCGGCTGGGAAATCCCCAGTGAGGCTGCCGCCTCGGTGAGCGAGCGGGAAGACATAATGGCATGGAAGATTTCCAGCTCGCGCGACGTCATCGGCTCCGACCCTGCCCCATGACACCATAACCGGAAGGCATGGATGGGATAAGCATAAAGGCTCGACAGGCGCCGAGAACGGGCCGGAGACTGACGTGCACCGCCCAGGGGAATCCGCGCATGACATCCCGTCCGATCCGTCTCGCCATGCTCCTTGCCCTCGGGGTGCTGGCCGGGGGGCCGCCATCCCCGCGCGGGCTGCGGACCTGCGGATCGGGACGCAGAACGTCCCCACGCTCGATCCGCATTTCCTGCTGCTCGATTCGAACATCGCCTACAACCAGCACATCTACGGTGCGCTCACCGACACCGATGAGCATGGCAAGCTCCGCCCGGACCTGGCGACCTCCTGGACATCGGACGGCAGGAACACCTGGCGCTTCAACCTCCGGAAGGGCGTGACCTTCCACGACGGCACGCCCTTCACCGCGGATGACGTGGTGTTCAGCCTCGACCGGGTGCCGAACGTGCCCAACAACCCGTCACCCTACAGCGGACAGTTGCTGGGGGTGACGAAGATCCTGAAGGTGGACGACCACACGGTCGATATCGTCACGGACGGCTTCGTGCCGTTGCTCCCCGCGCAGATCGCCAAGCTCTCGATCCTGTCGAAGAAGGCGATGGAAGGGCGTTCGACGGAAGACCTGAACCAGGGTCGCGCGGCGATCGGCACCGGCCCGTACCAGGTGGTCCAGGTGCAGGGCAAGGAACGCATCCAGCTCCGGCGCTTCGAGGGCTACTGGGGCCAGAAGCCGGATTGGGAGCGGGTGGAGTTCCGCATCCTGCCCAGCGACGGCGCCCGCAGCGCCGCCCTGCTGTCCGGCGATGTCGATCTGATCGAGTTCGTCCCGCTGCAGGACGCGGCGCGGCTGGCCAAGACGCCGGGCATCGTGGTGCATAGCGGGAACTCGGCGCGGGTCATGTATCTGGGCGTCAATGTCGATCCGAAGCTCGAAGTGCCAGGCGGACGCAGCCCGATGCAGGACCCGAAGGTGCGGGAGGCCATCTCGCTGGCGATGAACCGGCAGGGACTGGTGCGGAGCACGCTGGAAGGATACGGGCGCGTCGCGACTCAGGTCGGGGTTCCGGGCATGCTCGGCTATCTCGACGACGTGCAGGCCGACCCCTTCCGGCCCGACGATGCCCGCAAGGTTCTGGCCGAGGCGGGCTATCCCGACGGCTTCGCGACCAGCCTCGTCTGTCCCAACGGCCGCTATGTCGCCGATGCCCAGACCTGCCAGGCCATCGGCCAGATGCTCGCCCGCATCGGCATCAAGGCCAGTGTCGAGACCATGCCGGCTTCCGTCTTCTTCAGCCGGATCAAGACAGGATCGAACCCGGCGCCACTGTTCCTGACGGCCTGGAGCAACGTCATGGGCGATGCGGGCTATACGCTGAACAACCTGTATCACAGCTTCGACCGCGAGGCGAAGATGGGCAGCACCAACCGCTCCGGCTACTCCGACGCCGAGACGGACCGGCTGATCGATGCCGCCCTGCGCGAGCCGGATGCGGCACGGCGCCTCGAACTCCTGAAATCAGCCAACCGGCGCGGGCTGGAGGCGCGCGTTCTGCTGCCGCTGTTCTCGGCGCCGGTCGTGCTCGCCTCCAAGGCCAGCATCCGCTACGACGTCGGCGACAGCGGCAGTTCCGAGATGACCTCGGCGATGCGGGCGCATCCGCTCCGCTGAGGGCGCCCGGCACCGCCTGCCCGCCGGCCCCTGCGCCGGCGGGCAGGCGGTTTCATTCGGCCGGCTGCAACTGGCCGTAGATGTCCGGCATGCGGCCGATATCGTGCCGCTGGATGCCTTCCGGACGGACCAGCTCATACTCGTGCCGGCCATCCGGATGCAGGGCGTGCATCACATAGCCCTGCACCTTCTCGCCGAACGGTTTGCCGTCGGCCCAGTCATCGCCGACATGGAAGGCAACCGCCGGGGCCCAGATCTGCCGGATTCCCTCGCAGAGGCCACGGTCGCGCCACTGGTGCACATGACCGGAGGCAACGAAAGCCGGGGGATGCACCCGGAACATCTCCACCATCCGGCGGCGCGGCGCCTCCAGCACATGCCAGTAGCTGCGGCCCGCCTCGTCCAGTGCCTGTTCGCAGAGCGGCTTGTGCAGGAAGATCGCGATGCTGCGCCCCTGCGCCCCCGACAGGGCATCCTGCAGGAAGTCGAACTGCTCCTCGGCCATCTCCGTCGCGGTGATGAGGGTGTCCAGCCCGATCAGCCGCCAGCCCGGCACGTCGCGCAGGAAGCGGTCGGCGCCGAAGATGCCGTTCCAGCGCCCGACGCGCTCGGCATCCGCGCCGTCGCGCCTGGCGATGGCCGGGTCGTTGCCCACATCGTGGTTGCCGGGGATGGCCAGCCAGTCGAGCCCCATCTCCTGGTGCCGGGCGAAGGCATGCTCCAGCTCCGCCTGCCCGGCCTCCCCGCCCAGCTCGCCATGCGCGGAGATGTCGCCCGTATGGACCACGAGATCCGGCCGGTCGGCCCGCAGCCGCTCCGCCACCACCGCATGGTTGCGGTCGAAGACGGGATGGCGCGGGGAAAGATGCGTGTCGCTGATCTGCGCGAGACGGAACACCATGGGTTCAGCCCTTCCGCGGCAGCAGGCGGCGCACTTCGGCCACCATGTCCGGGAGGACCTGCTCCGGTGTCGCCTTCTGTTCCACCACCCGGGCGATGTTGTCCACCATCGTCTGGGTCACGCGCACGCTGTTGCTGCCGGGGAAGGCGTACCAGGGCACGGAGATCGGGATCTGGCGCACCGCCGGCACGAAGAGCGGGTTCGCCTTGTAGAAGGCCGCCAGATACTGTGGGTCGTCGATCGCGATCTGGTTGCAGGGCAGGTAGCCGGTGTTCTTCACCATCATCGCCTGCCCCTCCGGGCTGGTGGAGAAGCGCAGGAACTTCCAGGCGGCGGCGCGCTTCGCCGGGTCCTTCGCGGTCAACATGCCGGCGGCGCCACCGGTCGGCAGGCGGCCCTTCTGCGCGTCGATCACCGGCATCTCCGTGGTGCGCAGCGTGAAGTTCTCGCCCGCCGCGGCGACCGTGCCGCGCACCAGCGCCGTGGTCTGGAAGATCATGCCGAGCTTGCCCGCGCCGAAGGCCTGGCGCGCCGCGGCGGCGGTGAGGTTCGGCATGCCGCCCTCCTTCACCATCCGGTCGATCAGGCGCAGCGCGTTCAGCCCTTCCGGCCCGCCGAAGGCCACGTCGCGCTCATCCGGCGTCAGCATCCGCCCGCCGGCGCCGAAGAGCAGGGCGGAGAACATCCAGTCATCGCCGTTCCAGGTGTACCACATGCCCTCGATGCCATCGCCGAGGCGGTGGATCTTGCCGGCCAGCTCCAGGACGCCGTTCCAGTCCTTCGGGAAGTTGTCGGGATCGCCGCCGGCCCGGCGCACCAGATCAGCGTTGTAATAGGTCACCGGATTGGAGGCGGCATAGGCCAGCCCCGCCTGGATGCCGCCGAACTGGCCCAGCGCCAGCATGTTGGGCGTGTAGCCCGCCTTGGCCGGGTCGCCTTCCTCCCGCAGCAGCGGCGTCAGGTCCTGGGCGATGCCGCGCTCGGCGAAGACGCGCAGGCGGTTGAAGCCCTGGTAGCTGAGGTCCGGGAGCTGCCCGGTGCCGGCCTGGCGCAGCAGGAGCTGCGCGCCTTCCTCGTAGTTGGGGGTGTTGATGAAGTTGACCTTGATGCCCGGCTCGCGCTTCGCGAACTCGGCCATGATCGCGTCGTAGCTGTCCTTGTAGATGAAGGGCTGGGCGTAGTGGACGGTGATCTCCGTCTCCGCGGCGCGGGCGATGCGCGGCGCGGCAAGAGGAGCGGCCAGGGTGGCGAGCGGCAGGGCCAGCGCCTTGCGGCGCCCGAGGGTGAAAGTCATGGCTCTATCTCCGGATACGGTTCTTGTCGGGGTCAGCCCTTGAGCCCCGTGGAGGCGATGCCCTCCACGAAGCGCCGCTGGGCGAGAAGGAAGGCGATCACCAGGGGGGCCGTCATCACCACGGCGGTGGCCATCAGCGCGCCGTAGTCGTCGCCGGCATCCACCGAGCGGAAGAACAGCACGCCCAGGGCGGGCGTGGCGCGATCCGGCCCGCTGACCACCAGCAGGGGCCAGAACAGGTCGTTCCAGTGCGCCACCACCGAGAAGATCGCGAAGGCGGTCGCCGCTGGCCACGCATTGGGCAGGACGATGCGCCAGACGATGGCCATCTCGCCCATCCCGTCCAGCCGGGCGGCATGCAGCAGGTCGTCCGGCAGGGAACGGAAGAATTGCCGGAACAGGAAGACCGCGAAGACCGAGATGGTGAAGGGCGCGATCAGCGCGGCATAGGTGTTCAGCCAGCCGAGCGAGGCGAGGGTGACGTAGATCGGCAGGGCAGTGGCCTGGACCGGCACCAGCAGGCCGAGCATCACCGCGCCGAACAGCACCTCCCGCCCCGGGAAGCGCAGCTTGGCCAGCGCGTATCCCGCCGGAACGGCGAAAAGGAGCTGGAAGAACAGGATGGCGCCGCAGACCACCACGCCGTTCAGCAGGTAGCGGAAGACGGGGATGCGCTCGAAGACCTTGCCGTAGTTCTCCGCCGCATGGAACCGTTCCGGCAGCAGCGAGAGGGAATCGCGGAAGATCTCGTCCAGCGGCTTCAGGCTGGCGGCGACCATCCAGATATAGGGCATCAGCACCAGCAGGCCGAGAACGGTCAGCAGGGCGAGGCGCGGCAGGTCGCGCAGGAAGGGCGTGTCGCGCGGCTCAGCCATAATGCACCTGCTTGTCCAGGAAGCGCGTCTGCAGCCACATCAGCGTCAGCACGATGGCCAGGAAGACCAGCGTGACCGCCGCCGCGTAGCCGAGGCGGAAATAGGTGAACCCCTCCTCGTAGAGCGTGTAGAGCAGCACGGTGGAGGCCTTGTTCGGCCCGCCCTGCGTCAGCACGGCCACGAGGTCGAAGGAGCGCGTCAGGGCCCGGATCATCGTGATCGTCAGCACGAAGAGCGTGGTGGGGCCGAGCAGCGGCCAGGTGACGAGGCGGAACCGCTCCCAGGCCGAGGGCACGCCATCCACCTCGGCGGCGGCATAGAGCTCACGCGGGATGGCGGTGAGGCCCGCCATGAAGAGCACCATGTTGAAACCCAGGTTCTCCCAGCTCCCGATCGCGGCCAGGGAGAGCAGCACCGTGTCGGAGGAGGACAGCCAGGCCGGCCCCGGCAGGCCGACGGTGCGCAGCATGGCGTTCAGCGGGCCGATGGTGGGATGCAGCAGGTACTGCCAGGCCGCCGCCATGGCGACGGCAAGCGACACCACGGGCAGGAAGAAGACGGCGCGGAAGAAGGCGCGGCCGCGCAGGCCGGACTCGATCAGCACGGCCAGCCCCAGCCCGCCCAGCACGGAGACCGGCGTGGTCAGCCCGACATAGACCAGCGTGTTGCGAACCGACTGGGCGAAGCCGCGATCCGCGAGAAGCTCGGCGAAGTTGTCGAGCCCGACCCAGTGGAAGCCCTCGACGCCGAGTTCGTAGTCGGTGAAGGCCATGGCCACGGCCGCCAGGGTCGGCAGCAGGATCATCAGCACATAGGCGATCACCGCCGGCAGGCTCAGCAGCCAGGCGGCGAGGGCTTCGCCATGCCCTTTCGACCGCGCGACCGGGGCCGCGAGCACGGCTTCAGACATGGGCCAGTTCCGCGCCCAGCGCCATCGAGGGGCAGCGCCGCCCGGCGGCATCGAAGAGCAGCGCCTTGCCCGCATCGAAGCCCAGGAAGACCTGCCCGTCGCCGGGGATGCCGCCACGGCCTTCCGGCGGCAGGCGCAGCACCAGGGCGGAGCCGCTCTCCGGATGGCGCAGATGCAGCAGCAGGCTCTCGCCCAGGAACTCCATCGCCTCGACGCGGGCCGGCAGGCCGCTGGAGGCGAGTTGCAGGTCCTCCGGCCGCACGGCCAGCGTCAGCGGCCCCGGCGCGGCGCGCAGCCCGATGGCGAGGCCGGCGACCCGGACGATCCCATCCGCCTCCGCCTCGGCCGGCAGGGTGTTGATGCGCGGCGAGCCGATGAAGGTGGCGACGCGCAGATCGGCCGGATCGTTGTAGATCGCCTCGGGCGTGGCCACCTGCAGGATGCGGCCGCCGAGCATGACCGCGACCCTGTCGGCCATGGTCAGCGCCTCGGACTGGTCATGCGTCACATAGAGCGTGGCCGCGCCGCTGCGCCGGTGGATCTCCACGATCTCGCGCCGTGTCTGGACCCGCAGCGAGGCGTCGAGGTTGGACAGCGGCTCGTCCATCAGGAAGAGCTTCGGTTGCCGCACCATGGCGCGCGCCAGGGCCACGCGCTGCCGCTGCCCGCCGGAAAGCTGGCCGGGCTTGCGGTCGAGCAGCCCCGCCAGGCCCAGGGCCCGCCCGGCCTTCTGGACATCGGCCTGGATGCCCTGCCGGACCCCGGATGTCCCCGGCAGGAAACGGCCCAGGAAAGGCGCGCGCTGCCAGCCGTTCAGCCGCCGCATGGCCAGCGGCACGGCGATGTTCTCCGCGGCGGTGAGGTGGGGATAGAGGGCATAGGACTGGAACACCATGGCGACGTCGCGGTCGGCGGCGCGCCGCCGGGTGACGTCGCGGCCGGCGATCTCGATCCGCCCCTGGTCCGGCTGCTCGATCCCCGCGGCGATCCGCATCAGCGTCGATTTGCCGCAGCCGGACGGACCCACCAGTGCAATGAATTCTCCTTCCGCCATCTCCAGCGAGACGCCGGACAGGATCGGCGCCCCGCCGAAGGACTTCGTGACTCCGTTGATCAGGACCCCAGGCAAACCGAATCTCCGCAGATGCGGGCGGCGAGATGCACCCGGGGGATGACGCACGGGTTGCGGTTTCACGAAGCTTTCGTGGCAATCCTCCGACAGCCGAACCCAGCCACCGCCGGCCGGCTCAGACGGGGCGGTAGTGCCAGACGCTGGCGGGCGGCAGGTTCAGCGGGGTCCAGGCCTCCCGCCTGCCGCTCAGCCCGAGCCGCCGGCAGGGCAGGGGCGAGGTGATGCAATAGGTGTAGAGCAGGAAGCCCCGCCCCGGCGCGACGGCTTCCACCGCCTGCACGAAGCGCCTCTGCCGCTCCAGCGGCAACAGCACCAGCGGGATGCCGCAGATCACCGTGCCGACGCGGCCATGCAGGCTGGCCGGGATCAGGCGCGGCAGGTCGAAGGCATCGCCCGTGACCACGCTGGCGCCGGGGAGCCGGCGGCGCAGGTGCAGGGCCATTTCGCTCTCGATCTCGACGACGGTCAGCCGCTCCGGCGCCAGCCCCTGCGCCAGCAGGGCCCGGGACACGACGCCCGTTCCGGCGCCGAGCTCCACCACGATCTCACCCTCCCCGGCGCGGGTCAGCCGGGCGATGCGCCGGCACAGAGCCGGAGAGGACGGCACCACGCTGCCCATGCGCAGCGGGTTGCTCGCCCACTGCTTCAGGAACAGGCCGGCATTGGCGATCCCACGGCCCGGTTCGGAGGGGCCCCGGCCATCCCCGGGACCGGCCTTCCGCATGACGGTGGCAAGCCGCGCGATCCGCGGCAGAAGCGTCGAAACAGGCAAAGCGTGGATCCTCGTGCAGAGCCCCGGCCGGCGCGCTGGCCTTGCCCTGTCGGTCGAGCAGCCCCGGGGACGGAAAAGGCGGGAACAGGGGCTCCACCCGCCGGTGCCTCCGGCATGGGCGGCCCGGCTCTGCCGGCCTGGCCATCCCAGCCGGCACGATGCCGCATCAGGCCGGGACCGACCGCACGGCGGGCACTGCCGGTTGGGGCATGGAGGGCTGGGGCATGGAGGGCTGGGGCACCGGCGGGCTGCGCCTCGACCAGTCGAGCAGTTCGAAGCGGCCGTCGGGATGCTCGACCAGGGCGGTGCAGGATTCCACCCAGTCGCCGGTGTTCATGTAGACCACGCCGCCGATGTCGCGCATCTCGGCATGGTGGATATGGCCGCAGATGACGCCGTCATAGCCGCCGCGCAGCGCCTCGTGCGCCAGCGATTCCTCGAAGCGGTCGATGGCCTTGACCGCCTCCTTCACCCGCCGCTTCAGCCATTGCGACAGCGACCAGTAGGGATAGCCCATCCGCCGCCGCGCGGTGTTGAACCAGCGGTTCAGCAGCAGCGCCGCGTCATAGGCCCAGTCCCCCAGATGGGCGAGCAGCGGCCAGTAGCGCACCACGCTGTCGAACTCGTCGCCATGCATCACCAGCAGCCGCCGGCCATCGGCGGTGACGTGCTCAGCCTGCTGCGCCAGCCTGATGCCCGCGATCTCCAGCCCCACCCAGTCGCGGAACATCTCGTCGTGGTTGCCGGGGATATAGAGGATCTCCACGCCCTCGCGCGCCCGGCGCAGCAGCAGGCGGATCACCTCGTCATGCGAGCGGTCCCAGAACCAGGACTTCCGCAGCCGCCATCCATCCACGATGTCGCCCACCAGCACGATCCGCCCGCAGTCCGTCCCTTCCAGGAAATCCAGCAGCAGATCCGCCCGGCTGGCACGAAGGCCAAGATGCAGGTCGGACAGGAACACCGTGCGATAATGGCGCTTCGCGAATGTCTGTTGCATCCGATGCCCGGTAGCCCGTTGTGCCGCCGGTATAGGGTCAGCCCCGCCCGCCCAGAGTGAAGATTCGTTGAAGGGTCCGGGTCAGAACGGATACGGCCACCCGGCCTCGCGCCCCCTTGGCTGCCCAGGCCCGGCTGGTCCATCCTGGGGTCTCCAGCACGGTGCTGGCCCTCATGCGACGGACGGACCCCGCGAGACATGCACGGTGAGTACAAGGTACAGGGCGGCAAGCTCGTCGTCGTCGATCTCGACCTCCGGGACGGCCGCATCGCCGATGTCCAGATCGCCGGCGACTTCTTTCTCGAACCGGGCGAGGCACTGGACGACATCCGCGGCGCGGTGGAGGGCCTGGCGGAGGATTCGGATGTCGAGCGCATCGCGGCGGCGATCCGCGCGGCGCTGAGGCCGGATGCGGCCCTCATCGGCTTCAGCGCCGAGGCGGTGGCCATCGCGGTGCGCCGCGCCCTCGGGTCGCGCGGCGGCTGGCGGGACTACGACTGGCAGATCATCGAGACGCCCCCGCTCTCGCCCGCGATGCACCTGGCGCTGGACGAGGTCCTGGCGCAGGAGGTCGCGGCCGGCCGGCGCGGTCCGATGCTGCGCTTCTGGGAATGGGAACGGCCCGCCATCATCATCGGCGCCTTCCAGTCGCTGCGCAACGAGGTGGATCTGGAGGCGGCCGCGGCCATGGGCGTGGAGGTCGTCCGCCGCGTCACCGGCGGCGGCGCCATGCTGGCGGAGCCAGGCAACAGCGTCACCTACTCGCTCTATGCGCCGGGCGAACTGGTGCGCGACATGACCTTCGCCGATTCCTACACCTTCCTCGACGCCTGGGTGCTGCAGGCGCTGATCTCCCTCGGCATCGACGCCTTCTACAAGCCGCTCAACGACATCTCCAGCACCAAGGGCAAGATCGGCGGCGCGGCGCAGAAGCGCTTCTCCGGCGGCACGGTGCTGCACCACGTGACCATGGCCTACGACATGGACGCGGAGAAGATGGTGAAGGTGCTGCGCATCGGGCGCGAGAAGCTGAGCGACAAGGGCACGGTGAGCGCGGTCAAGCGGGTCGATCCGCTGCGCAGCCAGACGGGCCTGCCGCGCGAGGCGGTGATCCGGCGGATGCGGGAAACCTTCGTGTCGCTGCACGGCGGCGTGGCCGGGCGGATCACGCCGGAGGAATATGCGGCGGCCGAGAAGCTCGCGGCGGAGAAGTTCTCTTCCGACGCCTGGCTGCGGCACGTTCCCTGAGGCAGACGGGCCTCCACCGCCGCCCCGGGGGCGGCGGAAGCGTGACGCGCCGCCGCCTGCCGGATGCTCACAGGGCCGCGCGGGCATCCTTCCGGGCGAGGCGAAGCAGCAGATAGTCCACTTCCGCCCGCGCAGCGGCGGTCAGGGCCGCACCGGGCTTGCGCTGCGCGTCGGAGGCGATGAAGCCGCGGCGCATCAGCACGTATTTACGGACCGCGAGGCCCACCCCCTGCTGCTGCTCGTAGCGCAGCAGCGGCAGATGGGCGTCGAACAGGTCATGCGCCGCGTCCCGCGCGCCTTCCTTCTGCAGCTGCACCACATCCGCCAGCATTTCGGGAAAGGCATAGCCCGTCATGGCCCCGTCCGCGCCGCGCTCCATCTCGAAGTCCAGGAACATCCCGCCATTGCCGGTCAGGATGGAAATCGGGCGCAGCGAGCCGTCCTCCTGATAACCCCGCAGGGTGGAGATCTTCTCCAGGCCCGGCCAGTCCTCGTGCTTCAGCATCACGCAGGAGGGATGCTCCTGCACGATCCGGCGGATCACCCCGGGCGTCATCTGCACCGAGAGGGTCAGCGGATAGTCCTGGATCACGAAGGGCACGTCGTCGCCGATGGCCTCGATCGCCTGGCGATAGTAGGTGACGATCTGGTCGTCGGTGCGCAGCGACGGCACCGGCGCGATCATCACCCCCGCCGCCCCCTTGTCCATCACCGCGCGGCTGAGGGAGCGCATGGCGGCGAAGCCGGGCGCCGACACGCCGACGATGACGGGAAGCCCCGCCATGCCCTTCACGAAGCGCGCGGCGATGTCGAGGGACTCCTCCGGCTCCAGCTTCGGCGCCTCGCCCATGATGCCGAGCACCGTGACGCCCGTGGCACCGGCGGCGAGGTAGCGCTCCATCAGGGTATCCACCGAGGCCACATCGATCCGCCCATCCGGGTGGAAGGGTGTCGGCGCGATGGGGAACAGGCCGCAGGCGGTGGAATCGAGAGCCATGACGTTATCCTCGGGATGCTGGCGATCGGTCTGCCATCCGCACGGATGACCGGACCCGCAGGATAAGGGTCAGGGGCACCGGCGAGGAAGCCCGCCGCGCCGGCCTATTTCCCTGGAACCCTTCGGATCGATGGGCGGATGGCGGACCTGCCGGCTCAGCCCGCCTGGGGGACGGGCCGCCGATCCACCCTGCCGAGACGGGCTTCCACCAGCGCCAGGTCGTCCGGCTTGTCCACATCCACGGCCGCCGCGCCGAAGGGCATCTCCACCACGGCCACGGGCGTCCCGCATCGCGCGCCCAGCGCATCCAGCCCGGCCCGCAGAGTCATCCAGCCCATGGCATAGCGGAGCAGCGCGATGGGCCCCAGCATCCGCGCCATGGCCGTCGGCCGCTTCCGCTGCTGCTCCAGCCGTTGCCAGAAACGCAGCACCCGCGCCGCCTCGGGGCCCGCCAGCAGGAACAGGTTGCAGCCGCTGAAGTCGCCATCCCGGAAGCGCAGCCAAGTGCGCCGGGTCTGCGGGAATTCCGCCAGGATCGTCTCGCGCCGCGCGAGCGCCGCCACGGCGGATGCCTGGCCGGGGGCCTCCCGCAGCAGATGCGCCACCATGGCCGGCGTCAGCAGCGCGTGATCCGCCGTGGTGACCAGCAGCGGGGCGCCGAATTCCTCGAACGCCGCCGCCGCGCTGAGGGCCGGGCCCGGCGCGGCTGCCCGCAGGATCACGCCCTCCAGCCCTTCCAGCCCGGCCAGCACGCGCTGCGGCTCCTCGATGGACACGACGATGCGGGCGATGCCGGGTGCGGATCGCAGGGCCGAGACCACGCGCAGCAGCATCGGCACGCCCGCCACCGGCAGCAGCGCCTTGTGCGAGACCCCCGCCGCGGCCGCCATCGGGTCCGTCCCGCGCCGCTGCCCGGCCAGGACCAGCGCCGTGACCCCCGTCACAGCGTCTTTCCGTAGATGCGATAGGTCTTGTAGGCCTGTGCCCCCAGGGCCTCGGCCAGATGCCGCATGGGCAGGTTGTCCTCCAGGACCCAGGACATCTCGATCTGCCGGATGCCCAGGGCGTGGGCCTCCCGCCGCAGCGCCTCCACCAGGAAGAGCGGCAGAACGCGCCCGAGCAGCCCCGACTGCAACTGCGGCCGCACCCCCATGAGCGGCACGCGCGCGGTGGAGACACCCGACACCTTCAGCCGCCACAGCAGCTTCGCCCAGCCGAGCGGCAGCAGCCGTCCCGACAGGTCGCGGATCGCCTCGTTCAGGTTCGGCAGGCAGACGGCGAAGGCGACGGGGCGCCCCCGCATCTCCGCGAACCAGACCAGCCGCTCGTTCAGCAGCGGCTTCAGCTCCGCGGCCAGATGCGCCACCTCGGCGGCGGTGAAGGGCACGAAGCCCCAGTTTCCCGCCCAGGCCTCGTTGTAGATGCCGATCAGCGCCTCGACCTCCTGCCGCAGCGCCGCGCGCCGCAGCGGCCGCAGCGTGACGCCGGAGGGCAGGCCGCGCGCCACCATCCGCGCCGCCGCCGGCGGCAGCGCCCCGGTCACCGGGCTGATATAGGCGAACATGTCCCGCGCCTTGGCATAGCCCAGCGCCTCCAGCCGCGCACCGGCATGGGGCGGGTCATGCGGCATCATCATCATCGGCGGCGTGTCGAAGCCCGAGACCAGGAGCCCCGTCTGCTCGTTGATGGAAAGGCTGAACGGCCCCAGCATCCGCCGCAGGCCACGGCCGCGCGCCCAGCCCTCGGCGGCGCCCAGCAGCGCCGCGAAGGTCCCGGCATCGTCCTCGGCGGCCAGCAGCCCGAAATGCGCCGGCCTCCCGCCTTCCGCCCCGGGCACCAGCCGGTCGTCCTGCGCGCTGATGCGCCCCACGTCGCGCCCGTCCCGCCGCGCGATCCAGAAGGCCGCCTCGCCATGCTGGAACCAGGGGTTCTTCGCTGGGGACAGCGCCTCCCGCCGCTCCAGCCGCAGCGGCGGCACCCAGGCGGGATCGTGCCGCATCAGGTCGTGCGGCAGCCGGATGAAACGCTCCATCCCCGCGCGGTCCGTGACGGGGAGGATCTCGACGGGGGAGGAAGCCCGCGCGCCGGCCGCGCTCACGCCGCCCTGTCCGGACGGGCATCCGGGCGTGCGGGCCGGTCGCGCGGCGGCGCGCCGGTCAGCTTCTCCACCCAGGGGAAGCGCTTCGCTTCCTCGCGGTCATAGCCCAGGTTGAAGACATGCGGGCTGCGCGGCCGCTGCCGCACCTCGCCGTAATAGGTGCCGAGGGCGCGATCGACAACGAAGCTGGTGATCCCGTAATTCCCGCCCTCGTGGTGGAAATGATGTGCGAGGTGCAGCTCCTTCATCCGCCGCAGCAGCCGGCTCCGCGGCTTGAAGTTCAGGTGCTGGATGCAGTGGCAGAACTCGTAGATGCAGGTGATCACGAAGCCCGCCGCACAGGCCGCCGCCGCGCCGGCCGCGCCGCCGATCAGCCAGCCGACGGGGATCAGGATGACCAGGATGGTCGGCACCGTCGTCACCGGCGCGCCGAAGAGCACGTCCAGCCGATGCGGGTCCTGGTGGTGGTCGAAATGCACGCGCTTCCACAGCGCCGCCGTCAGCGGGGAGCGGTAGAGGAAGCGCGAATGCAGGATGAAGCGGTGGATGGCGTACCAGGCCAGCGGATAGGCCAGGATCGTGGCGGCCACCGCCAGCGCCGGCCGCAGCGCCCCTTCCGCCCAGTGCACGGAAAGCCCGGCCGAGACGATGGCGAGCAGCCCATACAGGTGGATCGCCGGATGCGCCGCATAGGCCACGACCAGCTCCCGGAGCGTCATCCGCCCCAGATCGAAACTGCGCCCGCCCCGCCAGGGACCGTACATGAAACCGCCTCCTTGCCCAGGTGGGTGCGGGCCGGGACCGCCCATGCGCTCAGGCTTCCTCGCGCCAGAGGCACAGGAGGCCCGCGACGGCGAAGCAGGGCAGCATGCTCCAGGTCGCCGGGACCGGGCCCAGCCCGCCGGCCTCGCCGATCGCGATCATCAGCCCCTGCGCCACGAGATAGCCGAGCCCGAGCGCCAGGCCAACCGCGGCCCGTCGCGTGCCGCCATGCTGGCGGGGCAGGCCGAAGGCCGCGGGCATGGCCAGCAGCAGCATCAGGAAGGGCACCAGCGCCGCCGCCGCGGCGGCCTGGAGACGCGTCTCGAAATAGGCGGGGCCCCGGCTGACCGGGCCTTCCCCGGCCTTGCCGCGCAGCAGGGCAGGGAGGCCGAGCGCATCCGTGGGCCGCGCGAGGTCCCGCATCGCCCGTGGCGAGGGGCCCTCCGGCCAGTCATACCCGGCCTGCGCCGTTTCCCGCTCCTCGCCCGGCCGCAGCAGCCGCGCCCCGGTCAGCCGCCAGCCCCCGGCCGCGTGCCGCGCCTCATCCGCCCCGATCCGCAGCGTGACCCTGCCCTCGGGGTCGCGCCGTACCAGCAGCACGCCGGACAGCGCCGTGCCGTCGGGCGACACCGCATCGGCGGCCAGGACATCCGTCCCGTCGCGCAGCCACATCCGGCGATCCAGGGCCAGCGGCCGGTCCGGCGCCTCAAGATGGTCCCACCAGTCCGAAAGCGCGCGCTCGCTGTACGGCGCCACGCCGAGCTGGAGGCCGAACTGCAGGCAGGCCGCCAGGGCACAGGCGGGGACCAGCGCCCCCATGATCCGCCAGCTTCCCAGGCCCGTGGCCCGCATGGCGGTGATCTCCAGCGAGGCGGCGAGCCGCTGGAAGGTCAGGATCGCCCCCACCAGCACCGCGAGCGGCACGAGCTGCCCGAGCGTGGTGGGCAGCCGCAGCAGGGCATAGCGCCCGATATCCGGCACCCCCCCGCGGGCCAGCACGTCCCCCGCCTTGTCGAGCAGGTCCAGCAGTTGCAGCAACGCGGCCAGCCCCAGCAGCACCGCCGTGGCCCGGGCCAGGAAGATCCCCGTCAGGTAGCGCGCCAGCACCCGTGGCAGCATCAGCGCACGGCCTTCGTCCGCCACGGCAGGCAGCGCGCCAGCAGGCCGCCGGCCCAGGCCGCCGCGTCGTCCATCCGCGCCAGGATGCGGTCGAACGGGCCTTCCTCCGGATGCAGGTTGCTGTGCCGGAAGACCAGGATGCTGAAGGCGGCGAACAGCAGGAACAGCAGCCACAGCGCCAGCGGTGCGTCGAGCCGCCCGATGGCGCCGAGGGACTCCGCCAGTTGCAGCGCCTGCTGGTAGAGCACGAGGATCGCCGCCCCCAGCAGGATCGCGACCGAACGGCGCGAGCGCTTGGCGGCCAGCCCCATCGGCATGGCCAGCAGCGGCAGCAGCAGCAGCGAGGCCGACCGCACCAGCCGCGCGTGCAGCTCCCCCGCCATGCGGCGCGGCGCCACGGGCGCATCCGCACGCTCCCGCCCCGTCCAGAGCTCGTCCAGCGTCATCTCCCGCTCATCCGCGCCGCGCAGCCGGAAGATCGGCAGGCGCCGCACGAAGGGGCGCGACTGTTCCGAGGCCGAGAAGGTCACCGTATGCGCCTGCCCCTGCGGGTCCACCGCGAGCTGCCGCCCGTCCTGCAGTTCCAGCAGCAGCTCGCTGGTTTCCACGCTCAGCAGCATCCGTCCCGTGGCGGCGGTGGTCAGCACGTCGGTGCCGTCCTGCTGCCGCTGGTGCAGGAAGATGCCGTGCAGCAGTCCCGTCTCCGGGTCCCGGCGCTCGACATGGACGGTGAGCCGCTTGCCGATCTGGGCGAACTCGCCCGGAACCAGGGTCGCGTTCCATCCCGCATCCATCAGGGAACTCAGGGCCGCGCGATAGGCATAGCGGCTGACCGGCTGCACATAGCCATAGAGCGCCACGCCCAGCAGGGCACAGGCCAGGCCCACGGCCAGGAAGGGCCGCGACAGCCAGGCCAGCGAAAGCCCCGAGGCCTGCAAGGCATCCAGCTCGTGGTTCTGGCTGAGCCGCGAAACGACGACATAGACCGCCAGGAACAGCGCCGCCGGCACCGCCAGACCCAGGTAATGCGGGATCAGGTAGAGCACGAGCTGCGCGATGGAAGCGGCCGGGCTTCCCGCCCCTGCCAGCAGGTTGAAGAGCCGCAGCAGCCGTTCCAGCAGCAGCGCCGGCAGCACCAGCAGCAGCGTGCCCGCCAGGGGCCGGACCAGGAGCCGCAGCATGTAGCGGCTGACCAGCCCGCCCCCGGCCGGCGGCCCGTGGGTGGCTTCCGCCGGGATGCGCTTCGCCTCGACCGCCGCGCTCACGCCTGCGCGGAGGCCCAGTGCTCGCGGAGGCGGCGCAGCAGGTCGTCGCGCACCGCATCCCCCGGCTCCATCGCCTGTCCGAGCGCGGGCGGCCCGGGCCAGCCGGCATCCGGAAAGGACTGGCCGAGATGCGTCCTCGTCCCGGCATAGCGGGGGATGACGTGGAAATGGACGTCCGGGTCCACCATCATCAGCATGAGGTAGTTGATCTTCTCATACCCGACCAGGTCCCGGAGCATGGGCTCGATGCGGCTCACGGCGGCATGCAGGTCGGCGAAACCCTCGGGGCTCACCGCGCCGAAGCGCTCCGCTTCCTCGCGGCACACGAGGACCAGGGCCCCGAGCGTGACCTGCTGCGGGCGCAGCAGCACGGTCCAGCAGCGGGTCTCGCCGATCAGCGTGGCGGGATAGCCGAACTTGACCAGCGTGGCATTTGGCGTGGCATCCGGTATGGCACTGGGCATGCGCAGACACCTACGCCCTGTCGCCGGAAGACGCCAGACGGATGCCGGCCGCCCCATGCCCCGCCGCGTCTCCGGCCCACCCGGAACCTTGCGGGGCCTGGGGTGCTGCGCCGCGTTGCTGGCATCGCTCGCCACGCCGCAGCCGGCGGCCGCGCGGCCGGAGGACGGCCCCCGCGTCACCGCCTGCGCCGCCGCCGATGCGCCGGCCGGCCCGCGCCTGCATGTTGCCGTCACCGGCGCCCGGAAGGTCGCCGGCAACATCACCATCACGGTCTATGGTCCGAAGCCGGAACGCTTCCTGGCCAGCCATGCCTATCTCGCCCGCCAGCGCGTCCCGCTGCGGACGACGTCCGCGGAGGCCTGCTTCGCCCTGGCCGAGCCCGGCATCTATGCCATCGCCGTCTATCATGACGAGAACAACGACCATAACTTCAACCGCAACCTGCTCGGCCTGCCGACCGAGGGCTACGGCTTCTCCAACGACGCGCCCACCTCGGTCGGCCTGCCCTCCTTCGACAGCGTCCGCTTCACTGTGCCGCCTGGGGAGTCGCGGATGACCATCCACCTGCGCTACTGATCCGCAGGACCGTGGCGGGCGCGGCCCGGAACACCCCGTCCGCCGCATCCTGCGCACGCGGCTCGACCGTCACGCGCCAACCCTCCGCCTCGCGCATGATGCGAAGCATCTGCCAGCCTGCCCGTCCGCCATGCCCCGCCGCCAGGGCCTGATGCACGCCCAGCACCGGGATCGGCGCCCCCGGGCCGGGAACCTCCCCCCGCAGCGGCCGGTGGTGGTGCCCATGCAGCACCAGCTCCGCCCCGTGCCGCGCCAGCACCCCGCGCAGCGCCGCCCTGTCCGAGAGCGCCTTGCGCCGGCCGCCGGGCCCCGGCAGCGGCGGGTGGTGTACCATCACGATCCGGAACAGCCCCTCGCGCCCCGCCGCATCCAGCAGCCCGGGCAGCGCCGACAGCTGCGCCGCGCCCAGCCACCCCGCCGCCGAGCCCGGCAGGGTCGGCACCGCCGAGGAAAGCCCGATCAGCGCGACCGGCCCGCGCCGCCGCAGGAAAGGGAAGGGCGCGCGGGCCGTCTCCCCCGCTGTCTCCCCGGCCATCCAGGGCGCCCAGCGCCCGATCCCGTCCGTCCAGGGCAGGGCCACGGTGGCGTCATGGTTACCCGGGACCACGGTGACCCCGCCCGGCGGGCCGAGCGCCGCCAGCCAGTCCCGCGCGGCCGCGAATTCCCCCGGCAGGGCGAGGTTCGTCAGGTCCCCCGTGATGGCCACATGATCCGCCCCGGCCGCCCGCAGATCGGCCAGCAGGGCTGCGGCGGGCACGGCCCGGCGCCGCTTGCGCCGCCAGGCGAAATAGGCGAGCAAGCGCTTCCCCGCGAGCTGCGAGAGCGGGTGGATCGCCCCGGGGGGTACAGGCAGGTGCAGGTCGGACAGGTGCGCGAGGCTGAAGGACATGGTGCGGCGCAGTCTCGCCCGTCCCCCGCCCCGGCGCCAGCGGCCCGCTGGCTGGGGGAATCCCCCGTGCCCGTCTGGAGCATGCCGGGTTCCGAACTGCTCCGCCGGGCCCTTCTCCGCGCCGGCATCGCCGACGCCGCCCCCTGGACCGGCACCGACGCGCAGGCGCCGCTGCTGCTGCTCCGGGCCGATCACGTCTATGACGCCTCGCTCGTCACGGGCCTGGCGCGCCGCCCCGGCACGCTTCTCTGCCGCCCCGAGGACGGGCTGCCAGTGGCGGCCTATCTGGCGGACCACCTGACGGACACGGCCCTGGCCGCTGCCGTGGCCGCCGCGCTCCTGGCCGGCCGTCCCGCCGGCGACCCCGCCTTCGCCGGCCTCCTGCCCGCCCGCCCGGCCGATCTCGTGGACCTCTACAACAAGGCCCTGCGCAAGCGTGCCAACCCCTATCTCCTCAGCCTCGATGCCGGGACGCGGCGCGCGGTGGAATGGGAGATGTTCGGCGGCTCCTACAAGGGCGTCACCGACGCCATCACCAAGCATGTCTGGCCCCGCCCGGCCTTCCAGGTGGTGCGCGGCTGCGCCGCCCTCGGCATCACGCCCAACCAGGTGACCTTCGCCAGCCTGGTCCTGGTCTTCGTGGCCCTCTGGCTCTTCGCCACGGGCGCCTGGCTGCCCGGGCTGCTCGCCGCCTGGGTGATGACCTTCCTGGACACGGTGGACGGCAAGCTGGCGCGGGTGACGCTCACCTCCACGCCGCTGGGCAACGTCTTCGACCATGCCATCGACCTGATCCACCCGCCTTTCTGGTGGCTGGCCTGGATCTACGGCCTGTCCCAGGTCGGAATGCCGCTGGCGCATCCGGTCGCCGTCGGCGTCATCGTCTTCGGCGGCTATGTCCTCCAGCGGCTGCAGGAGGGCCTCTTCCTCGCCCTCTACAAGATGGAGATCCATGTCTGGCGGCGTTTCGACAGCTTCTTCCGCCTCTGGATCGCGCGCCGGAACCCGAACCTGCTGATCCTCAGCCTCTTCACCCTGTTCGGCCGCCCCGACTGGGGCATGCTCGCCGTCGCCGCCTGGACCGTCTTCGGCTGCCTGGAACAGGTCGTCGTCACGATCCAGGCCGGGCTGGCGCGCCGCCGGGGGCCCCTGCGGTCCTGGCTTGAGGGATGACCGGCGCGCGGCGCATCGGCCTCATCACCAACCCCCGCAGCCGGGCCCTTCGCGAAGGCCGCTTCGCCCTGGCGGAGGCCGCCGGGGGCCTGCCGCGCGCCGCGCCCTCGACCCCCGATGAACTTCGCGCCGTGCTGGCGGATTTCGCCGGGCAGGGCGTGGACCTGCTGGCCGTCCAGGGCGGCGACGGCACGCTGCGCGAGGTGCTGTCCGCCCTGCCGCGGGCCTTCGGCGAGCGCGCCCCGGCCATCGCCCTCCTCGCCACCGGCAAGACCAACCTCGCCGCCCGCGTCGTCGGGACGCCCGGGCCGGGGGAGGCCGGCCTCGCCGCCCTGCGCCGCGCCGCCGCCTCCGGCGCGCTGCGCCAGCACCGGCTTCCCGTGCTGGAGGTCCTGCGCCCCGGCCTGGACGAGGCCCCGATGCGCGGCCTCCTGTTCGGTGCCGGCGCCTTCACCGCCGCCAAGACGATGGCCGACGAGGGGCTGCACGGGCGCGGCATCCATGACCGGCTGGCCGTCTTCCTGGCCCTGGCCGGAACCGTGCTGCGCAGCATCGTCCAGCGTGACCACGCCCTGCGCGCCGGCTCCCCGATGTCCCTGTCGGTGGATGGCCGGCCCACGCCGGAAGGCCGCCGCTTCCTGGTGCTCGCCACGCCGCTGGACCGGCTGATGCTCGGCCTCTGGCCCTTCTCGGGCGACGGGGCCGGGCCGCTGAACTGGCTGGACGTGGCGGCCCCGCCGCGCCGCCTGGCCGCCGCCCTCTGGGCCGCCCGGCGGGGCCGGCAGCAGCCCTGGATGCCGGAGGCGGGCTATGCCAGCGGCCGCGCCGGCCGCCTCGCCCTCCGCCTCGACGCGCCCTTCGTGCTGGATGGCGAGGTCTTCGAGCCCGGCCCGCAGGGGCTCGTCCTGAGCGCCCCCTCCGCCGTCACCTTCGCCATGCCATGACCGCGCCGGACAGCCTGTCCGCCCTGGTCGCGGCGGAGCTGGCCTTCCCGCCGGACCCGAACCCGGCCATGCGCGCCGCGCGCCTTCTGGCGGAGGATATCGTCGCCCGGCACGGGGATGCGGTGGCGGCGATCCTCTTCTACGGCTCCTGCCGCCGGACGGGAGAGACGGCGGGACTGCTGGACCTCTATGTGCTCACGATGGGGAACCTCGCCTTCCACCGGCGCGCCATTCCCGCCCTGCTCAACGCCGTGCTGCCGCCGCAGGTCCTCCACTGGCGGCGCGACGGCGCGGAGCCCCTGCGGGCCAAGGTCGCGGTCATGACCCTGCGCGCCTTCGAACGGCGGATGCGGCCGGCCTCGATCGACACCACCCTCTGGGCTCGCTTCTGCCAGCCCACCACCCTCGTCCATACCCGCGACGAAGAGGCCCGCCGGCGCACCGAGGCCGCCGTCGCCCGGGCTGTGGAAACCGCCGTCACCTGGGCGCTGCGCCTCGATGCGCCCACCGGCCCGCCCGCGGCGCTCTGGCGCCATCTCTTCGCCCGCACCTACGGCGCCGAGTTGCGGGCCGAGCGCGGCAACCGCCCGGACAGCATCGTCGCCACGGCCCCGGGCTGGTTCGATGCCGTGCTGCCCGCGGCCCTGGACCGCATCGGCCGCCGCCCCTCCGGGAACTGGCGTCCCGCCTGGTCGCTGCGCCGCCTGGGCGGGAAGGTGCTGAACATCGCCCGGCTCGTGAAGGCCGCCTTCACCTTCGACGGCGGGCCGGACTACCTCGCCGACAAGATCGCCCGCCATTCGGGTATGCCCGTCGAACTCACCCCCTGGCAGCGCCGACATCCCGTCCTGGCGGCGCCCCTGCTGCTCTGGCGGCTGCGGCGGCGGGGCGCGGTCCGCTGAAGGACACCCTCAGGGCAGCTTCCCGTAGAGCACGCGGTTGCCCCTCCCGATCCGGACGCTGCGCACCGGCCGATAGGCTTCGGCCAGGGTTTCCCGCAGCAGCCGTTGCGCCGCCGGGTTGATCTGCCCCCGTTCGATATTCGTCGTCACGATGTAGTCCGGACGGGACGCCAGCACGCGCCGCAGTTCCGCCTCCTGATCGACCCCGATCCCGCCGGACTCCCGCAGGTCGCTCAGATGGGTCGGGAAGGCATAGGGCGTCGGCAGCGGGCTATGGGACAACAGGTAGAGCACCGCCTCCCCGTCGAAGACATAGAGCCTTGCCCCGGGCAGCATCGCCGCCACCAGCGCCCGCACCTGGCTGCCATCGCCCCGCGAGCGGAGATGCAGCACCCCCGGCACCGCCGTGGCCACCGCGCCCACCAGCAGCAGGGCTGCCGCGGCCGTGACCTTCCAGACCCGCGCACCCGGCCACCCCAGCAGGGGCGCGGCCGCCACGGAAAGCGGCAGGAGCAGGGGCAGGGCATAGTGGTTGTAGTAGGTCCCGAACACCAGCACGCCCGCCACCGCGACCAGCGCCCAGCCCGCCACGAAGCCCGTCGCGCGCCGGATCTCCGGCATCCCCGCCGACCGCCGCCAGGACAGCCGCAGCCCCAGCACGGCGCAGAGGCCGAGCGGCAGCAGCAGCCCCAGCATCGCCAGCAGCCGGGGCAGGGAGGAGCCCAGCACCGCCGTATTCCGCTCGAAGATCGAAAGGAAGTTCGCGAAGAGGAAAGGCTGTGCCTGCCCCATGGCGGCATAGGCGGCGAGGGCCGCCGCCGTGGGCAACAGGGCGCAGCCGACCCAGGCCAGCCCGGCGGAAAGCAGCTTCCCCGGCCCCATCCGCGCCTGCCACCCCGTCCAGAGCAGCGCGCAGCCGAAGAACATCCCCTCGAAGACGGCCGTGTACTTCACCTGCATCGCCAGCCCGGCGAGAAGCATGGCCGAGGCCCCCAGCCCCAGCAGCCGCTCGAAGGAGCCCGGGCAGGCCACCGCGCGCAGCGCCACCCAGGCAGCGCCCGCGACGAAGAGGTTGTAGAAGACCGGCGCCTGCCCCCCTTCGCCACCGAAGGCCCCGAGCCAGAGCAGGTAGGCCATGCCGGCGAGGAGACCGCCCCGGCGGGAGCCCAGCTCCGCCCCGATCCGCGCGACCAGGAAGGCGGTCGCCGTGGCGAAGAGCACCGCCACCAGTTGGTACTGGACGATCCCTTCGCCACCCAGGGCACGGATCCCCGCGTAGATCAGGAACAGCCCGACGGGCTTGCGGTCCCAGATGTCGAGATAGGGCAGGGCGCCCCGCAGCATCCGGTCGCCGACCAGCAGATAGAACTGCTCGTCGCTTTCCAGCACCGGATTGCCGAGGAAGAACCCGCGCGCCAGCAAGGCCACGGCCAGCAACAGGAGCATGGCTTGCAGATCGGGCCAGGTCCGGGCCACGAGGCTCCGGTCCAGACCCTGCTCCAACCCTGGCTCCGACGACAGCAGCCCCGGCCGCACTACTCCGCCGCCAGCGGCGCGCCGAGCTGTCCCAGGGGGGGCTGTCCCAGGGCATGGGCCGTTTGGATGATCGCCGCCAGGGCGCCGTCGATCTGCGCCGGCGTCAGCGCCGCGCTCACGCTCATCCGCAGCAGCGGCTTGCCGCCCGGCGTCGCCGGGCCGAGGGCGAGGTTGGTATAGACCCCTGCCTCCAGCAGCCGGTTCCAGAAGACGACCGCCGTTTCCCGGTCCGGCATGAGCAGGGAGACGATCGGGCTCGGCATGGCGCCCACGGCGAGGCCCGCCGCCGCGAGGCCCGCATGAAGCTGCTGCCCGTTCCGCCGCAGCGCCTCGCGCAGCTCGGGCCGCGCCTCGACGGCCTCGATCGCCTGGGTCACCGAGGCAATGACCGAAGGCGGCAGGGAGGCGGTGAACATGTAGGACCGCGCCGCCAGCCGCAACGCGTCGAAACCCTCATGGTCCGAGGCCAGGAAGCCGCCGATCGCGCCCAGGCTCTTGCTGAAGGTGCCGACGACGAAATCGACATCCGCCTCCACGCCCTCGGCCTCCGCCAGCCCGCGGCCATTCCCACCCAGCACGCCGAGGGAATGCGCCTCGTCCACCAGCAGCCAGGCCCCGGCCTCGCGCTTGACCTCCACGAACTCCCGCAGCGGCGCGGTGTCGCCCAGCATGCTGTAGATGCCCTCGGCCACGATCAGCTTCTCGCCGGGCTGGGAGGAAAGCAGCCGGAGGCGCCGCCGCAGGTCGTCGGGGTCGTTGTGGCGGAAGCGGGTCACCTGGGCATGGCCCAGCCGCGCCCCGTCATAGAGGCTGGCATGGCTGTCCGCGTCGAGCAGCAGATGGTCGCCCCGCCCGGCCAGCGTCGAGAGAGCGCCGAGATTGGCCTGGTAGCCGGTGGTGAAGACCATGGCCGACCGGCGCTTCAGGAAGGCGGCCAGCCGCGCCTCCAGCGCCGCATGGCCCCCATAGGTGCCGTTGGCGATGCGGGAGCCCGTGGTGCCGGTCCCCTGTTCCCGCGTCGCGGCGATGGCGGCCTCGATGCTGTCGGGGTCGAGGGTCAGGCCGAGATAGTTGTTGGTTCCCAGCAGCAGGATGCGCCGCCCGTCCAGCATGGCCTCGGTGGCGGACAGCACGGCGTCGAAGGTGACGGCGAAGGGGCTGCGGCCGGCGGCGGACACGGCCGCGTGTTCCTCGTGCAGCGCACGGAACTTGGAGAGCACGGTCAGGAGGCCAGGCTGGGATCGCTGGTCACGACCCGGACGAGGTCGCCGATGGTCTCAATCTCCGTCATCCGGTCCATCGGGATGATGATGTCCAGGCGGGTCTCCAGCACCATGATGAAATCGACCGCGCCCACGGAGTCGAAGTTCAGGTCCTTGAGGATGTTCGTATCCATAGTGATGGGGCCCGTCAGCTTCCCCGTCTCGTCCAGGGCCGCGGTTATTTCCCGTAGGGCGGCCTGCTCATCCAGCATATCTCTAAACCCCTATTCCCCAGCCTTCCCCCGGCCCGGGTCCGACTAACCCGTTCATGAAGTTTAATGCAAGTTTCGTTCTCCGGCGCTTTCCGGCGTCATGGAGAGCCATTGCGCGGCCGGTATGGCCTGTCCGGCCAGCAGCAGCAGGGCCGAGAGGATCGAGGCCAGCCCGGCCCCCGGCAACCCGAAGACCGCCAGTCCGCCCAGCGCCAGGGGCACATAGACCGCTGTTGCGGCGGCCCGCAGGCGCAGCGCCAAACCATGCCGTTGCACCGAAACCAGCAGGGGCTCCAGCGCGAAGCCGGCGAAGCTGATAGAGGAGGCAGCGGCCAGGAGCAGCATCACATGGTAGGCGCCGGTCGCCTCGGGACCGCCCACGAGGCGGAGCAGCCATTCCCCGAGCGCGGCCAGGACCAGCAGGAACAGGGCGGCGAGGAGGGTGGAGAGAGCGAGTCCCCGCCCCAGCAGCCGGCGCAGCGCTTCCCGGTCCCTTGCCGCCGCCAGCCGGGCCAGCTCCGGATAGAGGGCCGGGGTGAGGAAGCGGCTCGGCTTGAGGGCGGCTTCCCCGATCTGCCGCGCCAGGGCGAAGAGCGCCGCCTCCGCGGGGCCGAGCATCCAGCCCACGCAGAGCGTCGCCAGATGCGTCGAGCCGAGGGACAGCGTGGTCATCAGGTTCGTGGACCAGGCGAAGCCCCAGATACCGGGATGCGCCTCCGCCGCGCCGAGGCGGGGGGCCCCTGCCTCCCGTCGCAGCAGGCCGCGGCGCGATACCTCCCCCCAGGCCGCCGCCATCAGCACGATCCCGCCCAGCACCGTCGCCAGGTACCAGGCCACGAGGAAGCCCGGCAGCCCCGCGCCGCAGACGGCCGCCAGCGCCGCGCCCAGCAGCCGGAACCCGGCTCCCATGGCGTCCCGCCGGGCCAGGAGGTCGAAGCGGTCGAAGAGTCGCAGCAGCCCGATCGGCGTGGCCGTCACCATGAAGGCCGTGCTGGTGGCATACAGGGCCGCCAGCGGCACCACCTCCGGCGGCCAGCCGAAGGACGGCCCCAGGAACCAGGCCGCCACGGCGCAGGCAAGGCTGCCCACCACCCCTGAGCCGATATCCAGCCCCAGCGTGAAGCGCAGTAGCGCCTGGAAGGCCGGACGCCGCTCCGCCCCCAGGCTGCCCGCGCCATAGCGCAGCACGGCCTGCCAGGACTGGAACTTCACGAGCGAGGAGGCCGTCTGGGCGAAGCCATGCACCAGCACCAGCACGCCCATCCCCGCGGAGCCGAGGCTCTGCATGGCGAGGCCGAAGGCGGCCAGGTTCAGCAGCGCCGTCGCCGCCTTGCCCCCCAGGACCAGCCCGGCATTCCGCAGGATGCGCCGGAACAGCGCATCGGCGGTGGCCGCGCTCGCCGTCCGGCTCATGGCAGGGGCCCCGCCAGATGGGCCAGGATGCGGGCCGCCCGCGCCTCCCAGGTATAGGTCTCCAGCAGGAGCGCCCGCGCCCGCGCGCCCAGGGCGCCCGCCCGCGCCGGGTCAGCCAGCAGGGCCCGCGCCGCCGCCGCCCAGGCCGCCGCATCCCCCGGCGGCAGCAGGAGCGCCACCCCGCCATCCACCAGGATCTCCCGCAGCGCCGGGATGTCGGAGGCGAGGATCGGCTTTCCCGCCGCCATGTATTCGAAGACCTTGAGCGGCGACATCCACCGCCCGATCTCCCGCCCCGCCGCGGAGGCGACGCTGGGCGAGGGCGGCGCCAGCAGCAGGTCGAAGCGTGCCAGATAGGCCGGCACCCGCGCATGCGGCACATGCCCGTGCAGGTGCAGGTTCGCCTGCCCCCCGCAACGCTGCCGCCAGATGGCGAGGTCCCGCTCCGTCCCCCCCACCGCATGCAGGTCGCATTCGGGCAGGGCCTCAGCCAGGGCCGCCACCATCTCCATGCCCTTGCCGGGATAGAGGTGCCCGACATAGCCCAGTTGCGGGACGCCCGGCCGGCCCGGCCAGGGCCCGGGCGGCGGCCCGGGGTCCGCCACCGGGTCGGCGCCGTCATGCGCCACCATCACCGCTCGCCCGCGCAGCGCCGGCATCCGGGCGGCATAGTCCTCCGCGAGGCTGCGAGAGATCGCGACCATCAGCGCCATCCGGCGGTGCCGGAACAGCCAGGATTCCGCCATGCGCCGGGCCCGCCGCAGCGGCAGCGCATGCGCCTCATAGACAAAGGGCGCCCGGCTCCGCGCGACCGCCGCCGCCAGCGCATAGGCATGGCGCCCGTAGAGCAGATCCGGCGTCGGACGCGCCGCCATCTCCCGCGCGGCCAGCGCCGGGTAGAGCAGGTTCTTCGCCAGCGGCAAATGCGGCGGCGCCCGCAGCACCAGCTCGAAGCAGCGCGGCATGCCGAAGGCCTCGAAGACCGCCGCCGCATCCGCCTGCCGCCCCCGCGCATAGAGCGTCACCTCATGCCCGGCGGCGGCGAAGGCGCGGCACATGCTCATCACGTTCACGGCGCTGGCGACGCGGGACGGCAGGGCCGTGCCTGCGACATAGGCTATGCGCATGGGGCTATGCGCACGGCACGGCCTTGCCGGCATCCCCGCCGCCGCCCATCCTCCGCGCCCCCCGGAAAGAGCGCATGGGCGAGACGGACAGCAGGACGGATATGGGGCCACGCATCTGGGCGCTGCTCGGTCCCCGCACCGGCGACAACAACCAGGTCCTGGCACTGGCCGAGGCCGTGGCGGATGCCTGCGGCGGCACGGTGGAGGCGATCCCCCTGCGCCACAACCTGCTCCGCCTGCTGCCCACCCGGTTCGGCGGGATCGGCCTGGCCAGCCTCGACCGGGCCTCCCGCGCTGCGCTGGGGCCACCCTGGCCGGACCTCGTGATCGGCGTCGGGCGCCGCAGCGTCCCCGCCGCGCGCTGGATCCGGGCAGGCTCGGCGGGCCGCACGCGGATCGTGCAGCTCGGCCGGCCACGCTGCCACCCCGGCCGCTTCGATCTGGTGGTGACCACCCCGCAATACGGCGTGCCGCCCGGCCCCACGGTGCTGGAGCAGCCGCTCTCCCTGACGCGCCAGACCCCGGAACGGCTGGCCGGCGCGGCCATGGCCTGGCACGCCGCCCTGGAGCGCTTCCCGGCGCCGCGCCACGCCCTGGTCCTGGGAGGGCCGTCCTGGCCCTGGCGGCTGTATCCGGAGGAGGTGGAAAGCGCCTGCCACGCGCTCCTCGCACGGGCGAAGAAGGATGGCGGCAGCGTCCTGGCCGTCGCCAGCCGCCGCACGCCCACCGCTCTGGCCGGGCGCGTGCGGCGCATCCTCGCCGGGGCGCCGGTGCCCGCCGCGCTGCTGGAAGGCTCGGGCGAGCGGAATCCCTATCCCGGCCTGCTGGCCCTGGCCGACGAGTTCGCCGTGACCGCCGACAGCGTCGCCATGGTCTCGGAGGCGGTGGCGACCGGAAAGCCCGTCACCCTGATCCCCGTCCGCGCGAGCCGGCCCGGCGGCGTCTGGCTCAGCGCCATGCGCGCCCTGCGGCTGGCGGATGCCGGGCAGGCGGCCCCAGCCTGGCTGCGCGCCGCCGGCCGGGCCTGGGGCGGGCTGGTCCGGCGCGGCTGGGCCGGCTGGCCGCGCGACCTGTGGTTCTTCTGGCGGGGTCTGGAGCATCAGCGGCTCAAGCATGGGCAATCCGCGCCGCCGCCCGTGGCCGTGGCGGCGGTGGACCGCATCAGGCCGCTGCTGCCGGTTGGGGCCGGGGGAACTGGCCCCGGCAGCGATCCGCGAGCACGAGGGCATCCGGGCGGATATGCTTCTCCCTGATCCCCTTCTCCACCTCCGCGCGGGTGACCGATCCCTCGTCCAGGCATTCCGCCAGCATGGCAAAGAAGAAGGCCTCCTGACGCTGGTCCGGATGCGGCTTGTAGCGGGCCTGGGAGGTCCAGAGCCGCAGGATGGGCCGCACCACCGCCGCCGGGATCGGCCCGAAGCCGCGTTCGCGCACCGTGAAATCCACCTTCAGCCCCGTCTTCCAGGGCTGCGTCCGCCGCTTGGTCGTGTGCAGGAGGCGCGTATCCGCCTCCATCCGGTCGAAGTCGTTCCAGACGGACTCCAACAGCCCGATGGTCTCGCGCTTCTCCCGCCGCAGCTCGATCAGCTCCACATAGTCCAGCCGCTTCGCGAGGAGGTCCTCCAGCATCGGCCCGAAACGCCAGTGCGGGAGCAGTGCGCAGTCCAGCAGCATCACGCTGGTGGCGAGGTATTCCGCCGCGCCATTGTGCCCGGGCCGCGCCCGGCACCATATGGCCTTGCCCTCGCGGTCGCGGGCAAAGAGTTCCCCCACATCGCCCACCGCGAAGACATCGGGGTCCACCACCAGCGCCACGCCCCGGTGCCCCATGGCATCGGGCACGGCGAAGCGGAGAGGGGTGAAGGATTGCAGGTCGTCCATACGCCAGGTGCGGCTGTGCCCGGCGCGGAGGAAGCTCCGCCCCTCGGCGGCACGGAGCGGCGCCGAATGCTCCGCCTCCAGCAGCCGCACCTCGAAGCCGTCGGGCTGCCGCGCGTTGCGCCGGAAGGAATGCGCCGAGACCAGCGCGCCCAGCCGCTGCTTGGCGTTGGTGTGGATGAAGACGACCGGGCGGTCGGCCGGAGAGGGGGAAGGCGTGTCGGACTGGGTCATCCGTTCCTCCGTGGCCACCGGGTGGCCACGCTGGTGCTGCTGATATTGCCCCTGCTGGCAGGTTGCGCCGGAGAGGGGGCGGCGCCGCAGGGTCCAGCCGCGCCGGAGGCATTGGCACGGTTCAACGGCCTGTACCAGGGCCAGCAGATCCCGCTCGGCGCGGAGCCGACCTGCCGGAAGGAGCCGCATACCGTCTGGTTCCGCATCCGGGACGGGCTGGTGGAGCTGCGGACCTCCCGCCACCGCCATTCCGCCGTGCAGCGCCCCATCATGACGGGCACCGTGACACCGCGGGGCGAGATCGCGCTGGACCGCGATGGGTCGGAGCGCCGGGCCGCGGGGCAGATCACCGGCGACCGGCTGACCGTAATGGAGATCCCCACCACCAATGCCGCGCAGACGGGTGTGGGCTGCACCTATCGCTACGAGGCGACGCGCACGGGCGGGGAGACGTCATAGACGGAGGGGCCATATCGTGCCGCGCGGAGCGATCCAGGCTTCCGGACATCGCCGACTCCTGGCTCAACCCGGCGCCGGGGCGAGGCCGAGGCTGGCCCACCAGGCCAGCGTGTCCCGCAGCCCTTCCTCGAAGCCGATGCGCGGCGTCCAGACCGCCTCCGGCAGTTGCCGCCCCGCCTCGGAGCTCCAGTCCCGGTGCAGGATCTCCCGCGCCTTGCCGATGCCGAAGAGGCCGCTCCGCCCGGTCATCCGGGCCCAGCCATCCGCCGCCACGCCCGCCGCCAGCATGGCCCCGTCGGGCACTTCCAGGAAGCGAGGCCGGTGCCGCAGCTCCCGCGCCAGACGCTGCAGCAGCTCGCGCCAGCCATAGCCCTCGCGCCGCGCATCCGTGACCTCGAAGGTGCCGCCCAGCAGGCCGGCCCGGAGGTCGGAGCGGCAGAGGGCCGCGATGGCCGCCGCCACGTCCCGTGCATGCACCATGGCGATCCGCGGCTCCGGGGCGCGCGGCACGGGCACGATGGCCGAGGCCGCCAGACGGCGCAGCAGCAGCCCTTCCCGGTCCCCCGGTCCGTAGATCACCGAAGGGCGCAGCACCACCCAGCGCCCCGCCGGCCCCAGGGCCTCCACCGCCGCCTGCTCGCCCGCCCGCTTGCTGGCGGCATAGGGGGAAAGCCGCGCTTCCCGCGCCGCCAGGGAGGAGACCAGCACGCAGCGGGCCTCCGGCGCCACCCGGGCCACAGCCTCCGCCAGCCGCGCGCTGCCATCCCGGTTCACCGCCAGGAACTCGGCGGGCCGGCGCGCCTTGGTCAGCCCGGCAAGGTGCACCACCGCCTCGGCGCCGGACACCAGCCGGCGCAGGGCCGCCGCATCGGCGAGGTCTCCCTGCACGGTCTCCGCCGGAACCCCCTCGGCTGCGCGCCCATCTCGGACCAGCATCCGCACCCGCCAGCCCTGCGCCGCCAGCGCCGTGACCACATGGCGCCCCAGGAAGCCGGTCCCGCCCGTGACGGCGGCCAGCGGGGCAGCGGTCATTCCGGCAGCGCCGCCAGGGTGCTGGCCCCTGCCGTGAAATGCCCGGCCAGATAGCGGCTGCGCGCCCGGGTGCGGCTGAGCTTGCCCGAGGAGGTGCGCGGCAGGCTGCCCGGCGGCACCAGCACGATCCGCGCCTCGACCCCATGGCGCGCCCGCAGCATGCCGGCCGCCTCGGTGGCCAGCCGCTCGCGCTCCCCGCTGTCCGGCGCGCCGCGTGCCTCGATCAGCATCACCACCTGCTCCGCCCCCTCCTCCTCCACCGAGAAGGCGGCGGCGTCGCCGCTGCGCGCCGTGGGGATGGACTGCTCCACGGACCATTCCAGGTCCTGCGGCCAGACATTGCGGCCGTTGACGATGATCAGATCCTTGGCGCGGCCGGTGATCACCACCTGTCCGTTCAGGCGGTAGCCGAGGTCGCCCGTATCGAGCCAGCCATCCGCCGAAAGCACGGCGGTGCTTTCCTCGGGCCGCTCGTCATAGCCCTGCATCAGCCCCGGGCCGCGCACCAGGACGCTCCCCACCCGCCGCTCCGGCAAGGCGGCGCCGGTGGCGTCGCGGATCTCCAGCTCGGTGCCCGGGACCGGGGGGCCGCAAAGGGCGAATTCCCGCAGCCGCGCCGTGTCGCCGGGGGGCATGGCAAGACCCTCCCGCTCCAGCCGGTCCAGATCCACCACATCCGTCGCCAGCCCCTTGCTCAATGGGGCGAAGCTGATGGCCAGGGTCGCCTCGGCCATGCCGTAGCTGGGCACGAAGGCGTCCGCCCGGAAGCCGTCCGGCCCGAAGGTCTCGGCGAAGCGCGCCAGCACATGCGGCCGGATCATGTCCCCGCCGATGCCCGCGGCGCGCCAGGAGGAAAGGTCCAGGGCCGGGCCCTTGGCCGGGTCCGGCCGTCCCCGCCGGGTGCAGAGCTCGTAGCCGAAGCTGGGGCTGTAGGAGAGGGTGGCGCGGTTGGAGGAGATCAGGCGCAGCCAGAGCTGCGGCCGCCGCGCGAATTCCTGCGGCGAGAGGTAGTCCACCGTCACCTGCCCGGCGAGGGGCGCCAGCAGGAAGCCCACGAGGCCCATGTCGTGATAGAGCGGCAGCCAGGACACCGCCCGGTCCTCCGCGCCCACCTGCAGCCCGTGCCGCAGGATGGCGCGGATGTTCTCCATCAGCGCCCGCTGGGTGACGGCGATCCCCATGGGAAAGCGCGTGCTGCCCGAGGAGAACTGGAGGTAGGCGATCTCGTCCTCGGCCAGCGGCACCGGTTCGGCGGTGCCTTCCGGGGCCGAGGCCAGCGCCGCCACGGTTCCGAAGATCGTCAGTCCCGCCTCGGCGGCAAAAGGTGCCAGCCATGGCTGGAGAGCCTCCGGCACGAAGAGCGCCGAGGCGCGCGCCGCCAGGGTCAGCCGGGAAACATGCTCGACATAGGTCTGCCGCCCGCCGAAGGCGACCGGCAAGGGCAGCAGCACCGGCACCAGCCCCGCATACTGGCAGGCCATGAAGGCCTCCACCACGTCGGGCCGCGTCTCGGCGATGATGGCCACGCGGTTCCCGCGTTCCAGCCCCGCGCCGACCAGCCGCCTCGCCAGTTGCCATGCCGCCTGGCGCAATTCGCGATAGGGGAGGGCCCTGACCAGCTCCCCCCGCCCGTCGTAGAAGCTCAGGCCCGTTTCCCCACCAGCGGCGTAGTCCAGCGCATCGGGGAGGGTGGCGAAGGAGCCAAGGCGCCGGGGGAGCGAATTCCGTGTCGGGAGCATGGTCACCTCGGCGTCACCCGGCCAGGGCCGGAGCGGGCATGGCCCAGGAGCGGACAAGCGCCTCCGCCTCGGCAAGATCGTCCGGATAGTCCACCTCGCCCCAGCTGAGCCCCTCGATGGAGGTCACCCGGACCTGGCCTCTCTGGTGGCCCCCCTGGTCGCCCCCCTGTGTGCCCCTCTGGGCGATGGCATGGATGACGGAGAGGTACCAGCGGCGCAGCCCTTCCGGCTGGCGCAGCGCGGCCTCCAGCCCATCGGCGAAGAGCGCGCCGCCCAGGCCCTGGAAGCGCAGCATCCCGATGGATTCACCATTCGTCTCGTCCGCCGTCAGCGTCTTGCCGATGGCGCGAAGACTCGTCCCCTCCACCGAGACCTTCATGTCGTCGGCGTCGTATTCGGATTTGCGGTCGATGGTGACGGTGATGGGCGCGGCGGGGGAGGCCAGCAGGTGACGCAGTACCGCAGGCTCGAACAACGTGTCGCCGTTCAGCAGCACCGTGTCGGCGGCCCGCAGCAGATCGCGAACCAGGAAGCAGCTACCGATATTCTCGGCGACACCGAAGAAAGGATTGAAGACGGTCCGGACCGTCAGGCCCGCGGGCGTGATGTCGGGCAGCGCCGCCTCGATCGTCTCGGCCCTGAAACCCGTGACGAGCGTGGCTTCGCGGATACCGGCCTTGGCCAGTCCCTGAAGCTGCCAGCCAAGAATGGGTTCGCCACCCACGGGAAGGAGACATTTCGGGGTCCGCTCCGTAAACGGCAGGAGGCGACGCCCCTGGCCAGCACACAAGACGATGGCCTTCAATGTTCATATCCCATGATTGACACCGGTGTATGTAAGCCATCGCCTCCCGCTGTAACACCCTATCTTTAACGCGCCATGCCCGGAGAACGGGCCTGCAATTCGGCTGCGGCAACGTGGCATCCGGATCATTCCGGACACGATATCCGCCCAAATGGTCCCGCCGCCCTGTCGCGACGGCATCGTGACGGCGCGAGAGCAGTTCACAGGGAAGTCCAGAAGGCCTCCTCGCAGGCATCGGGGCGAAGCGGCGGTCGATCATCTCCAGCGTCCTGGAGGGATCGAGCTGCCGCGCCAGTTCGGGATAGAGCCAGCCTGCCATGGCCCGAAGGGCGAGCACGTTCAGCGCGCCGCCGAAATGGTTCCGGATCCCGAAGGCACGCTGCTGGCCCACGGCCCACGGCATCGACCACGATGCGCGGCCAGTCCCCGGCGCCCCGCGCCACGGCCGGCATCGCCAGCAACGGCAAGGCGGCGAGATCTCTTCGGGTCAGCACGATGCAGCGATCTCCTTCATCCTGGGGAAGCATCAGCCTGTCCTGCATCGCCGAAGGACCACGTCGCAAACATTAACATACGGTATATTTCATGAAATTGCGAACGATTAGCATTCTCTATAAAGGATCGACCGCTTCGAGAAATTAGGAATTCCAACAAGTTGCGGGATCATTATGATGTCCGGTGAAACCAGATCGCGGGCCCGGCCCGATGGGGCCCTGCCCGGATTGCTGCTGGCAGCCGGCATCGTCGCCTGCGTTCCCGCCATGGCGCAGACCAGCGGCGGCACGGGCGGTGCCACACCGGCACCGGCCGATCCCACGCTTCTGCCGCAGGTCAACGTCACCGGCGATGCCGAAACGGCCTTCAGCCCGGTGCAGGGCTTCGTCGCCCGGCGCAGCGTCACCGGCACCAAGACCGACACGCCGGTGCTGGAAACGCCGCAATCCCTCTCGGTCATCACGCGCGACCAGATGGACCAGCAGAACGCGCAGACCCTGAACGGCGCCGTGCGGTACACGGCGGGCGTGACGCCGGAAACGCGCGGCGCGGTCGGCACGCGCTACGACCTGCTGAAGGTGCGCGGCTTCGACGCGGACACCTACTGGAACGGGCTGAAGCTGCTCGGCAATGGCTGGTACGGCACGCCGCAGGTCGATCCCTTCCTGATGGAGCGCATCGAGGTCCTGCGCGGCCCGGTCTCCGTGCTGTACGGGCAGGCCGGCGCCGGCGGCGTGATCAACCAGCAGAGCAAGCTGCCGACGCTTGATCCGTTCCACGAGGTGGGGATCGAGTTCGGCAACTTCCGGCACAAGCAGCTCACCTTCGACCTCGGCGGCCCGCTGGATGCCGACCGCCACTTCCTCTACCGCATCACCGGCATCGGACGGGCGGAGGATGCGCAGGTCGCCCAGACGCGCAACGAGCGGATCGCCATCGCGCCGTCCTTCACCTGGCGGCCCGACAACGACACCACGCTGACCCTGCTCGGCCTGTACCAGTACGATCCGGAAAGCGCCGCCTATGGCAGCGTGCCTCCCTCCGGCAGCGCCCTGCCCAACCCGCTGGGCCGCATCTCCCGCCGCTTCTACGACGGCGACCCGAATTTCGAGAAGTTCAACCGCACCCAGGGCTCGCTCGGCTATCAGTTCGAGCGCCGCTTCAACGATGTCTGGACGGTGCGCTCCAACGGCCGCTGGTTCCATCTGGGCCAGGAATACAACAGCGTCTATGGGAGCGGCCTGCAGGACGACAACCGCACCCTCAGCCGCGGCACGGCCGCCTCGACGGACAATCTGGACACGGCCTCCTTCGACAACCAGTTGCAGGGGCGCTTCAACACCGGCCCGGTCCAGCACACGGTGCTCGCCGGCTTCGACTACCAGCACCTGAACACCAATTACCGCAGCGGCTTCGGCACCGCGCCCTCGATCGACATCTTCAGCCCCACCTACAATCTCGCCATCGAGGCGCCGGAACGCTACCTCGTGCGCGCCCACAGCAACCAGTACGGCATCTACGCGCAGGAACAGGCCAGGCTCGGCGGCTTCGTCCTCACCCTGGGCGGACGGCAGGACTGGGCGGACAGCACGACGCGCAACCTGACCTATGACACGACCTCGAAGCAGTCCGACCACGCCTTCACCGGCCGCGTCGGACTGACCTATGTCTTCGACAACGGCATCGCGCCCTATGTCAGCTACACGGAATCCTTCGTGCCGCAGGCGGGCACGGACCGCACGGGCAAGGCCTTCGATCCCGAGCGCGGCCGGCAGTACGAGGCCGGCATCAAGTACCAGCCGCCCGGCATGAGCGCGCTGTTCACGGCCGCGGTCTTCGACCTGACGCGCAAGAACCTGCTGACCACGGATGCCGTCAACCCCTACTACCAGTCCCAGGCGGGCGAGGCGCGATCGCAGGGCGTGGAGCTGGAGGCGAAGCTCAGCGTGACGGAATCGCTGGACGTCACGGCGAGCTACACCTGGCTGGACACGGTCTATACCCGCAATGCCGATCCCACGGCGGGCAAGCACCTGCCGGCGGTGCCGTCGAACCAGGCCGCCGCCTGGGCCTACTACACCTTCCACAACGGGCCGGTGACGGGGCTCTCGATCGGCGCCGGCGGCCGCTACACCGGCGAGACCTGGAGTACCGACAACAGCTTCAAGGTGAAGAGCTTCCTGCTCGCCGATGCCACGATCCGCTACGACATCGGCCAGGCCATCCCGCAGATGCGGGGCGCGGAGGCCTATGTGAACGGGCAGAACCTCTTCGACAGGCGCTATGTCGCGTCCTGCTACTACGGGGAATGGTGCGCCTTCGGCTTCGGGCGGCAGGTCTTCGCGGGGCTGAAGTACCGCTGGTAGCCGGAGCCGGCGGCTCCGGACCGTCCGGGCAGGCCCGTCAGGCGGCGAGGTCCTGCCGGAAGGTTTCCAGGCGCAGCCCGTCGCCCTGATCGAAGAGATGGGCGAGGCGCGTATCCCAGTGGATGGGGAGCACCTCGCCCGGCGCGGCCTGGATGCGGTCGCGGAAGGTGCCCATGAAGCGATGCTCCCCGAGCCTGCCGAAGACCTGGGTCTCCGAGCCCGTGGGCTCCATCACCTCCACCACCATCGGCAACCCGCCCTCGCCGACCATCAGGTGCTCGGGCCGGATGCCGTAGGTCACGCGGCGCCCGGGCGCGACCGGCGAGCCCACGGGCAGCGGCAGGACCATCCCGTCGCCGAGCTGCACGCCGCCCTCCACGGTCGTCCCGGGGAGGAGATTCATGGCGGGCGAGCCGATGAAGCTCGCCACGAAGATGTTCGCCGGGCGGTCATAGAGTTCCAGCGGCGCGCCGATCTGCTCCACGCGCCCATCCTGCATCACCACGATCCGGTCGGCCATGGTCATGGCCTCGATCTGGTCATGCGTCACGTAGATCATCGTGGTGCGCAGCCGCTGGTGCAGCGCCTTGATCTCCGTCCGCATCTGGACGCGCAGCTTGGCATCCAGGTTCGACAGCGGCTCGTCGAAGAGGAAGACGGCCGGGTTGCGCACGATGGCGCGCCCCATGGCCACACGCTGCCGCTGCCCGCCCGAAAGATGGCGCGGCAGGCGGTCGAGCAGCTTGGACAGGCCCAGGATCTCCGCCGCGGGCCGCACCTTCTGCAGGATTTCCTCGGGCCTCGCCTTCTTCAGCTTCAGGGCGAAGGCCATGTTCTCCGCCACGGTCATGTGGGGATAGAGGGCGTAGTTCTGGAACACCATCGCGATGTCGCGATCCTTGGGCGGCACGTCGTTCACCACGCGCGGGCCAATGCTGATCGTGCCGGCGGTGATGGGCTCCAGCCCGGCGACCATCCGCAGCAGCGTGGACTTGCCGCAACCCGAGGGGCCGACAAGGACGACGAAGGCGCCATCGGGAATGTCGATGGACACACCGTGCATCACGGCATGCGCGCCATAGGCCTTGCGGACATTGTTGATGGTGACGGACGCCATTTCCCCTCTCTCCCCTTTTTCCGTGTTCAGTGTCCGGCGATGACGCCCTTGCGCAACAGGAAGCAGCCATAGGGGCGGGCATCGCCGACCTGGGCCACGGCGAAGCCCCTGCGGGCGGCCTCATAGAAGGCGAAGCGCTCCAGCCCCTGCATGGCCAGTCCCGGCACCGCCCGCTCCAGCTCCGCCTGGACCTCGCGCTGGATGGGCGGGACCTCGTCGGGCGCGCCCACCACCTCCATGCGCCGGACCGGGCCGGGCTCGAAATCGTCGATCGGCAGCAGGGTCAGGATCGCCGCCGCGACCTCGGCCATGCGCAGGCCCGGAAGGCTGACGAGGCGGCCCGAGGCGGTGGAGCGCGCAATGGCGGCGGCGGGATGGTTGGCATCCACCAGCACCAGATCGTCGCCATGGCCCATCGAGGCCAGGACCCAGAGCAGGTCCGGCGTCAGGAGGGGATGGATGGTCTTCAGCATGGCATGTGCCCCTGTTGGCGCCCGCATCGGCGCCCCCGCTTGCCGAGATAGACCCGCGCCGCATTGCCGCCGAGGATGCCGGCCCGTGCCTCCGGCGACACGGGGGCAAGGAGCGAAGCGGTGGCCTCCCACCAGCCCGGATAGCTCCCAGCCATGCGCAGCACGGGCCAGTCGCTGCCCCAGATCAGGCGCTCCGGCCCGAAGAGCTCCAGCACCCGCTCCGCATAAGGGCACAGCTCCTCCACGGTCCAGCCGGGCGCCGCTTCGGTCACCATCCCCGAGAGCTTGCAATGCACATGCGGCAGCCGCGCCAGCGCCGCCATGCCCTCCGTCCAGCCGCGCCAGGACCGGGAACCCGGCCCTTCCGCGATGGCGGGCTTGGCCAGATGGTCGATGACGATCGCGAGGCCGGGATGGGCCCCCGCGAAGTGGAGCAGATGAGGCAGGTGGCGGGGCTTCACCAGGGCATCGAAGACCAGCCCCAGCGCCTGCATCGCCTCCACCGCCGGCAGCAGCGCCGGGCGCAACAGCCATTCGTCGTCGGGCAGGTCGTGCAGCATCGGCCGCAGCCCGACCAGCAGCGGGTCCGCCGCCAGCCGCCGGAGAGCGGCCGGAGCATCGGCGGCTTCCAGATCGCTCCAGCCGACCACGCCGAGGACACCGGGCTCCGCCGCCGCGATGCCGAGCAGGTAGCGGGTCTCGGCCTCCGTGGGCGCGGCCTGCACGGCGATACTACCGCCGATCCCGGCCTCACGGAGCAGGGGCGCCAGGTCGCCTGGCCCGAAATCCCGGTGGATCGCCTCCATCTCCGGCGTCAGCCAACCATAATCGCCCCGGGACAGGGCCCAGAAATGCTGGTGCGCGTCGATCCGGGGCGGCAGCGGCGACGTCATGCCGGCACGGGCGCATCGGGGCGCAGCAGCCCGGCATCCCGCATCCCGGCCCAGAAGGCGGCGGGAACCGGCCGTGCCAGGGCGGCGAGGTTGCGCCGGACCTCCTCGGCACTGCCCGCCCCCAGGACCACGGAGGAGATGGCCGGATGCGCGAGGCCGAAATGCAGCGCCGCGTCGGCGAGGCGGACGTCATGCGCGGCGCAGATCACCTCGATGCGTCGCACCGTGTCGAGGATCTCCGGCGGTGCGTCCCGGTAGTTGTACTTCGCCCCGGGAACGGCCCCGGTCGCCAGGATACCGGAGTTGAAGACGCCGCCCAGCAGGATGCCGATGCCCTTCTCCAGCGCGAGGGGCAGGAAGTCGTCGAGCGCCCCCTGTTCCAGCAGCGTGTAGCGCCCGGCGAGCAGCATGGCGTCGAAATCGCCCGCGCGGGCGAAGCGGGCGCACATCGCGCTCTCGTTGACGCCGATGCCGATCGCCTTCACCACCCCTTCGCCGCGCATCCGGTCCAGGGCGGGATAGGCCCCTTCCATCGCCTCGCGGAAACGCCGCTCGACGGCATCGCCATGGGTCCAGCGGTCCACGTCATGGATCAGCAGCAGGTCGATCCGGTCCGTGCCCAGGCGGAGCAGCGACTGCTCGACGCTGCGCAGCGTGCCGTCATACGAATAATCCACCACCGCCCGGTGCGGCAGGCCACCGCGATAGCCCGAGCCATCGCCACGGCCCTGGCGCGGGTCCATCCACCGGCCGACCTTGGTGGACAGCACCACGCCTTCGCGCCCCGCGATCCGCAGCGCCGTGCCACAGCGGTGCTCCGACAGGCCATGGCCATAGAGCGGCGAGGTATCGAGCAGGGTGACGCCCTGCTCGATAGCCGTGACGGCGGCCTCGATCGCCACCCGTTCATCCAGCCGGGCATAGAGATCGCCCAGGGGAACGGCGCCGAAGCCGATCGCGGAAACCGTCAGCCCGGAACGCCCCAGCGGACGCGAGGGCAGCCTGGGCCGCGGCTCAGCCACCCTTCACCGCCCCCGCCGTGAGGCCGGCGACGATCTGGCGCTGCGCGATGATGGTCAGGATCAGCACCGGCAGCGTGACCACCAGCGCCGCGGCCGCCAGCGGCCCCCAGCTCACCTGCTCGAAGGACAGCATGTTGTACACGGCAACCGGCAGGGTCCGCGTCTCCCGCCCGGCCAGGACGATGCCGAAGACGAAGTTGTTCCAGGAGAAGATGACCGCGAGGATGAAGGCCACCACGATCCCGGGCCGGGCGATGGGCAGCGCCACCTGCCGGAAGATCTCCCACTGGTTGGCGCCGTCGATCATGGCGGCCTCTTCCAGCTCCAGCGGCGTGGTCTCGAAATAGCCGATCATGATCCAGATCACGATCGGCACCGTGACCACGAGATGGATGACGATCTGCGGCACCAGGGAGCCCAGCAGGCCCAGCCACTGGAAGAGCAGGAACATCGGGATCAGGAAGGAGAGGCCCGGCGTCATGCGGGCGATCATGATCACCACCGCCGAGCGGTGCGCCCCCAGCCGCGCGATGCCGTAGCCCGCCGGCACGCCGACCAGCAGCGCGAGAAGGGTGGCGGTGCCGGTGACGACGATGCTGTTCCAGAAATAGAGCAGGAAGTTGTTGCTCTCGAAGACGCCGACATAGTTCTTCCAGGCGATCCGGTCGGGGATCAGGATCGGCGGATAGGCGCCGTTGTCGATCTCGAACTTCAGCGAGAGGGACAGCATCCAGACGAAGAAGAGCAGGGCCGGCGAAACCACCAGGAGCCCGCAAAGGATCATCCCGAGCTTGCGCATCAGCGTGCGGGCCATCAGGCGGCCCCCCGCACGGCACGGTCCGCGCGGCGGCGCAGATGCAGCAGCAACAGGGACAGCAGCACGATGAAGACGAAGAACACCACCGCGATGGCGGAACCGTAGCCCACCTGGTAGTAGGCGAAGGCCACGCTGTAGAGATACAGGTTGATCGTCTCCGAGGCCGTGCCCGGGCCGCCCTGGGTGATGGCGTAGATGATGTCGAAGCTCTTGAAGGCATCGATGGTCCGGATGATCACCGCCACCATCAGGAAGGGGCTGAGCATCGGCAGGGTCAGGTAGCGGAAGCGCTGCCAGGCATTGGCGCCGTCGATCTGCGCGCTCTCATAGGGCTCCTGCGGCAGCGAGGCGAGGCCGCCCAGCACGATCAGCATCACCAGCGGCGTCCACTGCCAGGTCTCGACCAGCACCAGGGACGGGATCACCGTGCTCGGATGGAAGACCCATTCCTGGGGCTCGATGCCGACCAGGGAGAGCAGGTAGTTCAGCACGCCGAGCTGCGGATGGAACATCATCGTCCAGACCAGGGCGATGGCCACCGGCGTCGCCATCATCGGCATGACGAAGATGCCCCGGAACAGCCCGCGCAGCGGCATCTCCTTGTGGAAGAACAGCGCCGCCGCCGTGCCCAGCACCAGCGGCGCCACCACGGACAGCACCGTATAGACCAGTGTGTGCCACAGCGATTCCAGGAACCGCCCGTCACCGGCGAGGCGGAGGTAGTTCGCCATCCCGACGAAATGGTGGCTCTCGCCCACCCGCCACTCGTTCAGGCTCATCCACAGGGTGAAGACCCAGGGGAAGAGGATGACCGCGCAGACGGTGAAGAGGGCCGGCAGCACGAAAGCCCAGTAGGCCCGGCGGCGCCGGTCGCTGCCGCCGCCGGAAAGGGCCGCCTCGCCCGGCGCCGCCTGCGGCTCCGCCGGCGAGCTGGCCGAGGCGGCCACGCTCATGCCCGCTCGCTCCGCTCCAGCACAGGCCGGAACTCCTGGGTCACACGCTTGAGCTCCGTGGCCGGGTCGGCGCCGGAGATCATGTTGGTGAGCGCCACGCCATAGACGTCGCGGAACTCGGTGACCGGGATGATGACCGGCAGGGCAAGACGGCTGACCGCCGCCGACTGCGCCACGGCATCCACCCATTCGCCCGGCATCTTCACCCCCTTGCGGACCTCGGGATCGGTCAGCACGGAGTTGCGGAAGGGCACGCCGGAGCCGGTCTGCAACAGGCGCGCGCCCATCTCCCGCGACACCGCCCACTGGCAGTAGAGATAGGCCGCCTCCTTCTTCGAGGAGGCCGCGGCGACCCCGATCCCGTCGCCGAAGGTGCCGGCGGCATGCGCCTTCGGCCCCTTGGGCATCAGCCCGTAGCCGACCTTGCCCACGACGCGGGACTTCTCCGGGTCCTCCAGCGGCGGGGCGAAGCCGATGCCGTCCAGCCACATGCCGATGCGGCCCTGCAGGAAGGCGGACTGGCATTCCGCCCAGTTGAAGCCCGAGATGCCCGGCGGCCCCGACTTGCTCAGCAGCTTCTGGTAGAGCTTCGCCGCCTCGATCGCCTCCGGCGTATCCGTGCGCAACTCGCCCTTCGCATCCACCGACGGCATGTCATAGCCGAGCATGAAGGTGGTCCAGACGGGCGTGTTGGCGTTGCGCAGCCCGCGCGCCACGAAGCCATAGGTCCGGCTGCGCGGGTCGGTCAGCGCCTCGGCGGCGGCGACCATCTCGTCGAAGGTGGTCGGGAAGGCGATCTTCTTCTGCGCGAAGAGCTCCTTGTTCCAGTAGAGGATCCAGTAGTCCACGGACCAGGGCAGGCCGCCGATGGCCTTGCCGTCGCGCGCGAAGGTGAGCCCGGCCTCGGAAAAATCCGACAGCAGGTCCGGCGGCGTCAGCGCGCGGTCGTTGACGTAGGGCGTGAGGTCGGCCAGCCAGCCGCCCTTCTCGAACTGCCGCTTCTGCACGTGGTAGCTGAGATGCACCACGTCGAAGCTCGGCTTGCCGGAGGCCAGCTCGATGGTGGCCTTCTGCCGCTGCTGCTGCTCCGGCGTCTGCTCGGCATTCACCTTGATGCCGGTGAGGTCCTCGAATTCCTTCTGGTAGCGCTGCAGGATATCGCCGCGCGGGCTCTTGATGAGCGAGACCTCGATGGTCGTTCCGGCGTGCTTGCGCCAGTTGATCCCGGTCTGCGCCCAGGAGGGCCGGGCGCCCAACAGGCCCATCCCACCCAGCGCCGCCCCGGTGCCGAGAAGCTGCCGACGCGTCGGCCTGCGTAGCTCTGCCATACGTTCCTCCACTTCCCTCGGCGGCATCACCCGCCTGGCCGGATCTTCGGGACAGCCATCGCCGCCCAGCCCTCTCCGGGGCTCGCCGCCTTCCATGACGGAGGCGGCGGTCATCCATGAGCGATTCCCATAGCCGCCCCGCGAGAAGCTTGCAACATGGTTCGAGGGGAGTAACATGTCGGCTTCATAACACCGCCCTGTCAGGGGCGAAGGGAGTGGAACACATGCCCCGGGACACGCAGCCTTTCGGTCTCTCCTGCGCCCTCACGACCCCTTTCGAGGCCGATGGCGCCGTGGACCTCGCGCGGCTGGTCGCGCAGGCCGGCTGGTGCCTGGAACAGGGCTGCGGCAGCGTCACGGTCTTCGGCACGACGGGGGAGGGCGCCTCGATCGGCCTGTCCGCCCGGCGCGCGATCCTCGCGGCGCTGAAGGAGGCGGGGTTCGATTTCGGCCGTTCCGTCGTGGCGGGCGTCGCCGCCTCGGCCATGGAGGACGCCCTGGAACAGGCCCGCATGGCCTATGACCAGGGCTGCCGCGCCATCCTCCTGGCGCCGCCCTTCTACTTCAAGAACCCGAGCGAGGAGGGACTCTTCCGGTGGTTCAGCGCCTTCCTGGACGGGCTGGGCGATGCGGCACGGGATGTCATCCTCTACAACATCCCGTCGGTCACGGCGGTCCCGCTTCCGGTCTCCCTGATCACCCGCCTGCGGGAAGCCTATCCCCGGGCGATCCTGGGCGTGAAGGATTCCTCCGGCGACTGGTCCTATGCGCAGGAGCTCCTGGCCGCGCATCGCGACCTCGTCATCCTCATCGGCGACGAGCGGCGCCTGGCGCAGGCCGTGCGGATCGGCGCCCAGGGGGCGATCTCCGGCATGGCCAACATCCACCCCGACCGGCTGCTGAAGATCATCGGCACGGGCGAGGCGGACCCCGCCATGGACAAGGCCGTGGACGAGCTCCTGAAGTATCCCGTAACCCCCGCCGTGAAGGCCCTGGTCGCGGCGCGCACCGGCGACCCGGCCTGGGCCAACACGCGGGCCCCGCTGCTGCCCCTGTCATCCGATGAGGCCGGGGCGCTCGGCGCGCGGCTACAGGCGATCTTCGGGGGATAGAGCCGGGGGATGGTCGCCATCGTCGAACAGGCCCTGATGGACCGGGACTCGCCCAACCTGCGGTCCCGGGCCTATGACAGCTTCACCCGGCATCTGCTCGCGCGCGACCTGCGCGCGGGCCAGTTCATCTCCCAGCGGGAACTGGTGGAGATGACGCAGCTTCCGCTGGCGGCGATCCGTGAGATGATCCCCCGCCTGGAAGCGGAGGGGCTGGTCCGCACCGTGCCCAATCGCGGCATGCAGATCCCTCATGTCGATCTGGGGCTGATCCGGGAGGCCTTCCAGCTCCGCCTCTTCCTGGAGCGGGAAGCCGTGGCGAGCTTCACCCGCACCGCCAGCGACGAGACCATCGCGGCGCTGGAGCGCGAGCACCAGGCCATCATCGACGAGTGCCGGGCGGCGGCCGGAATCGGCGGGATCACCGCCGCGCATGTGCAGCACGCGCAGGACATCGACTGGAGCCTTCACACCAGCATCATCAACGCCCTGAACAACTCCATCATCGCCGACATCTATCGCGTGAACTCCATCAAGATCCGGCTGATCAAGCAGGAACAGACCCGGCTGAACGAGACCGTCCTGCTGCCGACCATGGAGGAGCACCTCGCGGTCATCGCCGCCATCCGCTCGCGCGATCCGCAGCGGGCCGCAGATGCCATGGGCGACCATGTGAACAGCGCCCGCGACCGCGCCATGGGGTTGCGCTAAGGGCTTGGCGCAGGCCGCAGCAGACGCGGCTTGCTTCCGCACCGCCGCCGCGCTATAGGAATATAATCAACGCCATCGCCGCACGATCCGCTGTGCCTCCATCGGCACCGTTGGATCTCATCCCCTTCGGATGGACGGCGGGGCCAGGCCTCGCATCCATCCGAAGGAATAAAGGGCTAAAACCCTAAAATCCTAAAACTCTAAAGTAAGAGAACGACCCGCGTGACGGTCCGCCGCAGCCCATGAAGGCAAAGCGGCAAAGGCCACCAGCACTGCCCGGCCAGCCCCCGGGAACCTGCCCAGGGGCCCAGGCCGCCATTCGCATCACACGAGCAACTCGATCAGGAAGGGACCGTTGCGGCCGAGGCTCCCCGCCAGGAGGTCCGCCAGCCCGTCGAGGCTCTCCGTCCGGGCGGCCTCGACGCCCATCCCCTCGGCCAGCTTGATCCAGTCCAGGTCCGGGTTGCCCAGGTCGAGCATGTTCATCGCGGTCGGACCCGGATTGGCGCCCACGCCCAGATATTCGCCCAGCAGGATCTGGTACTTCCGGTTGGCGATGATGATGGTCGTGACCGGCAGCCTTTCCCGCGCCTGGGTCCAGAGCGACTGCAAGGTGTACATGGCCGAGCCATCCGCCTGCAGGCTGATGACGCGCCGCTGCCCGCCCGCGCCGATGGCGGCACCGGTGGCGACGGGCATGCCGTCCCCGATCGCCCCGCCGGTCAGTTGCAGCCAGTCATGCGGCGGCGCGGCATGGGTCTGGGGATAGAAACCCCGTCCATAGGACACGCTCTCGTCGGAAATGATCGCACCCTCGGGCATCAGGGCCGCCACGGTGCGCGCCAGTCCTTCCGGCGTCGGCGCGCCGCGCACGGGCTCCGGACGCGGGCCGGGATCGGGGATATCGGCGCGGGGGGCACCCAGTTCGTCCGCGAGCGCCGCCAGCGCCGCCTCCGCATCCTGCTCGTAGCGGCTGAGCACATGGATCTGGGCATCCGGGGGGTAATGCGTGGAGGGCTTGCCGGGATAGGCGAAGAAGCCGACCGGCGCCTTGGCGTTCACCAGAATCAGATGCTCGAATTCCGCCAGGGCCTGGATGGCGACATCGGCGACATAGGGCACGCGTTCCAGTTGCGGGCGGCCACGGCCGCGGGACACGCGGGCATTGGACATCTCGCCCAGCAGCTTCGCGCCGCTGGCCTGGGCGATGCGCCAGGCCAGTTCCTGCCCCTTCTCGCCCAGCGCGGCCCCACCGAGAAGGATCAGCACGTTCCGCTTCTCCCGCAGGATGCGCGCGGCGGTCCGGACGGCCGCCGGATCGGGCGCCGGGGCCGGCGGCACGGGCAGGGGCTCCGCCACCACGCCGCCCTCGTTCCAGGATGCGTCGGAGGGCAGGATCAGCGTGGCGATCTGCCCCGGCGCGGTGCGGGCGGCCTGCACCGCCACCGCGGCGTCCCGCCCGACATCGGCGGCGGCCGTGCTGGTGCGGACCCAGGCGGAAACGGGCCGGGCCCAGCCTTCCGTGTCGGCGGTAAGCTGCGCGTCATAGGGGCGGTGATAGGTCGCCTGGTCGCCCACGACATTGACGATCCCGCTGCGGGCGCGCCGGGCGTTGTGCAGGTTGCCGAGTCCGTTCGCGAGACCGGGGCCGCAATGCAACAGCGTGCAGGCGGGCTTCCGCGCCATGCGCCAATAGCCGTCTGCCATGCCGGTGACGACATTCTCCTGCAAACCCAGGACGCAGCGCATGCCGGGGATCTGGTCGAGCGCCGCAACGAAATGCATCTCGCTGGTGCCCGGATTGGCGAAGCAGGTGTCCACGCCCGACTGGAGCAGCGTATGGACAAGACTGTGGGCACCATTCATGGCGGCATTTCTCTCCCGTCGCGGTTTCGGATGCGCAGACTGCGCGCGGCCGGCATGGGCCGCAAGGCCCCGGCCCACGCAGATGCCGCGCCGGCCGCATCCTTCGCGACCGGGCCTTCCACAGCCACGCCTCCAGCCGCTAGCCTGCACACTCGGGCCGCGCATCAGAAAGCGGCCATGATGGAGGACGTGGTGCGACCGAACCTCGGCATGGCTGGCCTCGCGCTGGCACTCGGCATCGTGCAGCCGGCTTTGGCGCAGACGCCACCCACCATCCCCCTGGCGGTGAACCAGGGCACCACGCCGCCCGATTGCAGCACGCATGTGAACTTCGACCGCAATGCCGATCTGCCCGGCTACCGGATCGCCTCGGGCGGGCGCGACCAGTGCCTGCCCTTCATGCCCACGAACCAGCTCGTGCCGCTCGGCTACGGCCCGAACGATTTCTACGCGCGGGAATTCACCGATGCGCGCATCCGGCAGCGCTGGGCACAGTGCCGCGAGAATCCGGCCTGTGCCGGCCCGGCCCGCAAGGGCGCCGAGGGCTTCACCAGCTTCGAGCCGCGCCGCACCGGCAGCGTCGATCCCGTGGGCCGCATCGACCAGGATGGCGAGGTGGACCTGCGCGCCATCCGCCGCCCGGTCTTCTTCGCACGCGAGCCTTTCGCCGAGCCGATCGCCGGTGCCGAGCCACACACGCACACGGTCGAGTTCACCGTGCCGCGCGACAGCTACGAACGGCTGCATCTTGGGCTGCGCGATCCCATCCGGCTGCGCGGCTGGTATCTGGAGGGGCAGGGGATCGAGGACGGCAGCGGCACGCGCCGCCGGGCCCTGGTCATCATGAACAATGGCGGCGGCAGCGAGCTGACCGCCACCGACGATCCCCGTGCGACGGGCGTGGCCCGGGATGCGGAGGGCCGCTATGTCGTCGATGCCTCGGCGAAGGGGGAGGGCGAGCAGCCGGGCATGCGCCACTGGCGCGGCTTCGTCTGGGCCCTGAACGAGGCGGGCTTCGACGTGCTGATCACGGACCGGCGCGGCAACGGCATCTCGGGCGGCGTCAACGGCTTCAACACCGCCGAACAGGGCCGCGACATGATGCGCGAGCTGGAACAGATGGAAAGCGGCGAGGGCCTGCGCATCCTGACGCCGCAGGGCGAGATCCTGTCCGGCCCCGCCGCCGGCGGCAGGCTCATGGCCGGGATGAAGGCGCGGGAGATCCCGGTGGTGCTCGGCGGCTATTCGCGCGGCTCCTATGCCACGGCCTGGGCCATGCACCGCAACTTCGTGGCCGATTGCGACCGCGACCAGCCGGACCAGCCCTGCAAGCCACCGCTGGGCTGGAGCAATATCCGTGGCGCCATCCTCTACGGCCCCAATTCCGGCGGGCTCGGCTATCGCCTGGCGGGGCACGACATGATCGAGGCCGCTCTCAGGGTGGAGCGCAACACCACCTATTATCCGGACTCCGAGGTCTTCGCCGGCATCGCCCAATGGCCCGGCCTGCTGATCGCGAAAGGGATCTGGGACTATGTGGAGGGGCTGGAAGGCTCGCTCGATGCCTATCGGCGCGCGCGGGAGCCGAAGGAGATCTTCGTCTTCCGCGGCCCGCATCCGCTGAACACCCAGGCCCCGGAGAACATGCGCCTGGTCGGCGAGCGCATGGTCGCCTTCGCGACGGCGGCCGTGCTGGGGCGCCCGGCGGTGCAGGGCGCCACGCCCCCGACCGACCTCAAGGCCCTCGTCGCCTCCAGCCCAGCCTATTGGGAAAGCACCACGCGGCCGGTGGAATGACGGTCACGGCGCCGGCAGCCATTCCTCCAGCGTCACCTCGAAGGTCATGCAGACAGGATTCGATCCGGGCACGAAGGGACCGCCGAAGACATTCCCCTCGGTATCGGCCACCACGCCCGTCAGGGCGGCGCGCGTGGCGCCGTCCTGGCCGGACCTCACTTCCCCCGCGATGCTGACCACCTCCACGGCCGGCCCCCGGACATGGATGTAGCGCCCGTCGAGCGTGCCGAGGCAGGCATCGTTGAGGCTGCCCAGCGCCCCGCGCACGAAGGCGTTGCGGAAGCCTTCCGCCAGGCACAGCTTCTCGACGCCGAGGACAAGGTCCTCGTTCGGCGCGATCCGCGCATAGGCGACGCGGCCCATCTGGCCGTTCTCGACGGTGATGGCATCAGACATTCCGGGGAATCCTGTGCGGTTGCAGAAGCGGGATGTTGGTTTCCGGATCATGGGCCTGCCGCAGCTCGAACTCGTCGAGCGAGGTCACCAGGACCGGGATCGGGACGCGGCCGACGATGCAGGCTTCCGTGACAACATGCCCGCCCTTGACCGCGCCCGATGCGGTGCGGATCGCGGCATGGCAGTGCACGAGCGGCCTGTCCTGCAGGCTCCGGCCCAGCGTGGCATTGCCGAAGACCATGTAGGCCGGCCCCGCTTCGATAGGCGCGCTGTAGGCGATCAACGCCTGCCCGGAGGGGTCGGGCGGGGCGACGCAATACTGCAGCCTCTCGAAATAGCCCCCCAGGATGGTCGTGGAGGCGCTGGTGATGCCGGCCTCCGCCAGCGGGCGGACCAGCGCCTCGAAGAGGCTCAGCCCCGGCTGCAAGGCCAGCCGGATATGGCGCGCGGCACGGCCGTGCAGGCTCTGGATGCGCACCGGGTTGAAACTGCCCCGGTGGTGCAGGAGCCTTGGCCTGGGCACATGAGCCGTGACGGAATATCCCATGATCGGGTCCCTTCCTGAGTCAGCCTTGCCTTAGGCCGAGACCGGCTGCGCGGGCTGCGCCACGCAGCCCCGGGCCTGCAGTTCTTCCCGCACGAGCTTCTTGGTGATCTTGCCATAGGCGGATTTCGGCAACTCGTCCCAGAAGAAGACCCGCTTCGGCAGCTTGTAGCGGGCGATCTTGCCTTCCATCCAGGCGAGCAGTTCCGCCTCGTCCAGCGACATGCCGGGGTTCGTCACCGCCACGGCGACGCCGACCTCGCCCCAGACACGGTCCGGCATGCCCAGCACGGCGACCTCCGCCAGGGCGGGGTGAGTCAGGAGCTTCTCCTCCACCTCGCGCGGATAGACGTTGGAACCGCCCGAGATGTACATGTCCGACGCGCGGCCGGTGATATAGACGAAGCCCTCGCTGTCCTGATGGCCGAGATCGCCGGTGCGGAACCAGCCGTCGCGGAAGGCCTTCGCATTGGCCTCCGGGTTGTTGTAGTAGCCCGCAAAGACCGCGAGGCCGCAGACACAGACCTCGCCCGTCTCGCCCGGCGGCAGTTCGTGCCCTGCCTCGTCCTGGATGGAGACCTGCATGGCGGTGCGCTCGTAGCCGCAGGTGCCGAGCCGGACCCCGGGGCCATCTTCCGCCTCATGCAAAGCAGGCGGCAGGACGGTGATGTTGCCCGTGACCTCGCCCAGCCCGAAATACTGGACCAGCACTTTGCCGAGCTTGCGCAGGGCGTGCTTCTGGTCCTCCCGATACATGGGCGCGCCCGCATAGATGACGTAGCGCAGCGAGGAATGGTCGTGCGCATCCACGGCGGGATGCTCCGTCAACAGCTTCACGATGGTCGGAACGGTGAACATGTTGCTGACATGCCAGCGTTCCACCAGCCCCCAGACCTCATCCGGGTCGAGGCGGTCGCCGGCCGGCAGCACGGTCTTAACTGCCCGGGCAACCTGGGCGATCTGATGGATGCCCGCGCCATGCGACAGGGGCGCGACCACCAGGGAGGCGTCGTCGGAGCCGAGGCCGGGCATCAGGTCGCAGAGATGGTTCGTGGCGACGAAGCCCATCTGGCCATGGGTGAGCACGGCCGCCTTCGGCCGCCCCGTGGTGCCGGAGGTGTAGAAGAACCAGCAGGGATCGTCATGCTCGACATCGGCAGCCGGGAAGGGCGTGCCGAGATGCCTTTCCACCAGGCTGTCATAGTCCTCGCCCAGACCGTCCCCGCCGATGGACACGACGAGCCGGAGATCCGGCGCCGCCTCGCGCACGGCCGCGGCATGGTCGCGGAACTCCGCGCCGCAGAGCAGGGCCGAGGCACCGCTGGACTCCGCCAGATAAGCGACCTCGGCCGGCGTCTGGCGGAAATTGGTCGGCACCCAGACGGCACCGAGCCGGAAGCAGGCGAACATGCTTTCGAAGAGCTGGTTGCAGTTGCGCGACTGCACGAGCACACGGTCGCCCTTGCGGATACCGCGGGCCGACAGCGCCTGGGCCATGGCGTCCACGCGCCGGTCCATCTCGGCCCAGCTCCATCGCCGCTCGCCCCAGACGAAGCCGGTTTCCTCCGCATGGCGCCGGGCGGCCTGCCGCAGGAAGTGCGACAGGTTCATCACCCGCTTCGTGGCCGGCACGACGCCGCCGACGGGGGCGATGCCGCTCAAGACAGGCGCTCCAGGATGGAGACGTAGTTGGCGACGGCCGCGCCGCCCATGTTGAAGACAGCGCCCCGGTCGGCGCGGGGAAGCTGCATGTCGCCCGCCCGCCCCGTCAGTTGCATCGCCGCCATCACATGCATCGAGACGCCGGTGGCGCCCACCGGATGCCCCTTGGACTTCAGCCCGCCGGAGCGGTTCACCGGCAGCCTGCCGTCCGGGGCGGTGATGCCGTCCAGCGCCACGCGCGCGCCCTGGCCATGCGGCGCCAGCCCCATGGCCTCGTACTCGATCAGCTCCGCGATGGTGAAGCAGTCATGCGTCTCGACGAAGGAGAGGTCGTCCAGCCCCAGCCCCGCATCGGCGAAGGCGCGCTGCCAGGCCTGGGCGCCGGCCTCGAAACGCGTCGGATCGCGGCGCGAGAGGGGCAGGTAGTCGTTCACCTGTACGGCCGCGCGGAAGCGGACGGCGTGTTCCATGGCACAGGCGGTCTCCTCGTCGGCCAGCACCAGCGCCGCCGCGCCGTCGCTGACCAGCGAGCAATCGGTGCGCTTCAGCGGCCCGGCGACATAGGGGTTCTTCTCCGAGGCCGTGCGGCAGAACTCGAAGCCCAGGTCGCGTCGCATCTGCGCGTAAGGATTGTCCACGCCGTTGCGGTGGTTCTTGGCGGCGATCGCGGCCAGCGCATCCGTCTGGTCGCCGAAGCGCTGGAAGTAGTTCTCGGCGATGCGGCCGAAGACGCCGGCAAAGCCGCCCGGGATGTCGCCTTCCTCCCGGCGATAGGAGGCACCGAGAAGATTGTCGCCCACCTGGGGCCCCGGCGTGGCAGTCATCTTCTCCACCCCGATCACCAGGGCCAGGCGGCCGCGCCCGGCGGCGATGAAGTCGCGGGCGGCGTAGATCGCCGCGGAACCGGAAGCACAGGCGTTCTCGCAGCGCGTCGCCGGCTTGAAGCGCAACTCGGGCACGCTCTGCATCGGCAGCGAGGCCGGGAAATCCTGCCGGCTGAAGCCGTTGTTGAATTGCCCGACGAAGACCGCGTCCACCTCGGACGGGGCGATGCCCGCATCCGCGATGGCCGCGCCCGCCACGCGCGCGATCAGGCTCTCGGCATCCGGTTCCTCCAGCTTGCCGAAGGGGGAATGCGCCCAGCCGACGATGCAGGCTTCAGTCATGGTTCTGTTTCCTCATGGTATGGGCCGCCGGGCGACGCAGCGTGGCGGCGATGTTCGTGGCACCACTGGGGCGGGCGAGCAGCTCGCTGACCCGCTTGGCCTCGGCGGCGAGAAGGGCCGCGATCTGGGGGCGCCTGGCATCGCCCAGGCGGCCGTCGATGGCGGCGATGGAAAGCGCGCCTTCGCAGCGCCCCTGCCGGTCCAGGATCGCCACGCCGACGCCCCAGCTTCCGGCGGTGAGATGGCCCGGGTTGAAGGCGAAGCCCTCGGCGCGGGTCCGGGTCACGGAGGCGCGCAGGATGTCCGGCGTGAAGCTGCGGTAGCGCTCCTCGGCGAATTCCGCGGCACAGGCGGCAATCATCTCCTCGATCTCGTCATCCGGAAGGGTGGCCAGGATCGCCAGGCTGCCGGCGCCCACGCCGAGCGGATGCCGGTCGCCCGCCTGCAGCACATGCGACCGGATGGGGAAGGGGCCTTCCTCCCGGTGCAGGCAGACCACGTGCCAGCCGCGCCGCACGGACAGGAAGGCGGTGTCCTCGCTCCCCTGCGCCAGCCGGAAGAGGGAGGGCAGGGCGGCGCGGTGGACGCCGTAGCGGTCCGCCGCCAGGGAGCCGATGACGAAGGCCTCGGGCCCGAGATGGTAGCGCTCGCTGAGCCGGTCCTGTTCCACCAGCCCCTGCCGCTCCAGCCCGCGCAACAGGCGATGCACCGTGGGCTTGCTGAGGCGGGAATGCTGGGTGAGGTCGATCAGCCGCGCGCCCCGGCCGGCATGCCCGGCCACGAGGCGAAGCAGCGCGATGGCCCGCTCCAGGCTCTGCGTGCCGGCCAGTTGAGCACGCTCAGACATGGTGCAACGCAAAATATTCCAACATATGGACCTTGTCTTGTCTTGGAAAATCATCGCTTCCCGGCTGAAAAACTATGTCTTATAGACAAGTCCGTCAAAGCAAATTCATGCCGTTCCTTTAGAGGTCCACATCCCGGAACAAAGGAAACTTTCTTCCGGAACCTCGCGGGGCATGGACACGAAGTTGCCGGACCATGGGGCAGAAAGACCCCGTCGTGACCACGCTGTTTTGGGGAAACCGTTCCAATGACATCCATCCAACGCCGATCCCTGCTCGCCGGCGCCTCGGCCCTGCCGCTTGTGGCCCTGCGGACACGCCCGTCCTGGGCGGCGGAGTTCAGCTACAAGCTGGCAACGAACCTGCCGGCGACGCATCCGCTGAACACGCGCAACGCCGAGGCCGCGGAGCGCATCAAGGCCGCGACCGGGGGGCGGCTGGAGATCCAGCTCTTCCCCAACAGCCAGCTCGGCAACGACACGGACATGCTGAGCCAGGTGCGCTCCGGCGCGCTGGAATTCTTCACGCTGTCCGGGCTGATCCTGTCCACGCTGGTGCCGCTCGCCGCCATCAACGGCGTGGGCTTCGCCTTCAAGGACAGCCAGCAGGTCTTCGCCGCCATGGATGGCGATCTGGGCAAGCTGATCCGGGCCGAGATCGCGAAGCGCAACATCATGGCCTTCGAGCATATCTTCGACAACGGCTACCGGCAGATCACCACCAGCACCCGGCCGATCCGCACGCCCGAGGACCTGCGTGGCATGAAGATCCGCGTGCCGGTCAGCCCGCTCTGGACCTCGATGTTCCGCGCCTTCGATTCCGCGCCGGCCTCGATCAACTTCAACGAGGTCTATTCGGCCTTGCAGACAAAGATCGTGGAAGGGCAGGAGAACCCGCTCGCCATCGTGGAGGCCGCCAAGCTCTACGAAGTGCAGAAGTACTGCTCCCTCACCAACCACATGTGGGACGGCTTCTGGCTCCTCGCCAACCAGCGCGCCTTCTCCCGCCTGCCGAAGGACGTGCAGGAGATCGCGTCGCGCGAATTCGCGCGCGCCGCGAAGGAGCAGCGCGAGGATGTGGCGAAGCTGAATGCCGAGCTGCGCGAGAAGCTCTCCACCGCCGGGCTGCAGTTCAACGACACCGATCCGGCGGCCTTCCGCGACGCGCTGCGCAAGGCCGGCTTCTATGCCGAGTGGAAGGGCAAGTTCGGCGACGCCGCCTGGAAGACCCTGGAGGATGCGGTGGGGGGGCTGGCATGAGTTCCATCGCGGATGCACCCCCGGTTGGCGCCGCTGCACCGCCACTGACCGGGATGGCGGCCGGCCTGTTGCCGCGCGCGGACCGCCTGTTGTGTCATCTGGTGGCCGTGCCCGCTGCGCTGATCGTGCTGGCGGAGATCGCCATCCTCCTGGCCGGGGTGGTGGCCCGCTTCGTCTTCCACCAGCCCATCATCTGGTCGGACGAACTGGCCTCCATTCTGTTCCTCTGGCTGGCCATGCTGGGGGCGGTGATCGCGTTGCAGCGCGGGCAGCACATGCGGCTGACGGCACTGATCTCGAAGCGCTCGCCCTCCACCCAGGCGGCGATGCAGACGCTGGCGATCGGCGCCGGCGCGCTCTTCCTGCTGCTGCTCCTGCCGCATGCCATGGAGTATGCGGAGGAGGAGTGGTTCATCGAGACCCCCGCTTTGGGATGGTCGAACATGGTGCGCGCCGCCGCCCTGCCGGTGGGCGTGGCGCTGATGCTCGTCACCTCGCTGCTGCGCCTGGCGCAGCACCGGCTGCGGGACCTGCTGCTGGTCTGCGCCGTCCTGGCCGTGCTGGCGGCGGCGCTCTGGCTCGCCGCGCCGGTCCTGAAGGCCATGGGCCACGGCAATCTCGTGGTGTTCTTCGTCGTCCTGCTGATGGCCGGCGTGCTGTCCGGCGTGCCGATCGCCTTCTCCTTCGGTCTGGCGACGCTGGCCTATCTCGCCAGCACCACCAGCGTGCCGCTGCTGGTGCTGGTCGGGCGGATGGATGAGGGGATGAGCACCCTGATCCTGCTCGCCGTGCCGCTCTTCGTCTTCCTCGGCGCGCTGATCGAGATGACGGGCATGGCGGCGGCCATGGTGAACTTCCTCGCCTCGCTGCTCGGCCATGTCCGGGGTGGGCTGAACTACGTGCTGCTCGCCGCGATGTATCTCGTCTCCGGGATCTCCGGCGCCAAGGCGGCGGACATGGCGGCGGTGGCACCCGTGCTGTTCCCCGAAATGAAGCGGCGCGGCTGCGACGAGGGCGAGATGATCTCCCTGCTCTCGGCCTCCGGGGCGATGAGCGAGACCATCCCGCCCTCGATCGTGCTGATCACCATCGGCTCCGTGACCGGCGTTTCCATCGCGGCGCTGTTCACCGGCGGCCTGCTGCCGGCCTTCGTGCTGGCGCTGGTCCTGGGGCTGATCGCGTGGAAGCGTTCGCGCCACGAGGATATGAGCGGCGTGCGCAAGGCCAGCGCCCGCATGGTCGGGCGCGCGCTGCTGGTGGCCCTGCCGGCCCTGGCGCTGCCCTTCCTGATCCGCGCCGCGGTGGTGGAGGGCGTCGCCACGGCGACCGAAGTCTCCACCATCGGCATCGCTTATGGCGTGCTCGCCGGGCTGCTGCTCTATCGCCGCTTCGACTGGCGGCGCCTCTACCCGATGCTGGTGGATACGGCGGCGCTGTCGGGCTCGATCCTGCTGATCATCGGGACCGCGAGCTGCATGGCCTGGGCGCTGACCCAGTCCGGCTTCTCGCGCGATCTGGCGCAGATGATGGGATCGCTCCCCGGTGGCGCCATCGGCTTCATGGCGGTGTCGATCCTGGCCTTCATGATCCTGGGCAGCGTGCTGGAGGGCATTCCCGCCATCGTGCTGTTCGGCCCGCTGCTGTTCCCCATCGCGCGGAGCATGGGCATCCACGAGGTGCATTATTCGATGGTGGTGATCCTGGCGATGGGCCTCGGCCTTTTCGCGCCGCCCTTCGGCGTCGGCTACTACGCCGCCTGCGCCATCGGCAAGGTCAGCCCGGATGCGGGCATGCGGAAGATCTGGCCCTACATGGGCGCGCTGCTGCTGGGCACCATCCTCGTCGCCGCCGTGCCCTGGATCTCGATCGGCTTCCTGGGAGGAAAATGAGCATGCGGAACCGTCTCGAAGGCAAGGTCGCCATCGTCACCGGCGGGCTCTCCGGCATCGGCGATGCCATCGCGCGCCGCCTCCTGGAGGAGGGCGCCAGGGTCATCGCCGCGGACCTGTCGGCCAATACGGAGCGCCTCTCCGGCGAGGACATCGACCCCGTGCGGACGGATGTCTCCGATCCGGAGCAGGTGCGGGACCTGGTGGCCCAGGTCATGGACCGGCATGGACGCCTGGACTGCCTGGTCAACTCGGCCGGGACCGGCACGGAGCGGGACTTCCTCGACACGCCCGTCGAGCTCTTCGACCGCATCGTCGCGGTCAATCTGCGCGGCACCTTCGTGGTCGGGCAGGCCTGCGCCCGCGCGATGCGCGAGGGGGGCGGCGGGTCCATCGTGAACATCGCCAGCGTCTCGGGCATGACCGGCAACTTCCACCGCTCCGCCTATGGCGCCTCCAAGGGCGGCGTGGTCACGCTGAGCAAGGTGATGGCGGTCGATCTCGCCGCCAGCGGCATCCGCGTGAATGTCCTGGCGCCCGGGCCGGTGGACACGCCGCTGGTGCGGCGGATGCACTCCCCGGAAAGCCGGGCCGGCTGGGCGCAGCGCACGCCACTGGGCCGCTACGCGCAGCCGGAGGAGATGGCGGGGGCCGCGGCCTTCCTCTGCTCGGAGGATGCCAGCTACATCACGGGGCATGTCCTCGCGGTGGATGGCGGCTTCCTGGGCGCGGGCCTGACCGCCGCCTGAGCACGGGCCAAGGGAAGGGCCCGGTGGGCCTTTCCCCCCGGGCGCGGCTATCGGCCCTGCACCTGCCGGGCCAGGAAATCCCGCGCGAAATCCAGGAAGCGCCCCGTCACGGCGCTGTGGTCGGGCCGGCGGATCATCTGGACATCCGCCACCAGGGGCGCATCGGCCAGCGGGCGATAGAGGACGCCCTGGCGCGACAGCAGGGCCACGCTTTCCGGCACCAGCGCGATGCCGAAGCCCGCGGCCACGAGGCTGGGCAGGGAATGCGCCTCCACCACCTGCTGCGAGATGCGGGGCGTGAAGCCCGCCGCGATGCAGGCATCCCGAAGATAGGCGGCGAAGCGCGAATCCCGCAGCCGCAGGAAGACCAGCCGTTCCTCCCGCAGCTCCGCGAGGCGCAGGCCATCGCGCGCCGCCAGCGGATGATCGTCGCGCAGCGCCACGCAGACCCCCTCCGCCCAGGCGCGCTCCGCGACCAGCGCATCATCCTCGCGTGGCCAGCGCTGGAAGCTGAGATCGACGCGGCGGGCATGCAGGGCTTCCTGCTGCTCCTGGGGCGGCATCTCGTGCAGGCGCACCTCCACCTCGGGAAAGCGGGCCTCGAATCCCGCCACCAGCGGGGCCAGGGGCCCGAGCAGGACTGAACCCGTCAGCGCGATGTCGAGGCGGCCCCGCCGGCCCTGGCCGATGGCGCGGGCCTGCCCGGCCGCTTCCTCCGCCTGGGCGAGGATGGCGCGGGCCTGGAGCAGAAAGGCTTCCCCCGCATCGGTCAGCTCGACCCTCCGGCTGTTCCGGCGCAGCAGCCGGGTCTGCAACTCCTGCTCCAGATCCTGGATCTGCTGGCTGAGCGGGGGCTGCGACAGGCCCAGCCGGGCGGCGGCGGCGGTGAAGCTCAGGGCCTCGGCCACCGCCACGAAGTAGCGCAGGTGTCGCAATTCCATGTGGTGGCATCCCGGCCAGCAAGGGCTGGCCCATCAATAGGCAAAACGACTGGATCAAGTCCGATAATATATTGGCCCTATCGTGCCTTTTCGTCCAACCTGCCGCGCCGTGAAGGATCGGGCAGGCTTCGCCCGGAGCGACGCGGCCAGGGGGGCCGGGACCGGCATGAGGCAGGACATCGCACGCAGGATGGCAGCCGGGCCGGGCGACAGCCCCGCGCCGGGTTCCAGGCTCATGCGGCGCCTGGACGCGCTGTGCCGCTTCTCAGCCGATGAGGGCAGCCTCACCCGCCTCTACCTCACGCCGGAGCATCGCACCGCCGCCGAGCAGGTGGCAGCCTGGATGCGGGAAGCCGGGATGACGGTCTCGCTCGATGCGGCCGCCACCGTGATCGGCCGCTATGAGGGCCAGGAGCCCGGCCTGCCCGTCCTGCTGCTCGGTTCGCATATCGACACGGTGCGCAATGCCGGCCGCTATGACGGCATGCTCGGGGTGCTGGTGGCCATCGAGGCCGTGGCGGCCCTGCACGCCGCCGGGCGGCGCCTGCCCTTCGCCGTGGAGGTCCTGGCCTTCGGCGATGAGGAAGGCGTGCGCTTCCCCGTGACGCTGACCGGTTCGCGCGCCGTCGCGGGCGGCTTCGACCCCTCGGCGCTGGAAAGCCGCGACGCGGAAGGGGTGAGCCTGCGCGAGGCGCTGCACCGTTTCGGTGCCGATCCCGCGGCGATCCCCGCCCTGGCGCGCCGCCCGGACCAGGTTCTGGCTTATCTGGAGGTCCATATCGAGCAGGGGCCGGTGCTGGAGGCCGAGGGCCTGCCCACCGGCATCGTCACCGCGATCAACGGCGCCACGCGCTTCGTGGCCGAGATCGGCGGCACCGCCGGCCATGCCGGCACTGTGCCGATGCATCTGCGCCGCGACGCGGTGGCGGCCATGGCGGAGATGGTGCTGGCGGTGGAGCGGCTGGCGCTGGAGGAGCCGGATCTCGTCGCGACGGTCGGGCAGGTCTCGGCCAGCCCCGGCGCCGTGAACGTCATCGCCGCCGGCGCCCGCTTCACCATCGACATCCGCAGCCCCCGCGACGCCCTGCGGCACGCGGCATGCGGGCGGTTGCGCGACGAACTGTCCACGATCGCGGCGCGCCGTGGCGTGAGCCTGTCGCTGCGGCCAACCTATGACGAAGCCGCCGCCCCCTGCGACCCGGCACTGATCGAGGCGCTGGAAGGCGCCAGCCTCCGCTGCGGCCTCCGCCCTTTCCGCCTGCCGAGCGGCGCGGGCCATGACGGGCTGGCCATGGCCCGCCTGTGCCCCATCGGCATGATCTTCGTTCGCTGCGAGGGCGGCATCAGCCATCATCCGGCCGAGGCCATCACGGAAGCCGATGCCCTGGCCGCGCTGCGCGTGCTCCTCGAAACCTTGCAGCACCTTCAACCCCGGACTTTCCAGAGAACATGATGTCCCACCAGGATTCGATCCGCGCCTTCCTCGATGGGGAACAGGGCGCCCAGGCGGATTTCCTCGCCGAACTGGTCAGGATGCCCTCCGACAACCCGCCGGGCGACTGCCGACCGCATGCCGAGCGCACCGCGGAACTGCTGCGCGCCCTCGGCTACGAGGTGGAGCTGCACGCCGTGCCGGAAGCGCTGGTGCGGGCCCATGGCATGATCAGCGTCACCAACCTCGTGGTGCGCCGCCGCCTCGGTTCGGGGGAGGGGCCGGTGATCGCCCTCAACGCCCATGGCGACGTCGTGCCGCCCGGCGAGGGCTGGACCCGCGACCCCTATGGCGCCGAGGTGGTGGACGGCTGGATGTATGGCCGCGGCGTCGCCGTGTCGAAATCCGACTTCGCCACCTATGTCTGGGCGCTCCGGGCGCTGGAAGCCTCGGGCGCACCGCTGTCCGGCACGGTGGAACTGCACCTGACCTATGACGAGGAAGCGGGCGGCGAGGTCGGGCCGGGCTTCCTGCTGAGCGAAGGCATCTCGAAGCCCGACCTCGTGCTGAGCGCCGGCTTCTCCTACAACGTGGTCACCGCCCATAACGGCTGCCTGCACCTGGAGGTGGAGGTGAACGGCCGTTCCGCCCATGCCGCCATGCCCTTCACCGGCGTGGATGCGCTGGAGGCCGCCACGGCGATCCTGTCCACCCTCTACGACTGGCGGAAGGGGCTGGCCGCGAAGACCTCCGCCATCACGGGCATCGGCTCGCCGCAGCTCACGGTCGGGCTGATCAAGGGCGGCATCAACACCAATGTCGTGCCCGACCGCGTCACCCTCCGGCTCGACCGCCGCATGATCCCCGAGGAGAACCCGGCCGAGGCGGAGGCGGAGCTGCGCCAGGTCATCGCCGATGCCGCCGCGGCCTTCCCGAAGGCCCGGGTCGAGGTGCGCCGCATCCTGCTGGCCGAGCCGCTGAAGCCGCTGCCGGGCGGCGAGCGGCTGGTCGAGGCCCTGTGCCGCCATGCCAGCGAGGTCATGGGCGAGCCGATCACCGCCAAGGGCGTCCCGCTCTACACCGATGCGCGCCTTTACTCAGCCCATGGCATCCCCGCCGCGCTCTATGGCGCCGGGCCCCGGACCATCGAGGACGCCAATGCCCATCGCGCCGATGAGCGGCTGCCGCTCAGTGACCTGCGCAAGGCGACCGAGGTGGTGGCGCTGACCCTGGCGGAACTGCTGGCCGCCTGACGGGCACGGGCGGGGCGGCGTGCGACGCGCCCCGCCACCCCGGGGCTTCCCCGGACGCGCCGGCTTCAGCCTGCGGCGTGCCTCGGGGACGCTGCCGCATCGGCATCGTGCTGCTCCAGCCGCCAGTCCACAGGCTCCAGCCCCTTCGAGGCCAGGAAATCATTGACCCTGGAGAAAGGACGGGAGCCGAAGAAGCCGCGATAGGCGGAGAGCGGCGAGGGGTGCTCCGACTGGTGGAGCAGGTGCCGGTTGCCATCCAGCAGCGGTGCCCGCCGCCGTGCGTCATTGCCCCAGAGGACGAAGGCCGTGGGAACGGACCGCGCATTCACGGCGGCCAGGACATGGTCGGTAAAGCGGTGCCAGCCGGAGCGGGCATGGCTGCCGGGACGTCCTTCCTCCACGGTCAACGAGGTGTTGAGCAGCAGGACGCCGGCATCCGCCCAGGCGGTCAGGCAGCCATGGGAGGGCGGACGGAGGCCGAGATCGCTTTCCAGCTCCTTGTGGATGTTCCGCAGGGAAGGGGGCAGCTTCACGCCCGGCGGCACGGAGAAGGAGAGGCCCATGGCCTGCCCGGGCCTGTGATACGGGTCCTGACCGAGGATGACGGCCTTCACCGCGTCCAGCGGGGTCCGTTTCAGGGCGGCGAAGATCCGGTCGGACCGGGGAAAGATGGTCTTGCCCGCTTCCGCCTCGGAACGGAGGAAGACCGCGAGCGCCCGCATATAGGCGGCATCGAACTCCGCGCCGATCGCATCCCGCCAGGAGGCAGGGAGCGCCGCCCGGGCCTCCGCCCAGGGCGATTCCCCATCCGCATCCTTCCGATCCGGGACCATGCCGTGACTCCCCATTGCGGCGGCGCCTTATCCGCCAAACCGGCCGCCGGGGCCACCTTCCCGACTCAGCGCACCGCTTCCTGCGACACGCGGATGAGCTCCGTGCCCACCGGTGTCGGCGACTGTACGCGGAACTCCTCTTTCCGCGCCGGCGCGGCATGGCGTGTCATCCGCCAGATGCCGTAGAAGGCGATCAGCAGCTGCGCCAGCACCGTCATCCAGGGCAGGCTGCGCGGCCCGAAGGCGGACATCGCGGCCCCGATCGCCAGCGGCCCGACCGCCGCGCCGGCCCCCTGGACAAGCAGCATCCCGCCGGAAGCCGCCACGAATTCCTCCGGCGGCACGGAATCGTTCACATGGGCCAGGACCACGCTGTAGGTCGGCACCACCAGGCCACCGAAGACGAAGACCAGGCCGAAATACACCCAGGCCGAGGCACCGGAGGGGGTGAACAGGGCCATGGCGCCCAGCACGCCCACGGCGATCAGCGCGATGGCCACCACCAGCAGCCTGCGGTCGATCCGGTCCGACAGCAGGCCGAGCGGCCATGTCATCGCCGCGGCACCTAGGGCGCCGGCGGCCATGAAGATCGCGATGCCCTGCTGCTCCAGACCGATGGACTGCGCCAGCAGGGGACCGAGCGCGAAGAAGGCACCCGCGCTGATGCCGCAAAGGAAGGCCGCGACGAGGCCGAAAGGGGACTGCGCATGCAGCCTGAACAGGTCGATCCGCACTGGCTGGGCCGGCAGCGGCGGCGCCTGGGCCTGGGACAGCGTGACCGGCAGGACGGCGATGGTCAGGATGATCGACACCAGGGCGAAGAGCGCGAAGCCGCCAGGATCGGCGACCGGCAGCAGGAGCTGGCCGACCACGCCCGCGACCAGCCCGGTCATGCCATAGATGGACAGGATCTGGCCGCGCACCTCGTTGGCGGCGGCACCGTTCAGCCAGCTTTCCACAACCATGAACAGGCCGGCGAAGCAGAAGCCGGTCAGCATGCGTGCGATGACCCAGGCCGCGGGATCGACCCAGAGCAGATGGATCAGCGGCACCATCGACGCCGTCGAGGCCAGGGCGGCGAAGCTGCGGGTCTTGCCGACGCGCAGGATCAGCCGGCTGGCGACGAGCGAGCCGATCATGAGCCCGGCGGAGAAGGCACCGCCGATCAGGCCGATCGCCGTGGGCGAGAAGCCCTCCATGCCACCGCGCACGGCCAGAAGCGTGCCTTGCAGCGTGTTGCCCATCTGCAGCAGGCCGAAGCCCGCGAGCAGGGCGACGATCACCGACAGGGTCGAGGCGAAGGGGGCTTTCTGCATGGCGGCATGCCTAGCACGAAGCCGCCGAGGAGGAATGGCAGCGGCGGCCCGGAGGGTGTCCGGCCATGTCGGCGCACTGGAAAAAGCGCCATATTTTACATAAGAAATATTATCGAATTTACGGACTTGCCCCGAGACGGGAGGCTGTCTTTCCCACTGTCTCCCCCCTCGCTGCATGTGGTCCGGGCACCCACGCCACGCCTGCCCTGACTCCGGGCAATTCCTGCACGGGAAGGCGTTTCCGTCGATCCCCACCGCCTGCCGCGCTTGCTCCACTGACCTATAGTCGCCCGCAAACGATCATTCGCTGTCGCCGGGCATGGGCGTCCGCGTCGCATACAAAGGATCCGGCTCATGGAGGCTTCCGACACCGCGGGCGGCGTTTCGCCCGGATCGCGTGGCCGGGACGCCATCCGCACCGGCATCGTCCCGGAACCGGACCAGCGGAACCTGCGCAAGGCTGTGCTGATCATGCTGCTGGGCATCGCGCTCTTCTCCATCCTCAACGGCGTGGTCAAGGATCAGGCGGCCCGCTTTCCGGTGAACCAGATCGTCTTCTTCCGGAATGCCTTCGCCCTGCCGCCGCTGATCGTGGTTCTGGTGATGACCGGCAGCCTGCACCGGCTCCGGACGAGGCGACTGCCCCGGCACCTGACGCATGCGCTGACCATGACCGCGATGCTGATGCTGTCCTTCATCGGCTTCCGGCTGATCCCGCTGGCCGAGGCCACGGCTATCTCCTTCGTGCGGCCGCTCGTCGTCATCCTGCTCGCGGCGCCCCTGCTGGGCGAAAAGGTCTCCCTCCTGTCCTGGATCGCGGTTCTGGCGGGCTTCGCCGGCGTCCTGGTGGTGGTGCAGCCGGGCGGAACCGGCCTGGCGCAAGGCGGCGCGCTCTTCTCGCTCGCGGCCGCCTGCATCGGCGGCCTCAACATGCTCCAGCTCCGTGCCCTGTCGATGACGGATCACACGGCCGGGGTCGCGGTCTGGTTCCTCGCCCTGTCCTCGCTGCTGCTGCTGCCGACGCTGTTCTTCTCCTGGGAGACACCGTCAGTCGCCGACCTCGCGGGACTGATCGCCATGGGCCTGGCCTCCGGCCTGTGCCAGTACCTCATCATGCGCCCCCTCGCCTATGCCGGCGCCGCCGCGCTGGCGCCGGTGCAGTACACCAGCCTGCTCTGGTCGATCGCCATCGGCTGGCTCTGGTTCGGGGACGCGCCCACCCTGGAGGTGCTTCTGGGCTCGGCCATGGTCGTCGGTGCCACCATGCTCGTCCTGCGCGGCGGCCGGCCGGCCTGATCCGGTGCCGGGCTGTGGCCGCCGGATCACAGTGTGTTCAACGCCTGTGCGAGACCAGGGAATCCGGGACTGCGATGCTAGGGTGACGGTCATTGCAACAGGCCAGTCCGGCATCCGGGCGGCCAAGCGAGTGTCGATGACCACCTCGTCGCATCACCCCCCTTCCCGGCCTGGTTCCGGCTCGCGAAGTCTCCTCCCACGGTGCCTCCCACGGGGCCTCCCTCTGGGTTGCCCTCCGTTCGGCTGGGCGCTGGCGATCGCCCTGGCGGGCTGCACGCCATCCGTGGCGCAGTCCTCCGGAGACCTTGTCGCAACCGCGCCACCGGGCTTTCCGACAGTGACCCCGCCCGCCGCTTCCCCGCCGCTCCCGCCCGGAACGGACCCGGCTGCCTTCCCGGTGCCGCTGCCCGGGATGCCGGCTCCCGCCGTCCCGCCGGAGGAGCCGCCCCTTTCCGCTGCCGCCACGGAAGCCGAGATCGGGCGTCTCAGGGCGGATTTCGCCCGCGAGGTGCCGTCGCGGCTGACAGCGGCGGCCCCGGGCGAGGCCCTGATGCCGCAACGCGCCGCTGCGGTGGTGGCGGCCAGCGGCCGGCTCGCCATCGACCGGCCGCAGCTGGCCGTCGTGGTGGACCGGAACCCCCGCGTGCAGACCCTGTGGCTGGTGGTGGCCCGGCCCGATGCCCCCTGGGCGGTGATCGGCCGTTCGCGGATCTCCACCGGGGAGACCAACCACTTCGACCACTACATCACGCCGGTCGGCGTCTTCCTCAACACGGACGCCATCCTGGGCTTCCGCGCGCAGGGCACCTTCAACGAGAACCACATCCGCGGCTATGGCGTGAAGGGCATGCGGGTCTGGGATTTCGGCTGGCAATCGGCCGAGAAAGGCTGGCGGGCCGATCGCGAGCGGGGCGACATCCGGCTGGAGATGCATGCCACCGACCCGGACCGGCTGGAGCAGCGGCTGGGACGGCCGGACAGCCAGGGCTGCGTGCGCATCCCGGCGGCACTGAACCGCTTCTTCGACCGCCACGGCGTGATCGACCGTGACTATGAGCGGGCGGCGGTGGAGGACATCCGCTTCCGGGCGCTGCTGCTGCCCGATCGCAGCCCCTCGCTCCTGGCCGGGCAGGCGATGATCGTGATCGATTCCGCCCTGCCCCTCGTCACGCCGCCGGCCGGGGCGAAGGTGGCCGCCCTGCCGTGACATCCTCGCGGTGGCGGCCCGACATGTCATGCCTTGCTGTCAGGCCGCCTCGCTGCCCCGCTTCCGGGTGAAGGACGCGAGCAGGCCATTGATCTCCGCGGCCGGGCGCGGCGGGCTGAAAAGATAGCCCTGCCCCTCGTCGCAGCCCTCGTCCAGCAGCAGCCGGCGCTGCTCCTCCGTCTCGATGCCTTCGGCCTGGGTCAGCATCCCCAGGCTCCGGCCCAGTCCCACCACGGCATGGACGATGGCGGCGCTGTCAGGGTGCTCCCCCATCTCCCGCACGAAGGACTGATCGATCTTAACCTTCGTGAAAGGAAAGTTCCGTAAGTAGCTGAGTGAGGAGTAACCCGTACCGAAATCGTCCAGGGCAATGCCGATCCCCAGGGTTCGCAGTTCCTGCAGCACCGCGAGCGTTTCCGCCGTATCGGCGAGCAGCGCACTCTCCGTCACTTCCAGTTCCAGCCGGGTGGGCGGCAGTCCGGCCGTTTCCAGCGCGGCCCGGACCTGCGCCACCAGGGCACGCCCCTGGCCGAACTGCGCGGCCGACAGATTCACCGCCACCTTGAGCCCGTCCGGCCAGCCCGCCGCCTCCCGGCAGGCCTCCCGCAAGGCCCAGGCGCCAAGGGGCAGGATCAGGCCGCTTTCCTCCGCGAAGGCGATGAAATCCCCTGGCATGACCAGGCCCCGGATCGGATGGCGCCAGCGCAGGAGCGCCTCGAAACCTGTCACATCACCCGAAGAAACACGCAAAACCGGCTGATAATAAAGCAAAAACTCACCATCCCGCAGCCCGCGCCGAAGATCGGCCTCCAGTTGCCGGCGAAGCTGGATCTCCGTTTCCATCGACGGAGCGAAAAGGCGGTGGCAATGCCGGCCGGCACCCTTGGCGTGGTAGAGGGCGAGGTCAGCCCGGCGCAGCAGCGTTTCCTCGTCGCCGGCCTCTCCCGGTGCGAGCATGGCGATGCCCAGGCTGGCGCTGATCGTCGCCGGCCGGCCACCGATGTCATAGGGATGGCCGAGCGCCGCGACGATCCTTTCCGCGAGCGGGACGGCCGCCTCGCTCCGCCCCGCATCGGCCAGCAGCACGGCGAACTCGTCGCCCCCGAGACGGGCCACGGTATCGGCCTCGCGCAACTGGTGCCGTAGCCGTTCCGAGACGATGCGGAGAAGCGCATCACCGGCCGGATGGCCCAGCGTGTCGTTGACTTCCTTGAAGCCGTCCAGGTCGATGCAGAGCAGGGCACAACCCCGCCCGGCCGCCGCGCCCGCCACTGCCTCCCGCAGCCTTTCGCCGAACAGCGTCCGGTTGGGCAGCCCGGTCAGCGGGTCGTGCCGCGCCATGTGGACGATGCGGGCTTCCGCCAGCCTGCGCTCCGTCACATCCTCCAGGCTCGCCATCCAGCCGCCATCGCCCATGCCGCGGAGGAGCACGGACAGGGCCCGGCCATCGGCCAGCACCCAGGTGAAGGAGGATTGCTCCTCCGGCGGCAGGCCATCCCCCAGCCTGGCCCGCAGCCAGGACGCCAGCGACCTCACGTCCTGCCGGCGGAGTCCGCGCCGCGCGAGGCTGCGCCGCGCGACCCGACGCAGCGGCTGGCCCAGCACAGGCTCGTCCGGCGGCAGGCGCAGCATGGCGAGGAGGCGGGGATTCATCACCTGCACCGTCCCGGCCTCGTCCACCATGCAGAGACCCTGGATCATGTTGTCCAGCGCGGAGCCGAAGCGCAGGTCCCGCAGCCGCAGCGCACGCTCGGCCCCTTCCCGCTCCCGCGCCAGGGCCAGCTGCGCCTCGACCGCGTCATGGGCGGCCTTCGCCTCCGCGGCTTCCGCCCTAGCGAGCAGGAGATGCGCGCGCATCTGGCGCCGCCCCAGCAGGACGACCCCCGCCAGCCCCAGCTCCAGCAGCAGCGTGCCGACCGCCAGGGCCGTCACCTGATGCCGCCAGTCCTCCAGCATCGCCGCCTCGGTGGTGCTCGCCGCCAGGATGACCGGAAGGTGTTCCAGGATGCGAACCGCGAAGACGCGGTCCCGGCCGTCCAGAGGGCTGCGCAGCCAGAACACGGCCGCCTCCCCCGGGGCCGGCAGGCTCAACCCGGCCAGCGTATCCCGGAAATCCCTCGGATGCGGCTGGGTCACCGGGGGATGACGCGCCAACAGCACGCCGTCGCGGCGGAGCAGCGTGATCGCCTCGTCCGGATGGCTGGCGACATCGCGGTAGAAAGTCTCGAAGGAGCTCAGGCGGATGGCGCCCATGACGAAGCCCAGGAACACCCCGTCCTGGTTCTTCAGGCGCCGGGCCTCATAGATGGTCCAGTTCCCGGTGCTTCGGCTCAACACCGGATCGCTGATCAGGCTGTCCGGCGCGTCCGGGCGCGACAGCTCCTGGAAATAGCGGCGGTCGGCGAAGCTGACATCGGGGACGGGGAAGAGCCGCGAGGAGTTCAGCGGCCGCGCCTCGTGGTCGAAAAGGGCGATCGTCTCGACCTGCGGCAGGCGGCCGGCCTGTTCGCGCAGGGCCTCGTGCAGCTCCACGGAACCCCTGAGCTGCGCCAGCCCCTCGGGCGTCCCCGTCCCGGGGCGGGCGCGGATCTGCTCGATCAGTCCGGCTTCGACAAGGTCCAGGGACTGGAATATCCGTTCCGACTGGTCGGCCAGCATCAGGGCCGTCCGGCTCAGTTCCTCCGTGGCGGACGCGATGGCGCGGGCGCGCAGATCCCTCGCCAGGATGAAGGCTGCCACGGCCAGCAGGAGAGCGAGCGCGATGCCACAGGCCGTCAGGAGCCTGGATGGATCCCGCTCCCTCCTAGTCGCAACCGGCGCGCGCAGATGAGAAATCCCGCAATGGTTGCGCCTTGTACAATGCTCTCAATGGAGGGGATTATATCCCCCGTTCATTTCGCTGCCAAGCCTAAGCACGCGAGGAGCCGGGCAGGGCTCCGGCCTCCGGGAAAACCAGATCGAAGGCCGCATCGAGGTCATCGCGCTCGCACTGCGCGGCGAGCAACGCGGCCTGCCCGGAAGCGCCGGCGCCATGGAACCCGGACAGGGCCTCATAGCGATCCGCCAGCGCACCGGCCTGCCGGCCCGCGCGGCGCAGCAGCCCGTCCACGCAGGCCAGGCCCAGCAGGCGCAGGAAGGGCAGCGCCGCGGCCTCGCGCTTCCGGGCCGGAGCCTCCGCCAGCGCCGCCGCCGCCTCCAGCACCGCCATGGACAGCGTGGCCAGGGGTTCCAGCCGGTCCAGCAGGTCGCGCAGCACCGGCATCCCCCCTTCCCCCAGCACCCGGCGTTGCAGCAGGTCCAGCGCCTGGATGGCCGTCGTGCCCTCGTAGATCGAGAAGACCCGGCTGTCCCGCAACAGGCGCTCCGCCGGCCATTCCCGCACATAGCCGGCCCCGCCCAGGACCTGGATGGCGGCATCGGCATTGGCAAAGCCCGCCTCGGCCCCCAGGCTCTTCGCCAGCGGCAGGAGCATGGCCGCCCGCGCCGCGGCCGCCGCATCCCCGGCATCGCCCGCGTCCAGCCAGGCCGCGGCCTGGAGGGCGAGAAGCCGTGTCCCCTCCGCCCGCACGCGCATCTCCAGAAGCAGGCGGCGCAGCTCCGCATGGCGCGTGATCGACACCGGCGGCAGGGCGGGATCGCCCCCCTGGAAGCGTTCGCGCGCATAGGCCTCGGCCAGGGTCGCGGCCGCCTGCGCCACCGCCGCGCCCTGCGCCGACACGCCCAGACGCATGGCCTGGATCATCGCGAACAGGGTCGGCAGCCCGCGCCCGGCCGGGCCGATGGGCCAGGCCCGCGCGCCCTCGAAGGACAGGGAGCAGGTGGGCGAACCGTGCAGGCCAAGCTTCTCCTCGATCCGCAGGACCTCCACGCCATTGCGCCCGCCTCCTTCCAGCCGGTCGGGGACAAGGAAGAGCGAAAGGCCACGCGTGCCGGCCGGCGCCCCGGGGATGCGCGCCAGCACGAAATGCCCGATCCGTTCCGCCAGATCATGGTCGCCGTACGAGATCCAGCACTTCTCCCCGCTCAGGCGCCAGGAGCCGTCATCCTGTTCCACCGCGCGCGTGCGGATGCGCCCGACATCGGAACCCGCCTGGGGCTCCGAGATGCAGATCGTCGCCCCCCAGCGCCCGGAAGCGAGCGCCGGCACCCAGTTCTCCCGCATCCCCGGCTCGCCATGCCGCTCCAGCAGCCGGATCGCGCAGCGGGCGTTGAGCGCCAGCATGCCGAAACCTGGGTTCGCGGCATCGAAGACCTCCTGCACCGCCGTCGCCAGGGCCAGGGGCAGCCCCTGCCCGCCCGCTTCCTCGGCGGCCGTCAGCCCTGCCCAGCCCGCTCCGGCGAACTCGGCCCAGGCCGCCGCATGGCCCGGCGCGGTGCGCACCCGCCCCGCCTCCAGGCGGCAGCCTTCCCGGTCGGCCACGCCCGCCAGCGGCGCCAGCCGCGCCTCGGCGAAGCGGCGGGCTTCCTCCAGGATCGCGGCCGTGGTCTCCGCATCCGGGCGTGCGGCGGCACCGTCGATGACCCGCTCCAGCAGCAGCGCCAGCGTGACGGCGGCGTCGGTCACGGCAGCCTCCCCATCAGCCGGCATCCCGGCGCAGCACGTGCTTCTGCAGCTTCCCCGAGGCCGTGCGCGGCAGGCTTTCCACCACGATGAACTCCTTGGGGATCTTGTAGCGGGCGAGCCGTGACTCGCAGTGCGCGATCAGGCTCTGCGCGGGGATGTCGCCCCGCCCCGCCCGGGGCACGATGAAGGCGCGCCCCACCTCCCCCCAGGTCGCATCCGCCACGCCGAGCACCGCGGCCTCCTGCACGTCCGGATGCTCGCCGAGCGCGATCTCGACCTCCGCCGGATAGACGTTCTCGCCGCCCGAGATGAACATGTCCTTGCGGCGGTCCACCAGGGTGACATAGCCGTCCGCGTCGCGACGGCCGATATCGCCCGTGCGGAACCACCCGTCTCCGGTGAAGGCACGCCGCGTCTCTTCCGGCCGGTTCCAGTAGCCGGGCGTGATGCTCGGGCCGGACAGCAGCAGCTCGCCCGCTTCCCCGGCCGGCACGTCCCGCCCGGCCTCGTCCACGAGGCGGCACTCGATCATGGGCGCGGGCAGGCCGGCCGCGCCGGCCTTCGCGGCGATCAGCCCGGGTTCGATCGGCATGCCCAGCACCGTACCGGCCTCGGTCATGCCGAAGCCATCCACCATGGGCACGCCCTGTTCCAGCCACCAGCGGATATCCGCCGCGGGGTTCGGGGCGCCGCCGGTAAACAGCGCGGTGAGCGTGCGCCAGCGGCCGGGGTCGAAATTCGCCTGCTCGCGCAGCCGCTTCGCCATCTGTGGGACGCAGAAGTAATGCGTGGCCCCCAGCGCCGGGTCGCCCAGCCGGTCATTGGTGGCGGCGGGGTCGAAGCCGGATGAGATCAGCATCGAGCCGCCCGCCAGCAACGGCGCGCGGAAGCTGGTGATCAGGCCGATGACATGGAACATCGGGGAGTCGCAGAGAAAGACGCTGCGATGGCTGACACGCCCCAGCACGCCGAAATTCACCGCCGTGGCCATGGCGTTGGCCTCGGTGATGATGACACCCTTCGGACGGCCGGAGGTGCCGGAGGTGTAGAGGATGATCGACGGCGCCCCGGCATCCGGCAGGGGCGCCGGATCGGCCGGTGGGCTGTCCTCCGCCCAGGCGACCAGTTCCGCCAGCGGGAGGGTGCGTCCATCCGGCAGGGGAATGGCGCCTTCGTCGCTGTCATGCACCAGCAAGGAGGGCTCGCAATCCGCGAGGATCGCCTCCAGCTCCGGCCGCGACAGGCGCCAGTTCAGCGGCACGAAGATCAGTCCGCGGCGCAGGCAGGCCTGTTGCAGGATCACCAGATCGGCGCTGTTGCGCGCCAGAACCGCCACGCGCTGCCCGGCCGAGAGGCCGAGCCGCGTGGCGAGCACCGTGGCCATGCGCTGGATCGCCGTGTGCAGCGCCGCATAGGTCCAGTGCCGGCCGGTGGCGAGGTCGGTGCAGGCGGGACGGTCCGGCTGCAGGCGCGCATGCAGCGCCACCGGATCCGGTGAAGCCCGGAGAGGCATGGATCGGTCTCCCTCGTTTCCCTGGACGGCCCGTTGCTCAGGCTTCGCCGCGGCTCTTGTCATAGGCGCCGAGGCCGGGCTTGTAGCTCTTCTCGTCGATGAACTGCCGGATGCCTTCCTTGCGGCCGGTGTTGTCGTGGAAGTTCGCGGCCTCCTGGGCGCGGACGAGATAATCCTCCGCATTCTCGTAGGTCATCTCGGAGACGCGCCGGATCGCATCCTTGGTCGCCTTCAGCGCCACCGGGTTCTTCTTCAGCAGCGTATGCGCCACCTCCGTGACGCGCTCGCGAAGCTGCGCCAGCGGCACGCTCTCGTTCACGAGCTTCCACTCGGCGGCCTTGCGCCCGTCGATCAGCTCGCCGGTCAGGGCATGGTACATGGCGTCGCGGAAGGACAGCAGGTCCACCACCACCTTGGTGGCGCCGCCGCCCGGCAGGATGCCCCAGTTGATCTCCGACAGCGCGAACTTCGCCTCGTCCGCGGCGAAGGCGAGATCGCAGGCGAAGAGCGGGCCATAGCCGCCGCCGAAGCACCAGCCGTTGACCATGGCGATGGTCGGCTTCTGGTACCAGCGCAGCCGGCGCCACCAGCCATAGGACTCCCGCTGCGAGCGCCGCACGGCACCGAGCCCCTGCGCCTCCGTCTCGCGGAAATACTCCTTCAGGTCCATGCCCGCCGACCAGGCCGTGCCCTCGCCGCTCAGGACCAGCACGCCGACATCGTCGCGGAACTCCAGCTCGTCGAGAACCTCCATCATCCGGCGGTTCAGCGCAGGGCTCATGCAGTTGCGCTTCTCCGGGCGGTTGAAGCGCACCCAGGCGATGCCGTCCTCGACATCGAAGGCCACCGTGCTGCCGTGTTGCTGTTCCATGGCAGTCTTTCTCCTCGTGAATGTCAGATCGGGGTGAGTGTCAGATCGGGAAATTGCCGGGCTGGGTCTCGACGGTGATCCAGCGCAGCTCCGTGAACTCGGCGATTCCGGCCTTGCCGCCGAAGCGGCCATAGCCCGAGGCCCCCGTGCCGCCGAAGGGCATCTGCGCCTCGTCATGCACGGTGGCGCCGTTGATATGGCAGATGCCGCTGCGGATGCGGCGCGCGACGCGCAGGCCGCGCGCCGTGTCCCGCGTGAAGACCGCCGCGGAAAGCCCGTACTCGCTGTCATTGGCGAGGCGGACCGCATCCTCCTCGTCCTTCGCGCGCAGCACGGCGACAACCGGCCCGAAGCTCTCCTCGGCATAGAGCTTCATGCCGCTGGTCACGCCGTCCACCACCGTGGCCGGCATCAGCACGCCCTCGGCCTCGCCGCCGGTGAGCCGGCGCGCACCCTGCGCGACCGCATCCTGCACCAGCGCCTGCACATGCTCGACCGTCCGCCGGTCCACCACCGCGCCCAGCGGCGCCCGGCCCTCGCGCGGATCGCCGGCCACCAGCGTCGCGGCCTTGGCGCGGAACTTCTCCAGGAAGGCCTCGGCCACGGATTCCACCACGATGATCCGCTCGGTGGACATGCAGATCTGGCCCTGGTTGAAGAAGGCGCCGAAGGCCGCGGCCTTCACCGCCTCGTCCAGGTCGGCATCCTCCAGCACCAGCAGCGGCGCCTTGCCGCCCAGTTCGAGCAGGACGGGCTTCAGGTTGCGCGCGGCACGCTCGGCGATGATGCGGCCGACCTTGGTGGAACCGGTGAAGTTGATGCGCCGCACGGCGGGATGGTCGATCAGCGCGCCGACCACCTCCCCCGCATCCTCCGGCGCGTTGGTGACGAGGTTGACGGTGCCCGGGGGCATGCCGGCCTCCTCCAGCGCCTCGACGATCAGCGCATGGGTGCGCGGGCAGGTCTCGGAGGCCTTCAGCACCACCGTATTGCCGCAGGCCAGCGGCGTGGCGATGGCGCGCGTGGCCAGGATCACCGGCGCGTTCCAGGGCGCGATGCCCAGCACCACGCCCGCCGGCTCGCGGATCGCCATGGACAGGCAGCCCGGCTTGTCGGACGGGATCACCTCGCCCGCCACCTGCGTCGTCAGCGCCGCCGCCTCGCGCAGCATCCCGGCGGCGAGCATGACATTGAAGCGCGCCCAGCTTTCCGTCGCGCCGGTCTCCTCCATCATCGCCGTGACGAACTCCGCGGCCTTCGCGGCCACGGCATCCGCGGATTTCAGCAGCAGCAGGCGGCGGGCGTTCGGCCCCATCCCGGCCCAGTCCGGCAGGGCCTTCGCGGCGGCCTCGGCGGCCTCCCGGGCCTCCGCCGCCTGCGCGGCCACGGCACGCGTCGCCGCCTCTCCGGTCACCGGGTTGCGCCGCTCGAACCACCGCCCGTCGGCGGCCTGCCTCTTCTCGCCTGCGATCCGCAGGAACACGGCGTCATTGCGCTGCATCTCGACCTCCCCGTAGCCACCAAACCCAATAGTTATGTCTCATAACATTTTCGCCTTGACAAGCACCGATTGCGGATCGCCTCATGGGCCATGGCTGGAATCACGGATCGCAAGCGCGGCAAGGCCGCGGCACAGGCAGGGCGGGAGGGCGAGCGGCTCGGGGAGCTGATCGGCTACAACCTGCGCCGTGCCTCGGCCTTCGCACTCAACGACTTCGTGGTGGAATTCGCGGATATCGGCCTGCGCCCGGTGACCTACGGCATGCTGTCCACCATCGCGGAGCATCCCGGCATCACCGCGACGGAGCTCTGCCGCCGCCTCGGCATGAAGCGCGCCAACATGGTGCCGCTGATCAACGAGATGGAGGAGCAAGGCCTGGTCGAGCGCGTGGCGCATGAGGAGGACAGGCGCAGCCAGCTCCTCTTCCTCACCACGGCCGCGAAAACCGCCATGCCCCGGATCCGCGCCCGGATCCGGCAGCACGAGGGCCGTTTTCTGCATCGCCTGACGGAAGCGGAGCAGGCCGTCCTGCTCGACCTGCTGCAGCGCATCTGGAAGGACGACGAAGACTAGGCGGTTCCGAGACGGGACCGCAGGGGACGGGCAGCCGCGCACCGGACTGCCCGGATAAGGGAAGGAAACATGGACAAGACACTCTCCGGGGCCCCGGACCGACGGGCCCTCTGGCTGTGCTTTCTCGCCGCGATGATCGAGGGCTTCGACATCCAGGCCGCCGGCGTGGCGGCACCGAAGCTGGCACCGGCCCTGGGGCTGACGCCGGCCCAGATGGGCATGTTCTTCTCGGCGGCGACCTTCGGGCTGATCTTCGGCGCGATCGCCGGCGGCCGCATCGCCGACCGCTTCGGGCGCCGCATGGGCCTGGTGCTCGCCCTGCTGGCCTTCGGCGTCTTCTCGATCGCCACCGCCTTCGTCAGCGGCTTCACGGAACTCGCGGTGCTGCGCTTCCTGACCGGCGTGGGCCTGGGCGGCGCCCTGCCCAACCTCGTCGCCATCGCCGCCGAGGCCGCCCCGCCGGAGCGTCGCGGCTCCGCCGTGGCCGTGATGTATGCGGGCATCCCGCTGGGCGGCGCCGTCGCCAGCCTGGTTCCCCTCGTCGGCCTGCATGGCGGCTGGCAGGAAGTCTTCCTGATCGGCGGCATCCTGCCCCTCGCCATCATCCCCGCTCTGCTCGCCCTGCTGCCCGACCTGCGTGTTCCGGCGGTCACGGCGGCCGATACGGCGCGCACGGCCGGCGCGATGCGGCAGATCGTCGGCCCGGGGATGCTGGTCTCCACGCTCTCGCTGTGGATCGGCTTCTTCTTCTCCCTGCTGGTGCTCTACCTGCTGCTCAACTGGCTGCCGGCCCTGCTGGTCTCGCGCGGCTTCAGCCCGGCGCAGGCCGGGATCGTGCAGATCGCCTTCAACGTCGCCGGTTCCGCCGGCAGCCTGCTGACGGGCCGCGCGCTGGACAGCACGCGCCGCCGCAGCACCGTGGCCGCCGCCTTCGGCGCGCTGGTCCTCGCCCTGGCGCTGCTGGCGATGCTGCCGGCGAACCTGCCGCTGACGATCCTGGCCGGCGCCTTCACCGGGGCCGCCGTGATCGCGGTGCAGGCGATCCTCTATGGCCTGGCGCCGCAATGCTATCCGGCGGCGGTGCGGGGCACCGGCGTCGGGCTGGCCGTGGCCGCCGGGCGGCTGGGCTCGGTCGCCGGGCCGCTGCTCGCGGGTGGCCTCGTGGCCTCCGGCCGTTCGCCGGGCGAGGTGCTCCTGGGCATCGTGCCGATCGCCATCCTGGGCGGCCTGTCCGCCTATGTCCTGGTGACGCGGCGGCCCTCGGCATCCCCGTTGCAGCCGGCCAGGGCGGCTTGAGTCATGGAGCAGGACATGCAGAACCCCATCCCCGGCCGCGAGGCGGCGCATGCGGCACCCGGCCGCCGGAACCTGCTGCTCGCCGCACTCGCGGGGGGCGGCATGGCCGCCACCCTGCCCGGTGCCGAGGCCAGGGCGGAGGACTACGTTTCCCTGGCGCCGCAGATCCCCATGGCGCCGCCCCGCACGGAGTTCGTCTACGAGGCGATCTGCGACCTCTCGCCCACCATGGCGCTCGGCAACGGCCCGCTGGGCGAGAGGCGGATGGTCCCGATCACCGGCGGCGAGTTCCGCGGCCCCCGGCTGCGCGGCAAGGTCCTCCCCGGCGGCGCGGACCGGCAGCTCGTGCGGCGGGATGGGGTGCGCCAGCTCAACGCCCTGTACGAGTTGCAGACGGAGGACGGCGCCGTCATCACCGTGAACAACCATGTCACGGTGGACGATCCGCCGGGCGGCCCGCGCTACGCCTTCTCCGTGCTGGACATCACCGCGCCGGAAGGCCCCCATGGCTGGCTGAACAAGGGGGTCTATGTCGGCACGCTCGACAGCCTGCGGCCGGCGCGCGCCGCCGTGCTGATCCGCGTCTTCAGGCTGGCCTGACGCCATGCGGATCGACACGACGCGCGGCCCGCTCGTCGCGGGGCTGGCGGTGGCGCTGCTGACGGCGCCCGCGGCCCTGGCCGCCGCGCCACGGGACTGCGCCGGTCTCACCGCCCTGGCCGGCCCCGACCTGCGGATCGCCCGCGTGGAGGCCCTGCCCGCCGGGCAGCTTCCCGCCGAGAACCCGGGTCGGGCCGCCCTCACCGGGGCGGCGCGCGCTCAGGCGGCCATGCCGGCGCATTGCCTCGTGGAAGGGATGATCGCGCCGCGCCAGGGCGTGGACCAGCGGCGCTACGGCATCGGCTTCCAGCTCCGCATGCCGGAGGACTGGAACGGCCGCTTCCTCTTCCAGGGCGGCGGCGGCATGGACGGAGTGGTCAGCGATGCCGTCGGGGCCATCCCGGTCGCGGGCGCGACGGCGGCACCGGCCCTGAACCGGGGCTATGCCGTCGTCTCGACGGATTCCGGCCACCAGGGCGCCGACAGCAGCGATGCCTCCTTCGGCGTCGATCAGCAGGCGCGGATCGACCACGCCTATGCCGCGATCGGCCGCGTGGCCGAAACGGCGCTCAACCTGATCGGCGCCTATGAGGGGCGGCCGCCCGAGCACCGCTACTACATGGGCTGCTCCAATGGCGGGCGGACGGCGCTGATGGCGGCGCAGCGCTTTCCCACCCTCTTCGACGGCGTGGTCGCGGGCAATCCGGGCTTCCGGCTGAGCCGCGCTGCCATCGCTCAGGCCTGGGACGTGCAGGCCCTGAACCGCGCCGCGCCACGCGACGAACAGGGCCGCCCGATCCTCGCCTCGGCGCTGACGCCGGAGGACCTGCAACTCGTCTCCCAGGGCGTGCTGAAGCAGTGCGACGCGCTGGACGGCCTGGCGGATGGCAGCATCGATGCGATGTCCGCCTGCCGCTTCGACCCCGCCACCCTGGCCTGCGGCGCGGGGCAGACCCAGTCCTGCCTCGCCCCGGCGAAGCTGGAAGCTCTGCGGAGCGTCTTCGGCGGCGCCCGGGACGGCCAGGGCCAGCCGCTCTACAGCACCTGGCCCTGGGATGCCGGGATCTCCGCGCCGGGTTGGCGCGCCTGGAAGCTCGGCACCTCCCCGACGGGCACCCCGAACGCCCGCAACGCCACCCTGGCCGCCGCCTCGCTGGGCCTGTACTTCATGACCCCGCCGAAGCCCGACCTGCGGCTGGAGGAAGTCGATTTCGGCCGCATCGCGGCACAGACGGCCCAGACGGCGGCGATCAACGACGCCACCGCCACGCTGCTGTCGAGCTTCGTGGCGCGCGGCGGCAAGCTGCTGGTCTTCCACGGCAACAGCGACCCGGTCTTCTCGGCGGACGACCTGCGCGCCTATTGGCGGGCGCTCGGCCAGGACAATGGCGGCGAGGCGGCCCTGTCCCGCTGGGCACGCCTGTTCATGGTTCCGGGCATGAACCATTGCGGCGGCGGCCCGGCCCTGGACGACTTCGATCCTCTCGCCGCGATCGAGGCCTGGGTCGAGACGGGAAAGGCACCGGAGGCCCTGCCGGCCAAGGGCCGCGCCTTTCCGGGACGCAGCCGCCCACTCTGCGCCTATCCCCTGGAAGCGCATTACAAGGGACAGGGCGATCCCCAGGACGGCAACAGCTTCGAGTGCCGTCCGCCCGCGCCCTGACACCCGGCCGGAGAAACTCGTGCCCGGCGCCGCAAACCGCGACGCCGGGCACGGGACCTGCTCCCGTCAGCCTCCGGCCGTGGCCGCTTTCCCGTGGCCAGGGACGACGACCTCCTCCGATACCTTCGGCGCCCATTCCGGCCGCAACAGGATCCAGGTCGTCGCCGCGCCGATCAGCAGGAAGACGAAGATCACCATCATCGGCAGCTCGTAGCCGCCGCTGACATGCAGCAGCCAGCCGGACAGGCTCGCCGCCACGCCACCGGCCAGGCTGGTGGCGACCTGCTGCACGCCGGTGACGAGGCCGACGGCCGGCTTGGGGATCAGGGTCAGGCGGCACAGGGCGAGGTTGTTCGCCGTGTTGAGCCCCAGGAAGGACAACGAGAACACGTTCCAGAACAGCGCCCATTGCAGCGTTTCCGCCCGCGCGCCCAGCAGCACGGTGGAAGCGCCGACAAAGCCCGCGGTGACGAAGGCCTTGCGCACGAAGACCGGATCGCCGCCACGCTCGATCAGCTTGTCGGCGGCCCAGCCGGCGGCCACGGCAACGATGGCGATGCCGGCGAAGCTGAAGAAGGTGTAGAGCCCCGATTCCTCAAGCGACAGGCCGCGCTGTTCCACCAGATAGGCCGGCATCCAGCTCATGCAGTAGAACGTGAAATAGCCGTAGCAGAAGTTGTTGATCATCGCGCCCCAGACGACCGGGCTCCTGATGATGTTGGCAAAGGGAACGGTGGAGCCTTTGGTCTGCGTGCCGGCCCGCTTCTCGGCGCTCGGCCAGTCGCTCCGGACCACCAGCAGCCAGGGGATCAGCCATACGACACCGGCGATGCCTGTCAGGATGAACATGGTTCGCCAGTCGTAGTTGACGATCAGCCAGGCCGCGGCCGGGGCGCCGATGGCGGGGCCGAGCTTGTTGCCCATGGAGAAGATGCCGACCGCGGTGCCGCTCCGCTTCTCGCTGAAGTTGTCCCGGATCCAGCGATAGCTGGCAGGCACCACGATGGCCTCCGCCGCGCCGATGGCCAGGCGCAGGAGCAGCAGGCTGCCGAAGGCGTCGGTCAGGCCGATCGCGGCCGTCGCGGCACACCACAGCGCGAAGCAGACGGTGTAGGGCCACTTCACGCCATAGCGGTCCACGACCCAGCCCATCGGAATCTGGACGAGCCCGTAGGACCAGAAGAAAGCCGAGTTCAGCCAGCCGCGATCGACGTTGGACAGGCCGAAGTGCCGGATGAAGGACTGGTCGGCCAGCGCGGAGGAAATGCTGGTCCGGTCCACGAAGGCGATCAGCACGCCGATCGCGAGCAGCACCAGCACCAGCCAGCGCGCGGCGGAGGAAAGCTCGGGCATGTTGCGAACCGATGAGGTTCTTTCGTTGGGTCGTGATGACGATGCCATCGGCCCCTCCCTGTTGGTTACTCGCGGCCCGGCCATCTTGCTGCGGCGGGATGGCCGGCCGGGTATTCGTTTTCGGTCGTGGCCATTCGTTTTCGGCCCCTGGCGCCCCCGGAATGGCCCCCAAGACCGGCCCTCAACCCCCGCCCCCGGCCCCCGGCCCGGCATAGAGGGCGCGCGGCCGGATCAGCCTTCCATCGGCGCGCTGCTCCAGCGCATGGGCGATCCATCCAACCGTCCGGCCGGTGGCGAAGATGCCCAGCCCGCCCCCCGGCGGCAGGGGGAGGCATTCCTCCATCAGCGCCAGGGCGACATCGACGGTCGGGCGGAGCCCCGTCAGGGTCTCGGCCGCTCGCATCATCTCCCGCCACGCTTCCGGGACCGGGAAACCTTCCAGCAGCGCCATGGCCCTCGGATCGCCCTGCGGATAGAGGCGGTGGCCGAAGCCCGGGATCTCCTCCCCCCGCGCGAGCCGGGCGCCGAGGGCCCTGACCGGATCGCGCCGCACCTCCGGGTCCGCCGCCAGGGCGCGGACGCGGTCGGTCATGCCGCCATGCCGGGGGCCGGACAGGGCGGCGAGGCCGGCCAGCACGCAGGCGGCCAGGGAGGCGCCCGTGGAGGCGACGACCCGCGCGGCATAGGCGGAGGCGTTCAGCTCATGGTCGGCGCAGAGCACCAGCGCCCGGCGCAGCAGCTCGCCCCCCCGGCCGTCGAGGCCCCAGGCGGCGGCCAGCCGGTCATGCGCGGCGCCTTCCCCTTTCCTGCTTTCCCCGGCCACCGCCTCCACCACGAGGCCCAGCAGCCGGGCCGCCCCCGCCGCGATCCGGGGCGGGTGCAGCGCCCAGTCGCTGCGGGCCGCCTCGGTGGCCACCGCCCGCAGCGCCCGTTCGAGCGGCCGTTCCCCCGCCGGGACAGGCCCCTCCGGCGGGGCGGCGGGCGCGACCGGGAAGCCCCAGAGCAGGGCGGCCGCCTCCTCCAGCGAGGCCCGCCGCGACAGGGCGACCGCATCCTGGCCGCGATAGCGGAACCCACCGCCATCGATCAGCGTCAGGGAGGAGCGCAGCACCGGCTCCCCCCAGTCGGTGGTGGAGGCCGCGATGTCCCGCCTCGCCCGGCCCCGTCCCCGCCGTTCCAGCAGCAGGGCCACGTCCTGCGCATCATAGAGGCTGCGCCGCGGATCGTCCGGCGCCGCGACGGCACGCACCAGGCCACGGCTCACATAGCTGTAGAGGGTCTGCCGCGAGACGCCGAGGCGCGCCGTGGCCTCCTGGGCAGTCAGATGGGGCGGGCCGGTCTCGGTGATGTTGATCATCTCGATCAAGATTGACGACAACCCGTGCCGCGATCCTCCTTGCCGCGTCAAGCGCAGGAGATGCGGATGCCCGAGACACCGCCGGAACGGGACAGGATCCTCGCCAGCTTCGCCAAACAGATCGGCTGGTGCGACAGCCTGGGCTCGCCCTTCACCGCCGGGCTGCTGCGCCTGCTTGCCGCCGATCTCGCCGCCGGCGGCCGCACGGCGGCGCTGCTGGGCCACTGGCCCGGCGACCCGGTGGCCGATGCGCTGCCGCTGCGGCTGGCGGGGGCGCTGCATGCGCTGGTGCTGGGCGGCGCGGCGCCGGAACTCGCCGCCGCCTATCCGCCCCGGGCGGAGGCAGGCCCGGAACGCCTCGCCCCGCTTCTGCCCAGTGTCCTGACAACCCATCATGCCTTCATCGAGGGCTTCCTGGCCTCCGCGCCGCAGACCAACGAGGTCGGACGATCCGGCGTGCTGCTCGGCGGATTCCTGCGGATCGCGCGGGATACCGGCCTGCCGCTGGACCTGCTGGAGATCGGCGCCAGCGCTGGCCTCAACACGGTCTGGGACCGCTTCCACTACCGTCTGGGCGGCGCGTCCTGGGGCGACCCGGCCAGCCCCGTGCATCTGGCTCCGGCCTGGGAGGGCGGCCTGCCGCCGCTGGATGCGCCGCTGCGCGTGGCGTCGCGCCGGGCCTGCGACCTTTCGCCGATCGACCTGGAGGACCTTGCCCAGCGCCTTCGCCTGCGCGCCTATGTCTGGGCGGACCAGCGCGAGCGCCTGGCCCGGCTGGACGGCGCCATCGCCGTGGCGCGGGCCGCCGGGCAGCGCGTGGAACGGGCCGACGCGGCCCCCTGGGTCCGGGAACGTCTGGCCGGAACGGCGGCCGGGCGCGCCACCGTCCTGTACCATTCCATCATGTGGCAATACATGCCCGGGGAAACGCGCGAGGACATTGCCGGAACGCTGCGGGAGCGCGGAGCGCGGGCCAGCCCGCAGGCACCGCTCGCCTGGCTGCGCTTCGAGCCGCCCACCCCCGAGGCCCGGCCGGAGCTGCGCCTGACCCTCTGGCCGGGCGGCATGGAGCGGCGGCTCGCCACCGCGCAGGCCCATGGCAGCCAGGTGGCCTGGCTGGACGGCACGGCGTGACGGGCGCGGCCCCCGGGCCGGGGAAAACGCGCCGAGTGCTGACGTCCGAACACCGGCCCTCGGGACGGTGACAAGGCCTGCCGCGGCTGATAGGGATACCGTCCCCCATGCGCCAGGCCCGCCGCCCTTTCCTGAGCCTTGTGGCCGTGCTGCTCCTCCTGCAGTGGTCGGCGGCGCTCCCGGCCTGCCTTCGCCCCTTCACCGGCACCGCCGCGGCGCAGCTCGTGGAGCTGTGCAGTCCTTCCGGCCCCCATCGCACCATCCTGGTGGGGCCGGACGGCCAGGAGGTTCCGAAGGCCAGCCCGCATCCGGGTTGCCCGATGTGCCACCACATGGGCGTCGTGCTCCCGCCGGCACCTCCGGCGGTCCTGCTCCAGCCCACCGGCTTCGCGGTGGTCACGCATGACGCCACCCGGCCCGGCCTGCCGCCGATCCCGCCCCGCGGCCCGCCGCAGCAACCCCGCGCCCCACCCATCGCCTGAACCCTGACATGGCCGCCGCCCGGGCTCTCCGCCCGTGCGGCCATTCGCCATGCGGGCCGCGCGGCCGGGTTCCTTTCCGGCCCGGCCCCGGCCCTCCGGCCTCCCCCTCATGCATCGCTGCCGCCCACCGGACATCCGGCCGGGCCAGTCTTCCGTCCACGCAAGGAACCCCCCCGTCATGGCGCCGTTTCGCCGCCGGCTGCTGCCGGCCCTGCTCCTCCCGCCCCTCCTGGCCACCCTTCCCGCCCTGGCACAGCAGCCGGGCACCATCGGCATCGAGCAGCCCTGGGCCCGGGCGGCGGTGCAGGGCGGCACGGGCGGCGTGTTCCTGACCATCCGGAACACCGGCACCGCGCCGGACCGCCTGCTCTCCGCCAGCAGCCCCCTGCCCCGCGCGGCGGAGCTGCACACCACGGTGCGCGACGGCGACGTCATGCGCATGCAGCCGGTCCAGGCCATCGAAATCCCGGCGGGCGGCAGCGTCACCCTGCGCCCCGGCGGCCTGCATCTCATGCTGGTCGGCCTCTCGGCCCCGATGCGGGTGGGCGAGGCCGTCCCTGTCACCCTGACCTTCGAACATGCCGGCGCCATCACCGTACAGGTGCCGGTGCAGGCGGCGGGTGCCACCGGCCCGCATGGCCATCACTGATCCCCCGCCACGCCCGACACCACGGAGACCGCCCATGCTCAACCGCTTCGCCGTCGCCTTCGGCGCCAGCCTCCTCGCCCTCCCGGCCGCCGCGCATGTGACGCTGGACCAGTCCGCCATGCCGGCGGACAGCTACCTCCGCGTGGCCATCCGCGTGCCGCATGGCTGCGACGGCGCGTCCACCACCGGCATCCGGGTGCAGATCCCCGAGGGCTTCCGCAACGTGAAGCCGATGCCCCTGGCCGGCTGGACCCTGACCACCGTGACCGAGGAAGGCACCGCCGCACCCGGAGGCCATGGCGAGAGCGCGCCGGTCCGGGAGGTCGCCTGGCGGGGCGGCAACCTGCCCGACGCCTTCTACCAGGAGTTCGTCCTGCGGGTGCAGACGCCGAAGGAACCCGGCCAGACGGTCTATTTCCCCATCGTGCAGGAATGCGAGGGCGGCAAGGTGACCCGCTGGATCGAGCGCCCCTCCGCATCCGGCGGGACGCTGCGCGCCCCGGCCTTCGCCGTCCGCATCACGCCCAAGGGCTGAGGCGGGACCTGTGCGCCGCCTGCTTCCGCTGCTCCTGCTGTGCGGCCTGTGGCTGGTGCCTCTTTCCGGTGCCTGGGGCCATGCCGCGCTGCTGGGCAGCGACCCGGCGGACGGCGCCAGCCTCGCGCAGCCGCCGGACCGGCTGGTGCTGCGCTTCGACGAGGCGGTGACCCCCCTCGACCTCCGGCTGGCGGGGCCGGGCGGCGTGACGGTCCTGTCCCACGGGACGGGACAGGACAGCGCCACCATCGGGGCGCCAATGCCCCCGCGGCTGCCCCCCGGCACCTACCTTGCCAGCTTCCGGATCATCTCCGCCGACGGGCACCCGGTCAGCGGCGCCATCGCCTTCGGCATCGGCATGGCACCGGAAGGGACCGCCACCGCCCCGGCCGAGGGGACGATCTGGACCGAGGCGGCGGAGATCCTGCGCTTCGCCCTGTATCTGGGCTTCATGCTCGGCGCGGGCGGCGCCCTGTTCCACGCCGCGATCGCGCCGCCGTCCGCGGCCATGCTCCGTTGGATGCAGGCCGGTGCCTGCGCCGGCATCCTGGCGGCGGTTCTCGGCATCGGAGTGCAGGGCGGCAGCATGCTGGCGGCCCCCGGCCCCGGCGCGCTCCTGCAGGGCGGGACCTGGATCGCCGCCCGGGCCTCCACCGTCTTCGCGCGGGACGCCACCGTGGCGCTCGGCCTCGCCCTGGTGGCGATCGCCCTCGGCGGCCGGGGCACTCGCCTCGCCCGTCTCCTCGGCTTGGCGGGCGCCGTCCTGGCGGCGGGCGGCCTGAGCCTGTCCGGCCATGCCGCCACAGGCGGCCTTCCGGCCCGCCTCCTGCTCACCCTCCATGCGCTGACGGCGGCCTTCTGGCTGGGGGCCTTCCTGCCCCTCTGGGCCCTGCTGCGCCGCGACGGGGCAGGCGCGTTGCCGGCGGTGCGGCGCTTCGCCACCATCGCCATCCCCGCCGTCGCCCTGCTGCTGCTGAGCGGCGTGACCCAGGCGGCGCTGCACCTGCCGGGCCCATCCGCCCTGCTGGAAACGACCTACGGGACGCTGCTGCTGGCGAAGGCCGGCGGCGCCCTGCTGCTGCTCGCCCTGGCCGGGCTGAACCACCGGCGCCTCACCCCGGCCCTGGCCCTCGGCCGCCCCTCCGCCCCCTCGTCCCTGCGCCGCAGCATCATGGCCGAGGCAGCGCTGGCGACGCTGGTCCTGGCCGCCACCGCCGTGCTGAGCATGACCTCCCCCCACCAGGCGGGAGCACAGGACCACCACCACGCCGCGCCGGAGGACGGCGTCACCGTCGCGACCGAGGTGGCGGGGCTTTCCGTCACCCTCCAGGCGAGGCCGGCCCGGGCCGGGCCGAACCGCATCGATCTCTGGCTGGCCCGCCCGGATGGCACCGCCTTCGCCGCGAAGGAAGTCTGGCTGGAGATGTCGCGGCCCGGGGCGGGCATCGCCGGCCTCCGCCGCCCGATGCGGGAGGAGGCGCCGGGGCGCTTCGTGCTGGAAGGACCGGAACTGGCCCTGCCCGGGGACTGGACCCTGCGCGCCGAGATCCTCCTCAGCGATTTCGAACAGGCCGATGCGGTGGTCAGCCTGCCGGTGGCGCCCTGACCCCATCGGGCGGGTATGCCCCCACCCGCTCAGGTCAGCGCGGCAAAGGCTTCCACCAGCTTCGTCGGGCCGGACACGATCAGCAGGTCCCCGGCCTCCACCCGCGTTTCCGGCCGGGCATAGGTGAAATCGGCCCCGCGCCGCTTCACGCCCACGATGGTGATGCCGTGCCGCGACCGCAGCGCGGATTCCTCCAGGGTCCGGCCCACCGCCTCGGCCGGGGCGCGGGTCTTCACGATGGCGAATCCGTCGTCGAACTCGATGAAGTCGATCATCTTGCCCGTCACCAGATGCGCCACGCGCTCGCCCATCGCCATCTCGGGATAGACGACGTGGTGCGCGCCCGTGCGCTCCAGGATGCGCCCGTGGTTGATGGTCAGCGCCTTGGCCCAGATCTGCGGGATGGCCATCTCGCTCAGCGCCAGCACCGTCAGAACGCTGGCCTCCAGGTTGGTGCCGATGCCCACCACGACATGCTGGAACTCCGCCACGCCCAGGCTGCGCAGCGTATCGGCATCGGTCGTGTCCGCCTGCACCACATGCGTCAGGTCGTCCGCCCAGCGCTGCACCAGCTCGGGGTCCTCGTCGATCCCCAGCACCTCATGCCCCGTGCGGATCAGCGACTGCGCCACGGCGCCGCCGAAACGGCCGAGCCCGATCACCACGACCCCCGCATCGGTCTTCACGGGATTCCTAGCCAACGATGGTGCGCTCCTCCGGATAGCGGTAGGTGGCCCGGGTGCCACGCAGCGCAAGGGCCGTGGCGATGGTCACCGTGCCCACCCGGCCCAGGAACATCAGCCCGGCCAGGATCACGAGCCCGGGCATGGGCAGGTCGGCGGAAACCCCCGCGGACAATCCGACCGTCGCCAGGGCGGACACCACCTCGAACAGCACCTTCTCCGTCGGCAGATCCGTCATCGACAGCAGCAGCAGCGTGGCGATGCTGACCACCCCGATCGCCAGCAGCGCGATCGTCAGCGCCTGCCGCAACAGGGATTCCGGCAGCCGCCGGCCGAAGACGTTGACATCGGGCGACCCCCGGACCTCCGCCCAGACGGCCAGGCCCAGCAGCATGAAGGTCGTCACCCGGATGCCGCCCGCCGTGCTGGCGCTGCCACCGCCGATCAGCATCAGCGCGCTGCTGAGAAGCAGCGTCTCCGGCCGCATCGCCGCGACATCCACGGTGTTGAAGCCGCCCGAGCGCGTCATCACCGCATGGAACAGGGCACCATGCACGCGCTCCGGCACGGACAGCCCCGCCAGCGTGGCCGGATTGCCCCATTCATAGGCCAGCACCCCCGCCCAGCCGAGCAGCAGCAGCGCGCCGCTGCCGATCAGGGTGAGCCGCGTGTGCAGGCTCCAGCGTTCCGGCGCCCACGGCGCGCGGCGCAGGTCATGGACCACCGGCACCCCGATCCCGCCCGCCAGCACCGCCAGCATCACCGGCCCCGTCACCGCGAGGTCCGAGCCGAAGCGCACGAGGCTGTCGCCATAGGTGGACAGACCCGCATTGGTATAGGCGGAGACCGCGTGGAAGACCCCGGTCCAGGCCGCCTCCCCCCATCCCATGCCATAGGCGAGGCGCAGCCGCAGGCAGAGCGTCCCCGCCACCAGCAACTCGGTCCCCAGCGTCATCGCCAGGACCAGCCGCAGGATCGCGGCCACATCCCCCGGCGCGATCACCTGCATCTCCGCCTGGGTCATGAGCCGCGAGGACAGCCGGATGCGCCGCCGGACCAGCAGGCCGAGCAGCGTCGCGCCCGTGAGGATGCCGAGCCCGCCCGCCTGCATCAGCAGCAGGATCACCACCTGCCCCGGAAAGGCCCAGTAGGTCGCCATGTCCACGACCGAGATGCCGGACAGGCTGGTGGCCGAGGTGGCCGTGAAGAGCGCGGTGACAAGCGGCGCCCCCTCCCCGCCGCTCCGCGCCGGGGGCAGCATCAGCAGCGCGGTGCCCAGCAGGATCACCACCAGGAAGGCGAGCGGGATCACCCGCGTCGGATGCCGCAGCATGCTGCCGAAGGCGTGCCGCGGCAGGGGCGCCGCGCGGAGCAGCGCCGGCGGCAGGCCGATATGAGAGGCACCGCCCTTCCCGCCGCGTGGTCGCAACCGTGAGCCTCCCCAGGACATGGCAAATCTCAGCTTGTTGACCAATCCGCCGCAGGGTCAAGCCAGGGACGGCGCCGCATCCCCGGCGCCCCGCCTTGACGCGATCGTCGCCGCTCGTCCAGGCTTCCCGCGCCAACGATAAGGAAACGATCGCATGACCGCCGTTCCGGATGTCGTCGAATACCCCACCCAGCCGACTGACTACCTGCCGCATGTCATCACGCGCTGCGTCGAGAAGGCCGGGAAGCTCGGCAGGCCGGTCCGCTTCGCGCTGCACGGCGCGGAGGTCACCGTCCGGCCCGGGCAGTCGGCCGACGAGGTGGATGCGGAGGTCCAGCGCCAATGGCGGGCGGCGAACACCCATCCCGTGCCGCAGGCGGCCTCTCCCGGCTGATCCGTCCCGTCGCGCGGACTGCCTCGTATGGCGGCCGCGCGATCGCGCCCCTGTCGCCACGGCCGCGCCGGCCAGGCCCGGACGGCCGTACCCGCCGAGGGCCAGTTCCCGCAGCGGCACGACCAACTCGGAATCCGGATCGGCGCCCACGACCGGCCCCCCTTCGGCCAACCGTGCGGATCGGCACGCCGTCGTTCTCCCGCGTGACCGTGACGTCCTGGTCGTGGCGTCCTCGGCCTTGTCCTCCCCGAAGCGGTTACGGCGGCACGGTCCCGCCATGCCGCCACCCGGGAGAAGCCCGCCCCTGCCCGGATTCCGGCAGCCCCGGATGTGCGCCAGGTCACAGCAGACCCGCCGCGCGCCATGCCAGTTTCCCCACCACATTGCCGGGATGATGAGGCTCCGGTGCCTGCTCGGCACCCGGGTCGGAACAAGGGGGCGAAGCCGCTTGCTGGGTTTGGACGATGGCCGCGTTTTCCTGGTGGGACATGACCCCATCTGGGCTTCGCTCTATGCCTCGGAGGAGCGGCTCATCCGCTCCGCGCTGCAGGGCCTGCTGGTGGATGTCCAGCATTTCGGAAGCACCTCGATCCCGGGCATCCGCGCGAAGCCGATCCTGGACCTGATGGTCGGGGTCCGTTGCCTTTCCATCGCCGACCGGTTCCGGCCCCTGTTCGACGGCATCGGCTACGAGTTTCAGGCCGGCCGTCAGGTTCCGGGCGGGGCGTTCTTCGCCAAGGGGATGCCGCGCACCCACCACCTCCACGTCGTGGAATGGAACGGCTGGAAATGGCGGCAGAACCTCGCCTTCCGCGACCGCCTTCGCAGCGCGCCCTGCCTCGCACGGTCCTACGAGGCGGAGAAGATGGCGCTGGCGAGCCGCTATCCGGGGGACCGGGCCTCCTATACAGCGGCGAAGGCCGATTTCATCAAACGCAGTATCGACGCCTCCACGCTTTGACACGAACGGCGGAACGCACCGGCCCATGGGCGCGCGAGGCTCCGGCGTCGCGCTCCATGGCCAGCCCCGTTCGAGAGGCCCCGCCCTCTCGCCAAGGCCGCGCGTCCAGCCACCGCCCGGATCGAGGCACGCCCCGCAAACGCCCCTTGCTTCCCGGACCTACCCCAGGATATAGGAATAAAATCAACACACCGCCACACGATCCGCCGACGCCTCCAGCAGCGCGTTCCGGGTCGATCCCCGGCCGGCCGAACATCGTCCAACCTCGCTCAACATGGGCGACAGCACAGAATCCCGCTACCACGCGTGGTTGGATGCCTTGCGCCTGTCCCGCCACGGCGTCACCGTGCCTGGAACATGTGTCTCGGCGGCACTCGCCCACCCCACGGACGGATAAAGGTCTAAATTCCTAAAACCCTAAAATGTTAAAATGCCGGAAACGGTCCGCATGCCGAAAGGCCCTGGCCCGTGAGGGCGGAGGAGCGGGCGGCGCGGGATCGTGACGTGCCTGAGGGTCCATGCATCCTGCTGTTCGCATGATGCCCTCGGGCCCGCATGGTCCGCTCAGGCGCAGACCGAGAGGCCCAGCACGGGCAGGCCCGTCCAGAGCGTGGCCACCAGCGCGGCCCCCGTGGCTGCCAGGGAGGCCAGGCCGAGGAAGCGCCAAGGGGAAGGCCAAGGGGAGGGCCCACCCCGCACCCCCCGGCCGGAACCGGGGGCGACGGATCGCCAGCACCACCAGAGCAGCAGCGCGAGCACAAGCAGATGCGCGGCGAGGATCAGCAGCAGCACGCCCCGGAGCAGGCTGAAGGGGCCGAGCGGCTCCTCGTCCCACCCCCAGGCGCATCCCAGCGACACGCCGCCATAGAGCGCGACGAAGGCGGAACCCCAGACCGCGAAGCCGCCCAGCAGCAGCAGGCCGGAACGGCGTCCGGAAGCACTCATGCACCGCCTCCGGCGTCCGGCAGGCCGCCCCAGCACAGGGCCATGGCCGCCAGCAGGGCCATGGCCCCGGTCATGGCGGTATAGTCGTGCCACAGGCGGCCGATCCGCAGATCCAGGCCACGCCGCGGCGAGAGGTAGCCCGCATAGCCGCGATACAGGCCGAAGCCAGCAAAGAGCAGGCCCAGCGCCGCGTGCAGCGCCGCATAGGCCAGCAGGGCGGCACCCAGCGCCCCCACGGCATGGGCCGTCGGGTCCGGCACCAGGCGCAGCAGCCGCAACAGCGCGGCCAGCGCCATACCATGGCCCAGCAGGGCCAGCAGCAGCCCGGCAGCACGCCCGGCGGTCCGGCCACGGGCATTCGCGGCGACGGCCCATCGCCCCCCCACGGCCGCCAGGGCCAGGGCGAGCAGGACGAGGCCCCCCGGCAACCACCCCCCGGTCGCCCGGCCCACGGAAAGCATGGCGGGTGGCGGCCAGTTCGGCGCGACCACATACAGGAAGGCAGCCCCGAAGAGCAGCGAGGCGAAGAGCGTCGCATCCGCCACCAGGGTGAAGCGCATCGCCCAGAGGGAGGGCGCGGAACCGCTTTCCGCATGCGGGGGCAGCATCAGCCCGCGCCCGGCAGGGATGGGGCCGCTGTCGCGCCGCGCGGCCGGGTCCGGCGTCCAGCACAGCAGCAGGATGACCGTCGCCAGCAGCCCCAGCGGCGCCAGCCAGTAGATGCCGAGAAGCAGCGCCACGAAGACCACGCCTGTGGCCAGGGCGGACCAGAGCGGCAGGAAGCTGGGCCGGGGCAGCACCACGATCTGCTCGGGCTTTCCGGTGGCGATCTCCACCGCCAGCGTTTCCTGGTGCCCTTGGCGGGCAAAAGGCAAATAGCCCTCCCCCGCCGCCAGCCTGCGGCCCAGATCCGGATCGTCGCGCAAGGGGGCACGCCCCGCCACTTCCGGCAGGGATGCGAAGGCATAGCTTGTGGCGGGGGTGGGCATGGCCCATTCCAGCGTTTCCGCCTCCCAGGGATTGCGGCGGAACCGCCGTCCGAAGCGGAACTGCAGCACCATGTCCAGCAGGAACAGGGCGAAGCCCATGGTGAGGATGAAGCCCCCAACCGAGGAGATCAGGTTCAGCCCCTCCCAGCCGATCCCGGCCTCATAGCTGTGGATGCGCCGGGGCATGCCGCGCAGCCCCGTCAGGTGCATCAGGAAGAAGGTCGCGTTGAAGCCCAGGAAGATCAGCCAGAAGGCCGCGACGCCCAGGCGCTGCACCGGCATCCGCCCGGTGACATGCGGCAGCCAGTAATAGGCGGCGCCCAGCATGGGGAAGATGAAGCCGCCCACCAGCACGTAGTGCAGATGCGCCACCACGAACTGCGTGTCGTGCACCTGCCAGTCGAAGGGCACGACGGCGAGCATCACGCCGGTCAGCCCGCCGCAGGTGAAGACGAAGAAGAAGCCCAGGATGTAGAGCATCGGCAGGGTCAGGCGCGGCCGGCCGCTCGCCAGCGTGCCGGTCCAGGCGAAGATCTGCACCGCCGTCGGCACCGCGACCAGCGTGCTGGCGGCGGAAAAGAAGGCCTGCGCCAGATGCGGGATGCCCACGGTGAACATGTGGTGCACCCAGAGGCCGAAGGAGAGGAAACCCACCGCCACCACGGCCACCACGATCCAGGTATAGCCGAGCAGCTCCCGCCGGGCGAAGACCGGCAGCATGGTGGAGATGGCGCCGGCGGCGGGCAGGAAGATGATATAGACCTCGGGATGGCCGAAGAGCCAGAAGAGGTGCTGCCACAGCAGCGGGTCGCCGCCGCGCGTCGGGTCGAAGAAAGGCAGGCCGATGGCGCGCTCCGCCTCCAGCAGCAGCGATCCCAGAATCAGCGGCGGGAAGCCGACCAGCATCATCCCCGCCGTCACCAGCAGGTACCAGGCATAGATCGGCATCCGGTCGAGCGACATGCCGGGCGCGCGCAGCTTCAGGATGGTGACGGTGATCTCCACCGCTGCCGAGACCGCCGAGATCTCGACGAAGGTGATGCCGAGCAGCCAGACATCCGCGTTGATGCCGGGCGTGTAGGGCTTCGAGGACAACGGCGTGTAGAGGAACCAGCCGCTGTCCGGCGCCACGCCGGCAAGCAGCGCCACGATCAGGATCGAGCCACCGAAGACATAGCACCAGTAGCCATAGGCGCCGAGGCGCGGAAAGGCCATGTCGCGCGCGCCGAGGATCTTCGGCAGGAGGTAGATCGCCAGCCCCTCGAACATCGGGATGGCGAAAAGGAACATCATCACCGTGCCGTGCATGGTGAAGACCTGGTTGTACACCTCCGGCCCCAGGAAGGCCGAGCGCGGCGTAGCGAGCTGCGCGCGGATCAGCATCGACAGCAGCCCGCCGATCGCGAAGAAGACGAAGGCGGTGACGATGAAGCGCTTGCCGATCACCGTATGGTTCACCGCCGACAGCGCGCCCCAGCCCTTCGGCGTCGCCCAGATGCGCTCCAGCTCCTTGTGCAGCCGGACCGGCGACGGACGGTTGCGTTCCGGCGGGTCTTCCCGCGCGATCACGGCGCCTGCCCTCCCTGGGTCTGGCCGTCCAGCCGCTGTCCGTCCGGCGACCGTCCGACCGGCACGGAACCTACCGCGTCCCTCCCCCCTGCATCCGGCTCCGGCGCCCCGCGTGGCAAGGCCGGCAGCGGCAGGCGGCTGGCGAGGCCGGCCAGGATGGCCTCGTATTCCTCCGCCGGATGCGCCTGCACCGCGAAGCGCATCTCCGCATGGAAGGTGCCGCAGAACTCTGCGCAGAGACCGTCATAGAGGCCGGGCTCCGTCGCCTGTAGGCGCAGGATGTTGGTATGGCCTGGGATGGCATCCATCTTTCCGCCCAGCCTCGGCACCCAGAAGCTGTGAATCACGTCTCCCCCGATCACATGGACATCCACCGGCCGCCCGGCGGGGATATGCAGCAGGCCGGCGGTCTCCATCCCCCCCTCCGGCCCCTGGACCGCCCTTGGGGCCTCGGGATAGGTGAATCGCCAGACCCATTGCTGCGGCCGCGCCTCCACCCGCAGCACGCCGGGCGTGCCCGGATGCGCCAGCAGCCTCTCGCCGCTCGCCAGGGCGAAGACCAGCAGCGCCGCCAGCACGAGGCCGGGCATCACGAGCCCGGCCCAGAACAGCCAGAGCCGCTCCCCGGTGCGCGCCGCGATGCCGGGCCGCAGGAAGGCCAGAAGCAGTAGCGCCATCACCAGAAGGAAAAGGAGCGCCGAGCCGCCCAGCATCACCCACCACAGCCGCGCCACCGAGGCCGCCATCGGCCCGGCGGGGTCGAGGGTGGAGAAGGGCCCGCCGCACCCCCCGGGGGCCAGCAGGAACGGCAGGAGGCCCGCGCGGCGAAACCCCCGTGCCACCGCGGACTTCTGCCGTCGGGCAGAAGGAGAAGCGGCATGGCCGAGGGCACCGAGACCAACCCGGTCATCCAGAACCTCTCGGAGGAGGATGTTTCCTCCGCCGTGGCGGTGGCCGGCCATCCCCTGCATGCCATGGCGGTGCATTTCCCCATCGCCCTGGTCTTCGGCACGCTGGGCTGCGACCTGTTCTACTGGTGGTCGGCCGATCCGTTCTGGCTGCGCGCCGGCCTCTGGGCCTGCGGCGTCGCCTTCGTCAGCGGCGTGCTCGCGGCGGCGATCGGCACGGCGGAGCTGCTGCTGGTGCCCGGCATCCGGGGCCGCGCGGCGAGCTGGATGCACGCGATCGTCGCCATGGCCCTGATCGCCATGATCGGCATGAACTGGGGCCTGCGGCTGGTGGACCTGGCGGCGGTCCTGCCGCTCGGCCTGCTGATGTCGCTGCTCTGCGCGGCCTTCACCGGCGTCGCGGGCTATCATGGCGGCAAGCTGATCCTGGATCACGGGATCGCCCTCATGGTGTCGTCGCGCGACTGAAGGACGGCACCACCCCGCCCAGCAGGTCGCGCAGCCCGCCCGGGCGGCGCAGGACCTCCGGCACGGCGTCGAGACCGGCTGCGGGCTTGTCCAGCACCAGCCAGAGGATGGCCAGGATCGTCAGCAGGGTCAGCCCCGTCAGCCCGGCATTCGCACCGCGCCACAGCAGGTGCGGATTGCTGAAGAGATGCAGCACCACATAGCCGTTCAGCAGGTGCAGCAGCGCCAGCACACCCACCGCGAGCAGCTTGGCGGCGAACCACAGGGTGAAGGTGTCGCGCAGGAAGATCAGCGCCGTGCCGGAGCCGATGGCCAGGAAGGCCGCGGGCGAGACCAGGGTGACGAAAAGGAAGCGGGTGAAGGCCTGCAACTCGAAGAGCGGCCCTCCCTCCGCCACGAGAGGCCGGCGGGCATAAAGCAGCGGCAGCCCCAGCAGACCGGCGCACCAGATGCTCAGCGTCGCGATGTGGAGGATCTTCAGCCAGAGGATCATGCCGCGCGGCGGCTTTCCGTGCCGAGCAGGCTTGCGAGACGCAGCAGCGCCGCCGCGAGATAGGGCAGGCTGGCCGGCACCCACATGATCAGCCCAGCGAGCTGTTGGTCCTCCAGCGGCGAAAGGCCATAGGGCGCCGTGCTCGCCAGGTGCGGCGCGTAGAGCGGCTGCCCGGCGAAGGTCAGCAGCGCTCCAAGCAGCCCCATCTGCATGGTGGTGAAGAGCAGGGCGGCCAGCACCGGTCCCGCAGCGCGTTCCGGCGAGAGCACCGCGCGCCAGAGCAGCAGGGCCGGAAGAAGCAGGGACAGTTCCATGATCCAGTACAGCGCGTCGCTGCCAAGGGCCGCCGCATAAGGGGACGGGGCGTGCCAGAACCAGAGCAGCACGGCCTGCGCCCCCGCCAGGGCGGGCAGGAGCGCGCGGCCGCCGCTCCCCCGATCCGGGGGGAGGCCCGCGGCCAGCAGGGGCGCCGCCACCGCCACGAGCAGCATGTGGTGGGCCACCCGGGCCGAGAAGAGCGCCGAACTCAGCGCGCAGAGAGGGGACACAAAGGCAGCGAGGAGGACCAGCCACCCGGCCAGGGCGAAGCGCGCCTGCCGGCCCCGTCCCTCCCGCCCCAGCCACCAGCCGTGGGCCAGGCCGGCCACCGCCAGGATCGAGAGCAGGACCGGATCGAGGTTCCAGCGGCCCCAAAGCTCCTCCGGCAGCGGGGCACTGCCGCAATAGGGGATCGTCGGGTCCATGGCCGCCTGCCTCCTTCTCGCTGCGGAGGCCGGCCCCGCATCGCCCTGGATGTCCTGTCCGTGTTCCGGCGGCGCTTCCCGGCCCCGGCGGAACATTCTCCAGGGCTATCGCGCGAAGGAACCGGTTGGCTGCATGGAGGGAAGCCGGTTTTCCGGATTCAGGCGTTCCGGGGCGATCGAGGCCCCGGCGCGTGCCGCACCGTGATCCTCCTGCCGATGGCGGCGGTCATGCCGCCAGGGGCTGGCGGTTCAGGCGCAGGAAATCGATGGCATGGCGCGTCCGGCCGTCGCCAGTGGCGAGGTCGGCCAGGATCTCTCCCACCACGGAGCAGAACTTGTACCCGTGGCCGGAACAGGGGGAGGCCAGGACAACTTGCGCATGCCCTGGCAGGTGGTCGAGGATGAAGTGCTCGTCCGGCGTGTTGGTGAAGAGGCAGGAGCGCAGGGCCATGGTCGGCCCGTTGCCCTCGGGGAAATAGCGCCCGGCGAAGTCGCGCAGCAGCGCCTCGTCGCGCGCATCGGGCTCGCGCCGCAGCGCCTCGGGCGCCCCCTGTTCCTCCAGATGGTGGTAGCGCCCGAACTTGAAGCCCGGCACCTCGTAGATGGGAAAGCCGTAGAAGCGGCCCTCCGGGACATCGAGGTTGAAGACCGGGAAGCGGGAGCGGTCGAAGAGCTCCGGCCGCAGCGGTTGCAGCCAGGCCAGCACCTGACGCTCCGGCACGGCCAGCCGCGACAGTTCCGGCACGAGCTGCCCCATCCAGGGCCCGGCGGCCAGGATCAGCCGCTCCGCCTCGTAGCGCCCCTGCTCCGTCTCCACCTCCACGCCGCCCGAGGGCATCGCCCGCCACGCGCGGACCGCCTCGCGGGCACGGATCTCCGCGCCCAGGGCCTGCGCCGCCCGCACATGCGCCACGATGGCGCGCTCGCTGGCGATCAGCCCGCCCTGGGGCTGGAACACCGCCCGCGTGCCCGCCGGCAGGCGATAGGCCGGGAAGCGCTCCCCGACCTGCGCCGCGGTGAGCACCTCATGCGGCAACTCGTGCTGCAAGGCCGAGGCCAGCGCACCCTGGAACAGGCCGCCATCCTCCGGCCCCGCGTCGATGGAGCCGGTGGTGACCAGCAGCTCCTCGCCGCTGGCGTCCTCGATCTCCCGCCATAGCTCGTAGGCCCGGCGCAGCAGCGGCACATAGGCCGGGTCCTCGTAATAGGGCAGGCGGATGATGCGGCTGATGCCATGGGAGGAGCCCATGGCATGCGGGATGTCATAGCGTTCCAGCCCCAGGACCCGCTGGCCGCGCCGGGCGAGCTGCCAGGCGGCGGCGCTGCCCATGCCGCCGATCCCCACAACAATCACGTCGTAACGCATGCCCTGGCCTTCCCTGGTCCCTCCCCGGTCCGGAGGCCGGGCGAATCCCATGGTGCCCCGGCGACTGGCGGGTGACCAGTGGCGGGGACCGTGCCGCTCAGGAAACCCGGCGCAGGTGCCGTACCGGCCTTCCCCGTGTCAGCGCCTGCGCCGAGGCCGCGATGCTTTCCGCGTCCAGCCCATGATGGCGGTAGAGGTCGCCGATTGTGCCGGTCTGGCCGAAGCGCTCCACGCCCAGCGCCCGGGTCCGGTGCCCATGGACGGCCCCCAGCCAGGCCAGAGTGGCAGGATGCCCGTCCAGCGCCGTGACCAGGCCGCAATGCGTGGGCAGCCGGCCGAGCAGGGTCTCCACATGGCTGCTGGCCTCGGGATGGCCCGACTCACGCAGGCGCTGCGCCGCTGTCCAGCCGGCATGCAGCCGGTCGGCCGAGGTGATGGCGAGAAGCCCGATATCGCGGCGGTCCTCGGCCAGGAGGCCCACCGCCTGGATGGCTTCCGGCGCGATCGCCCCCGCATAGGCCACCACCACCTCCGGATTGGGCCCGGGCGGCCGCATCCAGTAGGCGCCCTGGAGGATGTCCTGCTCCAGCTCCGTGGTCATCTGCCGGCGCGGCTGCTCCAGCGGGCGGGTGGAGAGGCGCAGATAGGCCGCCCCGCCGGCCTCGTCGCGCAGCAGGCTGCCGGGCGGCGGTGCATCGTGGCGTTGCAGGTGCGCGAAGGCGAAGCGCAGCGCCACCGCCAGTTCGTCCACGAAAGCCGGCTCGAAGCTGGCCAGCCCGTCCTGCGACAGCCCGATCAGCGGCGTCTTGATGGACTGGTGCGCCCCGCCCTCCGGCGCCAGCGTCAGCCCCGAGGGCGTCGCCACCACGACGAAGCGCGCATCCTGATAGCAGGCGTAGTTCAGCGCATCGAGGCCGCGCTCGATGAAAGGGTCGTAGAGCGTGCCGACGGGCAGCAGGCGCTCGCCATGGATCGCGTGCGACAGGCCGAGGGCGGACAGCATCAGGAACAGGTTCATCTCCGCGATGCCCAGTTCCAGGTGCTGCCCTTCCGGCGAGAAGCGCCAGTTGAAGGTCGAGGGGATGCGCTCCTTTCGGAAGGTATCGGCCATCTCCTCCCGCGCGAAGAGGCCCCGCCGGTTCACCCAGGCGCCCAGATTGGTGGAGACGGTGACGTCCGGCGAGGTGGTGACGATGCGCCGGGCCAGCGGCGTGTCACCCTTGGCGATCTCGTGCATCAGCAGGCCGAAGCCCTGCTGCGTGGACATCTGCGGCTGCATCGGCACGGACAGTGCCGCCGGCACCGGGACGGGCACGGCGGCGAAGCGCCGGGCCGGGTCGCGAGTGAAGGGCACCGCGTCGAGGAAGGCCGCGAGCCGTTCCTCCGGCAGGTCCAGCCCCTCGAAACGGTCCCACTCATGTCCCTCGCGGACCCGCATGGCGGTGCGCAGGGTCTCGAACTGCGCCGGGGTCATCAGCCCGGCATGGTTGTCCTTGTGCCCCGCCAGCGGCAGGCCGGAACCCTTGATCGTATAGGCGATGAAGCAGACCGGCCGGTCGTGGAGCCGCGCCGCCTCGAAGGCCTGAAGCAGCGTCGGCAGGTCATGGCCGCCGAGATTGCCCATCAGCCGCGCCAGTTCCTCGTCGCTGCGCCGGGCGAGCAGCGACGAGACCTCGCCCTGGTCGCCGAGATCGTCCATCAGCCGCCGTCGCCAGGCCGCCGCACCCTGGAAGGTCAGCGCCGAATAGAGCTGGTTGGGACAGTTCTCGATCCAGGCCCGCAGCCGCTCGCCGCCCGGCTCGGCGAAGGCCGCCTGCTGCAACAGCCCGTGCCGCAGCACCACGACATCCCAGCCAAAGTTCCGGAAGGTCGCCTCCAGCCGCGACCAGAGCCCTTCCCGCACCACGGCGTCCAGGCTCTGGCGGTTGTAGTCCACCACCCACCAGCAGTTCCGCAGCCCGTGCTTCCAGCCCTCCAGCAGTGCCTCGAAGATGTTGCCCTCGTCCATCTCGGCATCGCCGATCAGCGCCACCATACGTCCCTCGGGGCGTCCCTCGGAGCGCTCATCGGGCCGGTCCGTGCCCAGCCCTTTGGCGCGCACATAGTCCTGCACCAGCGCGGAGAAGAGCGTCTGCGCCACGCCCAGCCCGACGGAGCCGGTGGAGAAGTCCACGTCGTCCGTGTCCTTGGTGCGCGAGGGATAGGACTGCGCCCCGCCGAAGCCGCGGAAATCCTCCAGCTTCGCGCGCGTCTGACGGCCCAGCAGGTACTGGATCGCATGGAAGACCGGGGAGGCGTGCGGCTTCACCGCCACCCTGTCCTCCGGCCGGAGGACCGCCAGATAGAGCGCCGTCAGGATCGTCGCCATGGAGGCGGAGGAGGCCTGGTGGCCGCCGACCTTCAGCCCGTCCGTGTTCGGGCGGAGATGGTTGGCGTGGTGGATGGTCCAGGTCGCCAGCCAGAGAACCTTGCGCTCCAGCTCCGCCAGCGCCTGAAGATCGATGCCCGTCACGCCTTCCCCCCCTTTCCCGGTGGACTGGAACCGGCTATCCGCGCCGCACGTTCCAGAACTTCGCGAAGCCCGGCAGCACGCCCGTCACATCGGCGCGCAGCACCGTCGGCAGGAAGACCTGCGCCACGGGGATCCAGTTGGCCTCGCGCAGCGTCTGCACCTGCAACTCGCGCGCGATGCGCTGGCGGTCCGCCTGGTCCGAAGCCAGGAACCAGTCGCGATACAGTTCCTCCACGCGCGCGCTGGTCGGCCAACCAATCCAGGCATCCTTGCCATTGGCGCGGATCGCCGGAACCACGGTCGGGTCGGTGAAATAGTCGCCATCCGCGCTGACGCCGAAGATGTTCCAGCCGCCCTTGTCCGGCGGCTGCTGGTTGACGCGCCGCTGCACCACGCTGCCCCAGTCCATCGCCTGGTAGTCGAGGTTGAAGCCCATCTTGCGCAGCAGGTCGCCCATGACCTCGCTGACGGCATTGTTCACCGGGCTGTCGGTGCCGACCAGCATCACCACACGCTCGCCCTTGTAGCCCGCCGCGGCCAGCTCACGCTTCAGGGCGTCGAAGTCGCGCCGGCCGCGCATCTCCTCCAGCCCCGCCCCGGTGGCCATCGGGCCGCCCGGCAGGAAGATGCCGACCTTGCCGCCGCGCAGGCTGGGATCGGTGCCGCTGATCATCTGCTCGAACTCGTTCTGGTCCACCACGGACAGGACCAGCCGGCGGATGGCGGCATTATCGAAGGGCGGATACAGGTGGTTGAACTGGATGAAGGCGATCGTGCCGGCGCGGTTCGTGATCTCCGCACGCAGCGACTTGTCGCGCCGGACCAGGGGCAGCAGGTCGGGGATCGGCCGCTCCCACCAGTCCACCTCGCCGTTCTGGATCGCCGCCAGGGCGGTGGAGGCGTCCGGGATCACCTGCCATTCCACCCGCTCGAAATGCACCTGCTTCGGGCCGCTGGAAAGGCCGGGCTCGCCACCAGAAGCCGTGCCTCCCTGGCGCGGCACATAGCCGTCGAAGCGTGCATAGGCCACGCGCGCGCCCGGCAGGCGGTCGGCGGGCAGGAAGCGGAAGGGGCCGCTGCCGATCATCTCCGTCATCGGCGCACTGGGATCGGAGGGGATCAGCCGCGCCGGAACGATGAAGGGCGTGTAGGGCGTCGTCTTCGCCAGGGCGAGCGTCAGCAGCGGGAAGGGACGCTTCAGGCGGAACTGGATGGTCCTGTCATCGGGCGCGGACAGCTCGTCGGTCGCGGCCATCAGCGTCTTGCCGAACGGATCGCGGCGCGCCCAGCGGCGCAGGCTGGCCACGGCATCCGAGGCCCGCACCGGCTCGCCATCATGGAACCGCAGCCCGTTGCGGAGCCGCAGCAGCCAGCTCCGGCCGTCATCGGCGACCTCGTGACCCTCCACCATCTCCGGCACCGGCTCGCCGGCGGCGTTCAGGCCATAGAGCGTGTCGAAGATCATGAAGCCGTGGTTGCGCGTCACCGTGGCCGTGGTGATGCCCGGGTCCAGCACCGCCAGATCCGCCTGCGGAATGACGCGCAGCACGGAGGACGGGCGTCCTCCCGTCTGGGCGCCGGCCAGCCGCGGGGCCGTAAGCGAGGCCATGCCCGCCGCGAGGAAGCTGCGCCGCCTCATGCCTTGTTCTCCTCCCTGCCGCCGGGTTCGTCCCGGTCGGATGATGTCTTGGCCCAGGTCTAACCCCCCGGTCATCGCAAGCCAAGCCGGTCTTTCGGCACCCGTCCGCAGCGGCCATCATCGCGCCGCGCCAACCCCGATCCCGTGATGGGCATCTATCATGAACCCTTTCCAGGCCGATTGGACGACCCTGCGCATCCTGCTGGCGACGGTGGAACTCGGCAGCATCACCCAGGCGGCGCAGCGCTGCGGCATCGCCACCTCGGCGGCGGCGAAGCGGCTGCAACTGCTGGAACGGGACTGCGGCCTGCCTCTCCTGGAACGGAGCGCGCGGGGGGTGCGCCCGACCGCGGCGGGAGAGGCGATGGCGCAGCATGCGCGCGCGCTCTTCGACCTCTCGGCCCGCTTCGCCGAGGATTTCCGCGCCTTCGCCAGCGGCGGGCAGGGCAGCGTCCGGCTGGGCGCCTCGGCCTCGGTGATCGCGGGCCACGAGCTGGGGGCGGTGCTGGCCGGCTTCGCGTCGCGCCATCCCGCCATCCGCGTCGAGCTGAGGGAGGAAACGAGCAGCACGATCCTGCACGACCTCGTGGAAGGGCGCGGGGATCTGGGACTGATCACCAGCGCGAGCGAGGTCCCCCCTCCCCTGGAGGCCCGCCCCTGGCGGCGCGACCGGCTGGTCGTCCTGTGCCGTCCGGACCATTCCCTGGCCAAGGCCCGGTCCCTGCGCTTCGGCGCGTTGCTGGAGCATCCGCTCATCGGCGTGCAGGAGGGCGGCGCGCTGTCGCTGATCCTGGGCGATGCGGCGCGCAGGCTGGGCCACCGGCTGGAATTCCGCTTCCAGGTCGGGGCCACGGAGGCGGCGCGCGGCTTGGTCGCGGCGGGCCTGGGCCTCGCCGTGGTTCCGGAGGGGCTGGCCGGGACGGGCGCCGGCACGCCTGCTCTCCAGGCCGTGCCGCTGGACGAGGATTGGGCGCGGCGGCAGTTGCGGCTGGTCACCCGGCCGGCAGCCATGCTTCCCCCCGCCGCACGGCTCCTGCGGGACCATCTGGCCGCGACAGCATCCGCAGATGGCGGACGCTGACCTCGCCAATCGAGACTTCATCTCCGTGCTCCACGGGGGCATGATGGGCGGATGAGGAACGCCATGAGCAAACCCACCGTCACCGTGCGGGAAGTCGGGCCGCGCGACGGCCTGCAGATGATCCGGTCGGTGATGCCGACCGAGGTGAAGCTGCGCTGGATCGCCGCCATGGCCGAAGCCGGCATCCCGGAGATGGAGGTGGCGAGCTTCGTGCCGCCCGCCGCCATGCCGCAGATGGCCGATGCCGCCGAGGTCGTCGGCAGCCTGCGTGCCTCGCATCCGGGGCTGCATGTGATGGCCCTGGCGCCCAATCTGCGCGGGGCGCAGAACGCCGCCGCGGCCGGGGCGCAGGCGATCGTCCTGCCCGTTTCCGCCAGCGAGGCGCATAGCCTCTCCAATGTCCGCCGCAGCCGCGCCGAGCAGGTGGCGGAGTTCCGCCGCGTGGTGGAATGGGCCTGCACGCTCGGCCCCGCACGGCCCTCCATCGAGGCGGGGATCTCCACCGCCTTCGGCTGCTCCCTCCAGGGCGAGGTGCCGGAGCGCGAGGTGATCGCCCTGGCCACCGAACTGGCCGAGGCCGGCGCCGATGGCGTCGCCCTGGCCGATACGCTGGGCTATGCCAGCCCCCGGCAGGTCCGCCGGCTGGTGCGCGCCGTGCGGCTGGAACTCGGCCCCGTGCGCCTCGGCAACCTGCACCTGCACGACACCATGGGGACCGGGCTGGCCAATGTGCTGGCCGGGCTGGAGGAAGGCGTGCGCGGCTTCGATGCCGCGCTGGGCGGCCTCGGCGGCTGTCCCTTCGCACCCGGCTCCGTGGGCAATATCGACACGGAGGATCTGGTCTATCTCCTGGAATCCGAGGGCTTCGACACGGGCATCGACCTCGCCGCGCTGATCGGGACGCGCGCGCTGTTGCAGGAGGGCCTGCCCGGCGAGGCGCTGCACGGCCGCGTGGCCAGGGCGGGCATCCCGCGCACCTTCCGCCCGGCGCGCGAAGCCGTCGCCCGGCCGGAGGACGCGGCACCCGAGGCAGCCCCGGCGAAGACCGCCCCGGCCACGGTGCGCGGCACGACCGGCCCGCTGCATGGCATCCGCGTGCTGGAATTCACCCACATGATCATGGGGCCGAGCTGCGGCATGGTGCTGGGCGATCTCGGCGCCGACGTGATCAAGATCGAGCCCGGTCCGGAAGGCGACAACACGCGGCGCCTGATGGGGGCGGCGATCGGCTTCTTCCCCAGCTTCAACCGCAACAAGCGCAGCCTGTGTCTCGACCTCAAGTGCCCCGAGAGCCTGGAGCTGGTGCGCCGCCTCGCCGCCGAGGCCGATGTGGTGCTGGAGAATTTCCGCCCCGGCGCGATGGACAAGCTCGGGCTCGGCTATGCCGATCTTTCCGCGCTCAATTCCAGGCTGATCTATTGCTCCTGCAAGGGCTTCCTGCCCGGCCCCTACGAGCACCGCGCGGCGCTGGACGAGGTCGTGCAGATGATGGGCGGCCTCGCCTACATGACCGGGCTGCCCGGCAGGCCGATGCGCGCGGGTTCCTCGGTCAACGACATCATGGGCGGCATGTTCGGCGTGATCGGCATCCTGGGCGCGCTGCGCGAGCGCGATGCCACCGGGCGCGGCGCGCATGTGCAGTCGGGGCTGTTCGAGACCAACATGGTGCTGATGGCGCAGCACATGGCCGCCACCGCCATCACCGGTCAGAACCCGCCTTCCTTCGGCGATCCGGCCATGGTGAAGCCCTGGTCGGTCTATGACGTCTTCGACACGGCCAATCCCGGCGAGCAGGTCTTCGTCGGCGTCGTGACGGAAACCCAGTGGCGCGGCTTCTGCGAGGCCTTCGGCCTTTCGGACCTGTTGCGCGACCCGGCCCTGGCCACGCAGGCGCAGCGCGTGCTCGACCGCTCCCGCTACCTGCCCCGCGTCGCGGAGGTCTTCCGCAAGCTGCCCAAAACCGAGCTGATGGCGCGCTGCGAGGCGCTGGGACTGAGCTTCGCGCCGATCGCCCGGCCAGGCGACCTCTTCGACGACCCGCATCTGCTGAATTCGGGCGGGTTGCTGGAGACGGAGATGGCGAGTGCCGAGGGCGCCGCCCGCGTCGTGCCCGGAGGCACGGCCGCGCATCCGCTGGCCGGGCTGCCCGCCCTGCCCGTGGCCGTGGATGGCGTCCGCCTGGGATTGCGGCGCCAGCCGCCGCGCAGCGGCGAGCACAGCCTGGAGATCGCGCGGGAGGCCCGGCTGACGGAGGCGGAGATCGAGCGCATGGTGGCGGCGGGCATGCTCTGGGCGCCCACCCTGCCGATGGCGGCGGAATGAACGCCCGCCTGGATCTGCCGGGCCGCGTCCTCTTCCTGTCCGGCGACCCGGAGCTGGTCACGGCACAGCTCGGGGGCCGTGACCTGACGCTTGCCGAAGCGGGGCGGCTGCGCGACGACGTCTCTACCGACGAGATCACCCCCCTGCCCTCGCTCGTCCATTTCGACGAAGCGCTGGCCGACCATGCCTATACCGGGGTCAAATGCGGTGCCGTGCTGCCTTTCCGCCCGGGGATGGCGCGGGCAGGCGGCTTCTCGGTCACCGTCGCCGGGGCACGCTACGGCAAGGGTTCCTCCCGCGAGCACAGCCCGCTGGCCGAGAAGATGGCCGGCATCCGGCTCGTCATCGCGGAGAGCTTCGAGCGCATCTACCGCCAGAACGCCGACAATCTCGGGCTCTTCACCTCGACGGATTTGGGGCTGGTCGAGCGCATCCGGCGCGGTGAGGCGATCGGGGTGGAGGAGCTCGTCGCAGGCCGGGACGCGGTCACCGCCGCCGTGCTGCGGGCCGGCGGGCTGCTGGCCTATGGGCGGAGCGTGCTGCAGCACGCATCCGGCGCACGCCCGGCGGTGTCGCCGGGACCGCAGACCCTGGCCGCCAAGATCCTGGCCCGCCATGCCGTGGCGGTTCCGGGTGCCGGGGAGCGGCTCGAACCGGGCTCGGGAATCTTCGTGCGCGCCGACCGGCGCTTCATCCACGACATCTACACGGCGATGTGCCGCTTCATGCTGCGCGGCGCTTTCGGCGAAGCACCGGTGCTGGAGGACCCGGCCTCCATCCTGACTTTCGAGGACCATTATTCCTACGCGCACCGGAGCCCGGCGCATGTGGAACGCGGATTGCTGCCGCATGTCCGGGCGCTGTCGGAGGCGCACCGCGCCTTTGTCGCCGAGCACGGGCTGACGGATCACGGATATCTTTCGGGCGGAGAGGGTTCCGAAGGCATCTCCCACGCGCTGGTGGCGGAGCGCTATGCCCTGCCGGGGCAGCTCATCGTCGGCACCGACTCCCACACGCCGCACAGCGGCGCGCTGGGCTGCCTGGCCTTCGGCGTCGGCACCACGGACATGGCGAATGCCATGGTGACCGGCATGGTGCGGCTGACCGTGCCGGAGGTGCTGCGCATCGAGATGCGGGGCAGCCCGCCACCCGGCGTGACCGCGAAGGATATCGTGCTGCATCTCCTCGCCCTGCCCGGGCTGAAGGCCGGCACGGGCGTCGGGAAGGTCTTCGAGTTCGCGGGGCCAGGCATCGCCAGCCTCGGCGTCGATGAGCGGGCCACGCTGACCAACATGACCGCCGAGCTGGGCGGCTTCGCCGGGATCGTCGCCCCCGATGCCGAGACCCGGCGCTTCCTGCGCGAGCGGCGCGGCATCGACTTCGAGCTGGAACCCTGGATGTGCAGCGATCCGAGGGCACCCTATGCCGAGGTGATCCCCCTGGATTTGTCGCGGTTGTCGCCCATGCTCGCCGCGCCCGGCGATCCGGGCCGGGGCGTGCCCGTCGCGGCCCTGGACGGGCCAGTGCGGATCGACATCGCCTATGGCGGCTCCTGCACCGCCGGGAAGCGCGAGGATTTCGACCATTACCACGAGGTGCTGGCCTGGGCCCTGGCACGCGGCCTGAAGCCACCGTCGCATGTCCGGCTGCTGCTGCAGTTCGGAACGGCGGCGGTGCGGGACTATTGCGCGGCACGCGGCTATCTCGACACCTTCGCGCGTATCGGCGCCGAGATCCTGCAGCCGGCCTGCGGCGCCTGCGCCAATTGCGGCCCCGGCGTCTCGGTCTCTCCGGCCCAGGTGACGGTCAGCGCCATCAACCGCAATTTCCCGGGGCGGTCAGGCCCTGGTCAGGTCTGGCTTGCCAGTCCGCCGACCGTGGCCGCCAGCGCCGTCGCGGGGGAGCTGATCTCCTTCCAGGCGCTCCAGGAACGGTATCCTCTTCCCGTGCCGGATCTCGCGGATGCCACCGGGCCGGGCGCGCCCGGCTGACGCGGCGCCTATCGCACGCAGCCGGCCAGGAAGTCCCGCATCAGGGCCGCGACCCGCTCCGGCCCTTCCAGCGGCAGGAGGTGCCGGAGGCCCGACAGGGTCTCCACCCGTGATGCGGGAAAGTGCGGCGCCATGAGCCGCCGCTGCGCGGCCGGACCCAGATCCGCGTCCTCGCCACCGGCCAGGATCAGCGCCGGACAGGAGAGGATGCCGACGCGCCGGCCCCAATCCTCCCGGCTGCCGGATTCGAGCCAGTGGCGCCAGGCGGCGGGGTTGGCGCGCAGCACGTCCTCGATCGCCAGGCGGCGTGACTCGGGCGGCAGCGTGACGACATTGCTGTCGATGAAGCGGGCCGCCTGGGCCTGCCGCTCTTCTGACGGGCCCTGGAACCATCCGAGCATCTCGGCGCGCCGGGTTTCCGCCATGGGTTCCGGCGAAGGGGGCGAACCCGCCATCAGGACGAGACCGGCCAATCCCTCCAGCCCGGGCTCCCCGTCGAACGCCCTCCGCGCCAGCACCGCCGCCAGCTTGGCCCCCATGCTGTGCCCTGCCAGGACCCACCGGGCGGGGGGCTGGGCGGCGATGACCCCGGCGAGGTGATCCGCCATCCCGGCGACGGAGTAGCCCGGCTGCGACGCCGCCGCGCCGAAGCCCGGCAGATCGAGGGCCAGCGGCCGGACCCCTTCCCCCAGCTGTTGCGTCACCGCGTGCCATTCCCGGGCGCTGCCGCCGAGGAAATGCAGCAGGACGAGGCGGATCGCGCCTGTATCCTCTCGGTCCATGGGCGAGGCGGCGGAAAGAGGGCTGGGAGGGTCTGGTTCCATGCAGGGCAACTGGGGGCGCATCGCGCGGCATCAAGCGGCAGCCAGGCGCCTGGTCCCGGGCCTTTCCGGCAGGGGTCGGGCCGCCGCGGCGGTTGCGCTTTCCGCTTTGCTCCCCACAGAAAGGCGATGCCGCAAGAAAAACTCCGAACCACCATTCCCGACCCGGCGGAAAGCCCGCCCGAGGGTGCGGGCTTTCCCATCCAGGATTATGCCGCGCTGGGCGACGGGCGTTCCGTGGCGCTGATCACGCCGGACGGGGCGGTGGGCTGGTGGTGCGTGCCGAACATGGACTCCCCGCCCCTCTTCGACCGGCTCCTCGATGCCGGGCAGGGTGGCTATTTCCAGATCCGCCCCGAGGGCGCCTTCGAGGTCGAGCGGCGCTACCGCCCGGACAGCAACATCCTGGAGACGCTGATCGCCACGCCGGACGGGCGTGCGCGCGTGACGGAATCCCTGAATAGCAGCCTAGCCGGGCGCCTGCCCTGGAGCGAGCTGGCCCGTCGCATCGAGGGCCTCGATGGCACGGTGCGCTTCCGCATCAGGGCGATCTTCGGCACGCGCGGCGATACGGCCTCGCCCTGGCTCCAGCCCAATCCGAACGGCTGCGTCTTCCATGTCGGGCCGCTTCTCGGGATGATGCGCTGCACGCCGAACATCCGCATCCTGGAGGAGGAGGACCGCAGCATCACCGCTACGGTGACGCTGTCCGAAGGCGAGCGCGCGACCGTCGCCATTCTGGCCGCCGAGGACGAGCCGCTGGGCGTGCTGCCGATCGAGGAGATCGATGCGCGGATCGATACCAGCGACGAGGCCTGGCGCAGCTGGGCGGGGGACCTGCGCTATGACGGACCGCACCGGGAGGCGGTCAGACGCAGCGCCCTGGCTCTCAAGCTGCTGCTCTATTCACCCTCCGGCGCCATCGCTGCGGCCGCCACGGCCGCGCTGCCGGAACGGATCGGCGGCGACAAGAACTACGACTACCGCTATGCCTGGATCCGCGATGCCGCCTACACGGTGAATGCCTTCCTGCGCATCGGCGCCATGGCGGAAAGCAAGGCCGCCTTCACCTGGCTGATGCAGCGGCTGGGCGAGCACGGTCCCCGGGTGCTCTATACGCTCTGCGGCGACAAGGCGCCGGAGGCGAGGGTGATCGAGGCACTGCCGGGCTATCGCGGCTCCGGCCCCGTGGTGATCGGCAATGCCGCCGCGCACCAGCATCAGCACGGCGTCTATGGCGACATCTTCGAGACGGCGGCGCTTTTCGTCGGCGGTGGCCATATCATCGACCAGCGCAGCGCCCGCGTGCTGTCCGGGCTGGCGGATGAATGCGCCGATCGCTGGCGGCAGAAGGATTCCGGCATCTGGGAGCTGGAGGAGCCGCAGCACTACACCATGTCCAAGATCAGCGCCTGGCAGGCCCTCGCCCGAGCGGTGGAGCTGGCGGAAGCCGGGCACCTGCCCTCCACCTGCGTGCCGCGATGGCAGCGTGAGCGGGACCGGATCGCGGCATGGATCGACGCGCATTGCTGGTCCGAGAAGCGACGCGCTTATACCTTCTTCCCCGGCACCGAAAGGCTGGACGCCTCGCTGACCCTGGCCGTGCGCTTCGGCTTCGACGGGCGGGAGCGACTGTCCTCCACGCTGGACGCGATCCGGGCGGAGCTCGGCCGTGGCGCGCTGCTCTACCGCTATTCGGGTGCCGAACAGGAAGAGGGAGCCTTCCTGGCGTGCTCCTTCTGGATGGCCGAGGCCCTGGCCATGCTGGGCCGCGACGCGGAGGCCGAGGCGGTCTTCACCGGCACGCTCGATGCTGTCGCCCCCGGGGTCGGCATCATGAGCGAGATGGTGGACCCCCTGACCGGCGACCATCTCGGCAACACGCCGCAAGGGCTGAGCCACCTTGCGTTGATCCACGCCGCCTGCACGCTTCAAGGCGACCGGAAGCGGCCTTTTGGGAGCACGGAGGGCGGCGCGGGCCCACCGGGGACGGCGCGGGGCTGAGTGAGACGGCAGTCTCCGGCGCCGTCCGGGCGTTCCTGAATCCGGCGCACCCGTTTCCCGTTCCAAGGCTATGGCAGGGTAGCGAGCAGGGCCTGGGCGACGGCCGCCTGGCAGGGTTCGATCACCGGCAGGCCCAGCGCATCCTCCAGGAAGCGCCGGTGCCCGGCCATGCCGGCGCAGCCGAGGATCACGCTGTCCGCCCCCCGCGCCTTCAGCGCCTGCCCGAGTTCGAGCAGGCGGGGCCGGGGTCCTTCCGTGCCCGTCAGGACCTCCATGGGCAGGTTCAGCGGCAGGCTCGCGACGCAGCGCGCCTCCAGGCCCATGGCCTGCAACACGCGGCGCTGACGCTGCACGCTCGCCTCGACGAAGGCGACGATGCCGAAACGCTCGCCCCGCGCCACCGCGGCGGCGATGCCGGAACGCAGCGCGCCGAGGACCGGCCGCGGGGTCACGCTGCGGAGCAGGTCGATGGCCGGGTCGGAGACGCAGGCGATGACATAGGCCTCGGCCGGCTCCGCCTCCACGAGACGGCAGAGCGGCTCGGCCACTGCGTGCCAGTCGCTCCAGGTCGCGATGGCTGGCGGCCCCTCCGGCAGGCCGGTCACCTCCAGCCGCGGACCATGCGCCAGGACCAGGGATTGCACCGCATCCCGGATCGTGTCGGTGCAGCTCGCGGAACTGTTCGGGTTGACCACCAGGATACGGGACATGCCGGGAGCCTCTCCTGCGGAACGGGCCGTTCGCCTTCAAAGGCCGCAGGTGCCGCGAGGCGATCCTCCGGCCCCGTGTAAGTCGAGCGGATCAGTCGGGAGTGATGGCGCCGCCCTGCTCGGTGATGCGGCGGTAGTGCTCGGGGCGGCGATGGGCGGCGAAGTTGAACATCTTCTCCTTGCCCTGGCGGCAGGCGTCGAGGTCGCAGTCGGCCACCACCACCTCGTCGCCCAGGGTTTTCGCCTGCGCCACGATCACTCCGTTCGGATCGACGATCACCGAGCTGCCGATCAGCCCCGAACCGTCCTCGTTGCCCGCCTTGGCCACGCTCACCGCCCAGGTCGCGTTCATGTAGGCATTGGCCTGCGCCGCCAGGTTGGAGTGGAAGGTGCGGATCTCCTCGTTCTCGGTGCTGCCGCCATTCGGGTCATAGGCGGCGGAGTTGTAGCCGATCAGCATCAATTCCATGCCCTGCAGCCCATAGGCACGCCAGGCTTCCGGCCAGCGGCGGTCGTTGCAGATCAGCATGCCCATCACCGGCCTGCCCCAGGCCTTCGGACCCCGGAAGGCCTCGAAACCCTGGTCGCCGTATTCGAAGTAACGCTTCTCCAACTGCTGGAAGCGGTCGCCCGGGCGTGGCTCGACCGAGCCGGGGAGATGCACCTTGCGATACCTGGCCAGGATGCTCCCGTCCGGCCCGGTGGTGATGGCGCTGTTGAAGCGCTGCCCCTCCGGCGTGCGCTCGGCATAGCCGACATAGAAGCCCACCCCGAGCGCCTTCGCGCGGTCGAAGAGCGGCTGCACCTGCGGGTTGGGCATGGCGCTCTCGTAGTACTGGTCAAGCTCCGCCCCCTCCAGCAGCCAACGGGGGAAGAAGGTGGTGAAGGCCAGTTCGGGGAAGACCACGAGCTGCGCCCCCTGGCCCGCCGCCTGTTCCAGCAGCGCGATCAGGCGGGCCAGCACCGCCTCCCGGCTGTCCGCGCGCTGGGTGGGTCCCATCTGGGCGGCGGCGAGGCGGAGGGTGCGGGACATGCAGGGAAACCTTATCTGGCCGGAACTGACCCGATCATGCGGAGCGATGCGGGGCATCGCAAGGATAGATTCTATGGAATAATCGCTAGAATTATAGAGTTCCTTTATAGTTTGCCTCATGCTTACGCTGCGCCAACTCGAAATCCTCCGCGCCATGGTTCGCTTCCAGACCACCATGGCCACGGCACGGCACCTGAGCCTGTCGCAGCCCGCGGTCAGCACCGCCATTCGCCAGATCGAGATGCAACTCGGCTTTCCACTCTTCGAGCGCGTCAACAACCGCCTCCATCCGCTGGAAGCGGCGAGCATCGTGCAGGAGGAGGCGGAGCCCCTGCTCGCTTTGCATGCGGCGCTGACGGAGCGCCTCCAGGACCTGCGCGAGGCCAAGACCAGCCGGCTGCGCATCCTCTCGACACCGCCCCTGGGACAGGGCGTGGTGCCACGGGTGCTGGGCGGCTTCGCCCGGCGCCATCCGAAGCTGAAGATCCATTTCGACATCCGCGACCTGAACGACGTCGTCCGCGCCGTGGAGAGCGGGGCCGCCGATCTCGGCATCGGGCTCGGCCTGGGGCCTCAGGCCACGCTGGAGGTGGAGGTTCTGGCCGAAGCGCGGATGGTCGCCATCTGCCCGCCGGGCCATGCGCTCGCCGGGCTTGCCGTGGTGACACCCGGGGATCTGGGCGCGCACAGCCTGGTCGCGCTGGATGCCGATACGCGCATGGGGGCCGCCGTCCGCCATGCCTTCCAGTCGGCGCGGCAGCCCTTCCTGTTCCGGGCGGAGGTCCGCACCTGCAGCACCGCCTGCGCCCTGGTCGGGACCGGCACGGGCGTTTCGGTGGTGGACCCGTTTTCCGCGGCGCCGCTGCCGGCCGGAACGCTGGAGATCCGTCCCTTCGAGCCGGCCATCCCTGCCACCGCCTGGGCCTTCTGGTCGAACCGCAAGCCGCTCTCGCCGCTGGGCCGCCGCTTCATCGGCGAGATGCGCCTCGCCCTGGTGCAGGAGCCGGTCCCGAAGCCTTAGGCGCCTCCCGTCCAGTGCCGGGACAGGCTCTTCACGCCAATCGGTGAGGTCGCGCTGCCCGAAACGGATGCCGGTTACGGCAGGCTGGCGCGGAAGGCTTCGAACCTCTCGGCATCCGCGAAGGCCTTCTGCGTGCCCGGCCGCGTGATGGAATCCGCGGCATAGGCGGCGCCCCAGGCCATGGCGGCCTCGATGTCATGCGAGCGGACGTAATGCTGCGCGAAGGCCCCGATGAAGGCGTCGCCGGCACCGCTGGTGTCGCGTGGCCGGACCGTCACGGGCGGCACATGCCGCACCGCCTCCGCCGTCACCAGCAATGCCCCCTCGGCGCCGAGCGTGACGATCACCGTGCGGACCCCCTTCTCCACCAGCACCCGCGCCGCCCGCTCCGCCTCTTCGCGCGTACCGGTGGGCAGGCCGGTCATGATGGCCAGTTCGGTCTGGTTCGGCACCAGGAAGGTGGCGGCGAGGACCCGTCCGACATCCAGTTCCGGCGTCGCCGGCGCCGGGTTCAGCAGAACCTCGATCCCCTCCCGCGCCGCCCATGCGATGGTGTGGTAGACCGTCTCCAGCGGGATCTCGAGCTGCAGCAGGATCAGGCCGCAGGAGCGCAGTTCCGCCGCCGCTGCCTCGACATCGGAGGGCAGCAGGTGCTCGTTGGCGCCCTTGACGATCAGGATGCGGTTCTCGCCGGAGGGTTCGACGAAGATCGGTGCCACGCCACTCTGCGTGCCCGGCACGGCGCGGACATGGCGCGCGTCGATGCCCGCTTCCTGGAAGTTGCGGATCGTGCCTTCGCCGAAGAGATCGTCGCCGACGCGGCTGACAAGCATCACCTCGGCCCCCAGCCGGGCGGCCGCCACGGCCTGGTTGGCGCCCTTGCCGCCATGGCCCATGGAGAAGGAGGGCGCCGCCAGGGTTTCCCCGGCCTCGGGCATGCGCTCGATATAGGTCACGAGATCGACCATGTTGCTGCCCACCACGCCGATACGGCTTCCGGCCGCCGGGCGCCCGGAATCCCGCTTGCTGCTTTCGACCATGGTTTCCTCTTCCCTTGTCTCTCTTGTCGGTGGCTGGTTGGCGGCGCCGGTTCCACCGGTTCCCGGGGCAGCCGGACCGGATACGCCAGGCGCCGGCATCTGCCGGGGGCGCGGCGCCGACGGTCTCACGGGGAGCGGCACGCAGCGCGGCGAGCCTGGCGGACGGAACGCCGGAGCGGCTTCCGTTCGCTTCAACCGTTCCGGCTTGCTGCTTCCTGAGCGTCTTTACCCGGTCAGGCGATCCCGCCTGACCGGGGTCCGCTCTAGGCAGCCACGGCGGTCAGCGCCTGGTCGATCGCGTCGGTGATGCGATCGATGTCCTTCTCCGTCGCGATCAGGGCGGGGCTGAGGGTCAGGGTGTTGTTCAGTCCCGGCAGGGAGCGGTTGGTGGCGCCGATGATGACGCCGGCCTCCATGCACTTCGCCACCACGGCCTGGACCTTCGCCTCGGCCAGCGGCTCCTTTGTCTTCCGGTCCGCCACCAGCTCCGCGCCGTAGAACAGGCCGCAGCCGCGCACATCGCCGATCACCGCATGGCGTTCCATCAGGGCCAGCAGGTTGTCGCGCAGGCGCTGGCCCATGCTGGTGGTGTTCTCCAGCAGGCCCTCATCCTCGATGATCCGCATGTTCTCCAGTGCCGCCGCAGGGCCGGCGAGGCAGCCGCCGAAGGTGGAAATGTCGCGGAAATAGCTCATCGGGTCGGCGGCGTTGTCCTTGAAGAGGTCGAAGACCGCCTCGGTCGTCACCGTGCAGGAGATCGCCGCGTAGCCCGAGGCCAGGCCCTTCGCCATGGTCACGAAATCCGGCTGCACGCCATACTGCTGATAGCCGAACCAGACCCCCGTCCGGCCCAGGCCGCAGACCACCTCGTCGATGTGCAGGAGGATGTTGTACTTGCGGCAGATCTCCTGCACGCGCGGCCAGTAGCTCGCCGGCGGGGTGATGACGCCGCCGCCCGCGGTGATGGGTTCCAGGCAGATGGCGCCGATCGTGTCCGGCCCCTCGCGCAGGATGACCTCCTCGATCGCGTTGGCGGCAGCGATGCCGTAATCCTCGGCATCCGGGTACTGGCTGCGGTATTCCAGGCAGTGCGGCACCTCCACGAAGCCCTCGGGGAAGGGGCCGTAATCGGCATTGCGCTGTGGCTGGCCGCAGGCGGCCAGGGCGCCAAAGGTGGTGCCGTGGTAGTCGCGCTCGCGGTAGAGGATCTTCCACTTCCGGCCGCCGTGATGGCGCGCGGCGATCTGGCGCACCATCTTGAAGACCTTCTCGTTCGCCTCGGAACCGGAGTTCGAGTAGTAGACGCGGCTCAGGCCCGGCATCTTCTCGATCAGCCGCTTCGCGAAGGCCGCGCCCGGCGCGCTGCCCTTGGCGCCGGCGAAGTAGTTCAGCTTCACCAGTTGGTCGCGCACCACATCGGCGATGGACTCACGGCCATAGCCGACATTGACCGTCCAGACCCCGCCGGAGGTGGCGTCCAGGTACTCCTTGCCCTTGGCATCCCACACGCGCATGCCGCGGCCCTCGACCATCAGCTGCGGATCGACGGTCTCGTAGGCCTTGTGCTGGGAGAGGTGGTGCCAGACATGGGCGCGGTCGGCCTCGATCAGCCCGGCGATGTCGTTGGTCTTCGGAACGTAGTTCATGATCAGCCCTTCGCTGGATCGTCCGGACCGGACATGCGCCGTACGATCAGATGCCCCGCCATCATGCCCCCGCGCGGTGCGCTCCCGGCCAGCGCGGGCGAACACCATTGCCCTGCCCGGCTGCCACGGAACCCAGGAAGGCCGCACGGCATACCCCCTGGGGCAAGGTGCGACAGCCCATGGCCCGGTGGAACACCCGGCCGCGATGCCAGGAACATACTGGAATGACGGCACCGGGGAGCGTAACGCGATGCGGCACCAGGCCTCAAGCCCCGGGGGCGGCGGGGGATGCGGAATGCCGCTTACCGCACCAATGGATGGATGCCGGCGCCCGGCTGCACAGGCCCTCGCGCGGGCGGTCCCGCCACCGACTCCGGTTGCCGGGAGCGGACCGGAGCGCCGGTCCACTATCCGTTGTCGTGGCGGGAGCGGCCTATCCCGCGGCGATCAGTTCCCTGATGCGGTTGGCCAGGGCATCCATGGCGAAGGGCTTGGTCAGGACATGCATGCCCGGCTCCAGGTGCCCATCGCCCACCACGGCGTTCTCGGCATAGCCGGTGATGAACAGCACCTTCAGCGCCGGCCGCCCGACCCGGGCCGCATCGGCCATCTGCCGCCCGTTCATGCCGCCCGGCAGCCCGACATCGGTCACCAGCAGGTCGATGCGGGTGTCGGATTGCAGCACCCGGAGGCCCGAGGCACCGTCGCCCGCCTCGATGGCAGCGTAGCCCTGCTCCTCCAGCACCTCCATCACCAGCATCCGCACGGTGGGATCGTCGTCCACCACCAGGACCGTCTCCCCGCACTCGGCCCGGGGTGCCTCCACCGGCACGGGCATGGCCTCGGCCGCCTCGGCCTCGCCCTGGTGCCGCGGCAGGTACAGGCACACCGTCGTGCCCCGCCCGACCTCCGAATAAATGCGCGTCTGCCCGCCCGACTGCCGGGCGAAGCCATAGATCATCGAAAGGCCCAGCCCCGTGCCCTGCCCCAACGGCTTGGTGGTGAAGAACGGATCGAAGGCCTTGGCGATCACGTCCGGCGGCATGCCCGTGCCCGTGTCGGAGACGCAGAGCGAGATGTACTGGCCGGGCGCGATGTCGCGTTCGCGGGCGGTGCGCTCGTCGATCCAGCGATTGGCTGTCTCGATGGTCAGCCGGCCGCCATGGGGCATGGCATCCCGCGCGTTGATGCACAGGTTCAGCAGCGCGTTCTCCAGCTGGTTGGGATCGACCAGCGTCGGCCACAGCCCGGCTGCCCCGACCACCTCCAGCTCGACCGAGGGACCGACGGTGCGGCGGACCAGCTCCTCCATCCCCGCTACCAGGCGGTTCGCGTCGGTCGGCTTGGGGTCGAGGGTCTGGCGGCGCGAGAAGGCCAGGAGGCGATGGGTCAGGGCGGCAGCGCGCCTGGCCGCCCCCTGGGCGGCGCCGACATAGCGCTCGACATCCTTGTAACGCCCCTGGGCGATGCGCGTGCCCAGCAGTTCCAGCGAGCCGATGATGCCGGTCAGCAGATTGTTGAAGTCATGGGCGATGCCACCCGTGAGTTGACCGACGGCTTCCATCTTCTGGCTCTGGCGCAGTTGCTCCTCCGCGAGCAGCAGGTCGGCCGTGCGCTCGGCGATGCGCTGTTCCAGCGTCTCGGTCAGGGCGCGGAGCTCGGCGGTGGCGCGGTCGCGCTCGGCCTCCAGGGCGCGCCGCTCCTGTACGTCGACCAGCACGCCGGGAAAGCTCAGGGGCGTACCATCGGGCGCATGATCGACGCGGCCGTTCGCCTCGATCCAGTAGTACTTCCCGTCGGTGCGCCGCACCCGGTACTGGTGAGCATAGGCACCGCCGCGGGCGACGACCTCGCTGATGGCGGCGATGAGGCCAGCCTTATCGTCGGGATGGACATTCGCGACCACCTGTTCAAGGCTGAGGCCGACGCGTCCGAGCGCGGGATCGAGGCCGAAGCTGCGGGCGAAGGCCTCGTCCACCGTGAAGCGGTCGGTCGGCAGGTCCCAGAACCAGGTGCCCACGATGGCCCCGGCCGCGAGCGCGAGCTGGACGCGCTGGATGTTCTCCCGCGCCAGTGCCTCGCTGGCACGCAGGGCAGCCTCCGCCTCCCGCCGCGCCGTCACGTCGCGGAACAGCACCGACACCTGCCGCCGGCTCGCTGGCTCGATCCGGGCGGCCGAGACGTCGATATGGCGCCCTGCCGCAGCGAAATAGCGCTCGAAGCGGATCGGCTGGCCGGTGCGGAGCACCTCGCCGTAGAGCTCGACCCAGCCATCCGCCTCATCGGACGCGAAGCCGCGGATCGTCTTGCCGACGATGTCCGGGATGCCGGTATGCCGCTCATAGCCGGGATTGGCCTCGACATGGACGTAGTCGCTCAACGGTCCGTGCGGCCCGTCGAAGAACTCGATGATGCAGAAGCCGTCGTCCATCGAGTTGAACAGGGTGCGGTAACGGGTCTCCCTTTCGCGCAGGGCCTCCTCGGCCTTCTTGCGGTCGGTGATGTCGAGCACGGTTCCGATCAGCCGCACCGGCCGGCCATCCTCGAAATGCGTCTCGCCCTGGGCCGAGACCCAGCGCTCGATCCCGTCCTGCAGCCCGACGGTGCGATATTCGGCGGCGAAACGGCCCGACCCCGCCGGGTCCAGGGACTGCCGCACCGCCGCGTCCGCCCGCGTCCTGTCCTCCGGATGCAGCCCTGCCAGGAAGGTGCCCTCGTAGCTCACCGGAACCCCGGGCGGCAGGCCGAACAGCGCGCGGCAGCGGTCGTCCCAGGTCAGCTCCTCCGTCTGCACCCAATAGTCGAAGGTGCCGATCCGGGCCCCCGCCGTGGCCAGCCGCAGCCGGTTCTCCCGGTCCCGCAGGGCGGCATCGGCCCGGCGGCGCTCGCTCAGGTCGAGCAGGGCGCCGATCATGCGGATTGGACGTCCCGCCGCATCGCGGATGACGTAGCCGCGGTCCAGCACATCCGCGTAGCTGCCATCGGCCCGGCGGAAACGGTACTCCTCCGTCCAGCCCGTGCCGGCTCCGGCGATCACCGCATGGATGCTGTGGTCCACCCGCGCCCGGTCCTCGGGATGGATCTGGGCGATCCACCAGTCGCCGGTCGGCTCCACCTGCCCAGGGGTCCAGCCATAGGCATCTTCCAGCGCCTCGTTCCAGAGCACGCTGTTGTCCGTGAGGCTCCAGTCCCAGATCGCGTCGCGGGTCGCCCGCTGCGCCAGTCGGAAGCGCTCGTTGACCGCTTCCAGCGCTTGGCCCGCGAAGTGCTGCTCGGTCCGGTCCCGCAGCAGCTTGAGGTAGCCGGTATGGGCTCCCCGCTCGTCCCGCAGCGGCATCGTCTCGCCGGAAGCCCAGAAGCGGGAGCCATCCTTGCGCCGGTGCCAGCGTTCGTCGGCGGCCCGGCCGTTCCGGGCCGCCCGCTCCATCTCGACTTCCGGGAGGCCGGCCGCCCGATCCTCCGGCACGAAGATCACATCCGCCGGCCGGCCGAGAATCTCGGCCTCCGTCCAGCCCAGGATGTTCGCCGCCCCGGCGTTCCAGCCGCTGACCCGGCCCGCCAGATCCGTGCTGATGATGGCGAAGTCGTTGGCGCTGTCCAGGACCTGCCGCCGCAGCGCCTCGGACCGGGCCTGCCGCGCCAGGCTCAGCCGCAGGGTGAGCTGGCTCATCACCTGCCGGGCCAGCGTCTTCAGAACGAAGCGCTGCCGGGCCGTCAGGCCCTCCGGCCGGGGCTTCGTGTCGAGGACGCACAGCGTGCCCAGGGGTAGCCCGTCCGGAGTCTGCAGCAGCTCGCCCGCGTAGAACCGCAGCCCGGACCCCGCATTGACCAGCGGGTTGCAGCTGAAGCGGGGGTCCTCCAGCAGGTCCGGGACGATCAGCTCGCCGCGCTGGAGCAGCATCCGGGAGCAGATCGAATCGTCGAGCGGCATCTCCCGCACGCCGAGGCCAACCTCGGCCTTGAACCACTGCCTGCTCTCCGCGATCAGGTTCACCGCGGCCATGGGTGCTTCGAGCAACTCGGCGGCCAGACGGACGAGGTCGTCGAAATCCTGCTCCGGCGGCGTGTCGAGAATGGCGTAGCTGTCCAGGGCCGCGAGCCGTTCGGCCTCGGTCCAGGGCCGCTTCTCGTTCTGGTCGGTCACGGCGATCGGGACTCCACCGGCGCCTTATCCACCGGGCGGCTGGCCTGTCCGGAGGGTCGAGCGGACCGGCCATCGCCGATGGCCCTGGCCCGGACGACCACGCAGGCTGTCCGGCGTCCCCCCGATGCCCTCCACCCCCCGGTGAAGGGCGCAGCTCGGGCGCAGGCAGGGCTACGGGGAGATCTGGAAGGCATGAAGGCCGCCTATACCAATGGTACGACCGGGATGAAATCCTCCTGCCGGGAACGCCATGATACCTGCCGCGAGTTGCAGGAGTTTCTGCCATGACACGATCGGTCAGCTCCGCCTCTCCCGGCGGTCGCACCGATCCCGTCCCGTTCGCGACCGTAACCGGCCCCGCGCCCGGCACATGAGGGATGGAGCCCCGGGGGATCTTGTGAACCACCCCATGGGACGGCAGTAATCCATGCTCCGTGTTTCCGAGGTTCCTTCATGCGTTGGCTCTATCCGCTGATCCTGTGCTCGCTCGCGGGATGCTCCGATGGCTTCCGCACGGCGAGCACCCCGGCCAGTCCGGGCGACAGGGCGGCCTTCTGCGCGGAACAGGCCCGGCAGACAGAGGCGAACTACGCGGCGAAGGACCAGTTCGACGCCTTCGTCGCCGGCGCCCAGGCGCACCGGGATTGCCTCAGCGCGGGACGCTGAAGGCCGGCTCCCCCGCGCCCTAGAAGGGCCGGTGAATCAGCGCCGCGAGGGAGAGCAGCAGCGCCGGCGGCATGACCAGGGCGCCGAGCTTGAGGAAGCTCCAGGCGCTGACGTCCTGGCCCTCGCGGCGGATCGCGACAAGCCAGAGCAGCGTCGCAAGCGAGCCAGTGACGGACAGGTTGGGGCCGAGGTCCACTCCGATCAGGATGGCTCCCACGGTGTCCGGCGGCGAACCGGCCGCCTGCACCACCGCGCCGGCCAGCAGGCCCATCGGCAGGTTGTTGACGAGATTGGATAGCAGGGCAACGCCGGCCCCGGCCCCCCAGGCTTCCAGCTCCGCCGAGGCGACGCGCCCGAACTGGCCGGCCAGTTCGCCGACGGTGCCCGCCGCCTCCAGCCCCTGGACCAGGACGAAGAGGCCCGCGACCAGCAGCAGCACGCTCCAGGAGACCCCGGCCAGGATCGCTCCGGGCCGCTGTCGCGCCACGAGCATCACCAGCAGCGCGGTGCCGAGCCCGGCCAGGAAGGTCGGCAGGCCCAGATCCCACCCGCCCGCCGAGGCCGTCAGCATCGCGGCCACGGTCGCAACGATGCCGATGCCCGCCACGACGCCCTCCCGCGGCAGGGGTGTGACCGGAACCTCCTGCGCGATCGGCGCCGCCAGCCGGTGCCGCTGGGTCGCGCGCAGCACCAGGAAGGTCGCGGCGATGGACAGGATGGATGGCAGCGTGAAAAGGCGAAGCCATTCCGGCAGGGACGGCATCGCGGCGCCATAGACCACGAGGTTCGCCGGGTTGGAGATGGGCAACACGAAGGACGCCGCGTTGGCGACAAGGGCGCAGGCGAAGAGGTAGGGCATGGGATCGGCACGCGCGACGCGGGCCGCGGCATAGACGGCGGGCGTCAGCACCACGGCGGTTGCGTCGTTGCTCAGGAACACCGTGACCAGCACGCCGACGGCATAGACCAGCCCGAAGAGACGGCGCGCGGAGCCACGCGCCATCCGCACCGCGAGGCGGGCCAGCCAGTCGAAGAGATGGCCGCGCCGTCCGACCTCGGCCAGCAGCATCATGCCGATCAGGAACAGGTAGACATCCGTGCCGCGCCGTATCCCGGTCCAGGCCTCCCGCCAGGGCAACAGGCCGAGGGCGACCAGGAGAACGGCCCCGGCGACGGCCCAGACCGCTTCCGGCCAGCGGAAGGGCCGGATGATGACACCGGCCGTCGCCAGGCCCGCGACCAGCCAGATCGCCGCCGGAGCGGCCAGCACGCTCGTCATTCCGGCATCCGCCACCCGTGTCCTATGCCACCGGGAGCGGGGCGCCCCGGCCGTCGCGGGGCTCCAGCGGGTCGGAGCGGGCCGCGTTCCCACGTGTCTCCGGCATCAGGAAGAGATAGCCCAGGAAGCCCGCCGCCGCGATGGCACCCAGGGAAAGGAAAGCCGCCGCGTAGCCGAAGCCGACGATGATGCCACCGGCCAGGCTGGCGCTTGCCGCGGCCCCCAGGCCCTGGGCCGTGGCGATGGCGCCCTGGCTGACATTGAAGCGCCCGGTGCCGCGCGTCAGATCCGCCACGACCACCGGAAAGAGCGCGCCGAAGATGCCCGCTCCGACCCCGTCGAGGAGCTGTACCCCCAGCAGCCAGTAGGGGCTGTCCGAGAAGGTGTAGAGCAGCCCGCGCAAGGCCAGCACGCCGAAGGCGACGAGGAAGAGGGGCTTGCGGCCCCAGGCATCCGCCTTCGCGCCCGCCAGCATGGCGACCGGCACCATCACGCATTGCGCCGCCACGATGCAGCCCGCGATCAGCGAGGTGGCGTAGTCCTGTCCCACCACCCTGGTCAGCAACTGCCCGACCGAGGGGAGCATGGCGGCATTCGCCAGATGGAAGCAGGCCATCAGCGCCGCGAAGACGAGAAGTGGCCGGCATGCCAGCAGGACGCGCCAGCCGGACGGTTCCTCGCCATCCGGCCGGCCGGCGGTGCCCCCGTGTTCAGGTCCGTGTTCAGGTCCTTGCTCCAGACCGCGTGCCAGGTCGTCGTCGATCGCCCGGGCGGGGATCAGCAGCATGGCGCCGATGCTGAGTACCGCGAGCCCGGCCATGATCCAGAACACGACCACCGGGCCGAAGTACACGGCGCTTGCCGCCGCGAGCGCCGCCGAGACGGCGTTGCCCGCATGGTTGAAGGCCTCGTTCCGTCCGATTCGGCGAGAGAAGGCCTTCGGCCCCACGACGCCCAGGGTGATGGCCGCCAGGGCCGGCGGGAAGATCGCCCCCGCGATGCCGGCCAGGGACTGCGTCGCGGCCACGGCATGGAAGCTGGTGATGAAGGGTAGCGCGAGACAGCTCAGCGTCACGGCCAGGGCTGCGGCAATGACGATGGCGCGCTTGTGCCGGCTGCGGTCGATCAGCGCCCCGGCGGGTGTCTGGGCCAGCAGGCCGGCCACGCCCGCGATGGTGATGACGAGGCCGATGGTGGCCTCGTTCCAGCCATGCTCCGGCCCCCGCACAGCGAGGAGATAGATCGCCAGGTAGGGACCCAGACCGTCCCGGACATCGGCCAGGAAGAAGTTCAGCCCGTCCAGCCCGTAGCGGATGCGCGGGGGCGTGCCGCTGGGAGGCGGCGGGTCGGCGGCAGGGGCCATGCGGTCGGCATCCTCGGACGGGCCCTGGCCAAACGCCGCAGGGCCTTTCCGGGTTGGCGGGGGCATCCTGGCCCAATGGGTTTTGCCCGGGCCGGACCGTCATCCGCAGCCGGACAGGTTCCGCGAAGCCAGGCGAACGGCCCCGGAAGGCCCGGGCCACCGGCCTTCAGCCGGCCTCCCCCCGCCGTTCCCGTGCCCGCAGCCTTTCGCGATGCGCGGTGTAGAGGCCGCTCGCGATGATCACGCCCGAGCCCAGGAGCATGGCCTGCCCCGGAAAGGCACCGAAGACGGCATAGCCGACGAGCGCGGAGGTGACGATCTGGCCATAGGAGAAGGGAGCCAGCACCGAGGCGGGCGCCTGGCGGTAGGCCTGCACCACGAGCATCTGCCCCGCCGAGCCCAGCACGCCATGCAGCAGGCCGAGGCCGAACTCCCAGCCCGTCGGCGTGCGGAAGTCGAAGGGCAGGAAGAGGGTCAGCGCCACGAAGCCCGTGCAGGCCGTCCAGAACATGGTCGTGGCGGGATGGTCGGCCACGCCGATGCGGCGGGTGATCACCACTCCGCCCGCCCAGGCGGCGGCGGTGAGCAGCGGCAGGACGGCCGCCCACTGAAAGGTGCCGCCGCCGGGCTGCACCACGATCAGCACGCCGGTGAAGCCCACCAGCAGCGCGATCCACCGGCGAAACCCGACCACCTCCCCCAGCACCGGGATGGACAGCAGGGTGATGAAGGTCGGCGCCACGTAGTTGATGGCGGTGGCCTCGGCGAGCGGAAGGTAGCCAAGGCCGATCACGAAGAGGACGGAGGAGGTGAGGATGCAGAGCCCGCGCAGCAGCTGCAGCCCGGGCCGCCGCGCGTGCAGGCCGCGGAAGCGGTTCCGGCCCAGCAGCACGAGCGTCATCGCCACGAAGACGAGATAGCGGATCCAGACGATCTCGCCGGCCGGCAAGGTGGTGCGAAGCAGCTTGGAGACGGCATCGGAGCAGGAGAAGAGGGTGACCGCGCAGAGCAGCAGCAGGATGCCGCCGAGCACGTTGTCCTGTGGCGCCGGAATGGCCGGGACACTGCCGCGCGGGGCGGTGGCCGGGGCGATATCCGGAGGGATCGGCGCCGCCGTGGCAGATCGTTTCGCGGGCTCCGCCGCCAGGTCCCCGTCCGGTGTGGCCGCGTCATCCGGTGCGGCCGTGGGGAGGGGTCTCGGTCCAGTCATGGTGCTCGCTGCGGTCCGGGTTCGGGAAAAGGGGAAGCTGTCCTGCCGGACATGGCCACAGGATGGGCGGGTGGGGCAAGGCGTGGGGGCATCGTTCCGGACGGCCCTGATCGTAACCCGGGGCCGTTGTCCTCGCCGCTCCGCTCGCCTGCCACCCATGCCGCCGATCCGCCGCTCTCAGGGCGCGGTATCTGGCGCCCCGTCCTGCGGGCGTTCCTGGCCGCCGCGGCGGTGCGGCGGCCGTGTCAGGGCGATGCGCCAGGAGGCGCGCATGGTGCGCTGGATCCGGTCCGCGACCTCCGGCGAGATCAGGCTTTCATCCCGTATGCGGTCGATCACCCTGGCTCCGTCGCGCAGGCCCTGGAGAAGCAGCAGCCGCTTCTCCAGCGTCGCGGTGATCTCGGGAAAGCGGGCCCGCATCTGGTCCACGGCCTGGTCGAGCCGCTCGATCCGCCCCGCGAGGACGCTGTCCAGCAGCACGGTCATGCGGCCGCTCAACAGCGGGCCGATGGAGGCCTGATTGTAGCGGCGGAGTTGCTCCAGCACCGCGCGCCGGCAGAGCAGGAGCTCGAACCGGTCGGAAAGCGCATTCTCCAGCGGGCGGCGGAGGCCAAGATGCCGGTCGAGCCATTCCAGGATCGGCATGGTCCAATCCGATTCCAGAATCCTCTGCGCGGCGCGGTTGTAGCCCAGGCGCCCGTCCCGGCGCGCGGCATCGATCATGTCGCCGGTGTTGCGCATCATGGTATCGAGGTTGCGTATGGAGATGACACCGCTGCCGAACAGCGGGATCAGGCTGCGCTCGCGCGTGGCCAGCGTGACCAGGCCGATGATCAGGCGGTCGCGCTCGGGCAGGGCCAGGTCGAAATCCTCCTGCGCCAGTCCGGCCTCCATGCCGGTGCGGTATTCCGACGCCGCCTGACGGGCGATTTCCTCCGGCAGGTGGAAGGTCCTGGCGGTCTCGGCCATGCGCCCCAGGACCTCCGTCGTCGCCAGGTGCACCGCCTGCCACTGAAGGGCCTGGTTCTGCGGGGAAAGGCGGTCGAGGCCCAGCACGCGGATGGCCCAGCGCAGAGTGGTGCCATTCACCAGCAGGCTGAAGAGTACGAAGGCGGTGGCGAAGCGGGCGACGAAGAGCCGCTGGTCTGGCGGCAGGACGGGATTCTCCGCCAGGCCCAGCGCCAGCACGACCGTCACTGCCCCGCGCAGGCCGCCCCAGGCGATCACCAGCTTGTAGGCCGTGCTCACCGGTGCCCCGAGGCGCAGCCAGCCCAGCAGCGGCAGCAGGCCGAAGAGCACCGCCAGCCGCGCCCCCAGGGCCGCCACGACGAGGACGAGAAGCAGCAGCAGGTCGTGCACCTCCATCCCACCCAGCAGATGGCGGGCTTGCAGCGTGGCGAGCAGAAAGATCATCGCCCCGGCCAGCATGGCGATCTGTTCCCAGATGAGCTGCAGATGTGTCCAGTTCCGGGGCGAAAGCCGCGTGCGGCCCAGCGCGTTGATCACCAGGCCCGCCGCCACGACGGCCACGACCCCGGAGACCCCGATCCCCCGGTCGGCCAGCAGATAGAGGGGATAGGGCAGCGCCAAAGTGAGAGCAGCCTCCGCCAGGGCGAGGCCGCCGAGGGCGGGGAGCAGCGCCGCGGTGATCCGGCCGGCGACGATGCCGCAGATCGCCCCGCCCCCCAGGGAGAGAGCCAGTTCCCGCAGCCCGGCGATGGGCGAGGCCTCCGCCGCGTCGCCGCTCAACATCGCCAGCAGGACGCCCATGATGGCGATGGCGGCCGCATCGTTGAGCAGGCTTTCCCCGGAGACCAGGCGCATGAGCCGCCCCGGCGCCCCGACCTCGCGGAACACGGCGATGACGGCGGCGGGATCGGTGGTGGCGATGATCGCGCCAAGCAGCAGGCAGACCGTCAGCCCCTGCGCCGTGACCGCCGCCATGGCGAAGCCGGTGACCGCCGTGGCCACGAAGACCGCCACCACGGCCAGCAGCAGGATCGGCCCCAGGTCCGGCAGCATCTCGCGGAACTCGATGGACAGCGCGGACTGGAACAGGAGCGGCGGCAGGAAGACCCAGAGATAGGCTTCCGCCGGCAAGCTGGGGCTGACGAGCAGCGACAGGCCCTCCCGCACCGGGCCGGGCAGCATGGCCGCCGCGAGGGGAAGCAGGCTGCCCAGGGCGATGCCAGCCAGCGAAAGGACCGTGGCCTCCGGCAGGTTCGTGCGGGCCGCCATGACCTGCACCAGGACGATCACCGCCAGGAGGCCGCTGCCCAGGGAAAGGATCGTCGCGATGAGATTCACGGGCGGAGGTCCGGCAGGAAGCAACGGCAACGCGCCCGGCTGGGGCACCGGCCCTGGCCTATCAGCCGGGCCGGCACCTGGGAAGCGGCGTTCCGGCCGCCCGGACCGGCGCGCGTCCCGGCCATGCGGCAAGGTCGCCGCCGGAGACCTCCGCGGCTTTCCGGCAATCGGCGGACGGAATGTGGGCCCGGCCCCTGCTTCATTGGGAAAAGCACATTACCCGGCGAGGGCGTGGCAATGTGCTCGCCCCCATGGTGCGGGCCCTTCCTGGCCGCAGAGGCGCCGACGATGTCCCGTTCAAACCCCGATACGGGCGTCACGGCCGCGCGCCGCCACAGGGACGGGAGGCTGGACCCCGCGCCGGACTGAGGCAGGCGCCACCCGCCGCCCCGGAGGGACGGGGCGCCTTTCCGGGGCCCGCAGCCCTGGCGGCAGCGGCAACGTCGGCGCGTCATCCGTCGGCCGGCATGTGCCGGCCTCGAAGCCCTCCACCCCCTGCCCTCCCGGCCTCACATCAACGCCGGCATCCGGACCTGCCCCGCACCCGGCGGGCCCGAATGGCGGACAGCAGGAGCAAGCCCTTCTTGACCACTCTCCAGGCCATCCTCATCGCGATCCTGCAAGGCGCGACGGAACTGTTCCCCGTCAGCAGCCTCGGCCATGCCGTTCTGCTTCCGGCCCTGCTGCACTGGAACCTGGACCAGCGCGCCCCGGAATTCCTGCCCTTCCTGGTCATGCTGCATGTCGGCACCGCGCTGGCGCTGCTGCTCTACTTCTGGCGCGACTGGCTGGCCCTCCTCCGGGGCGTTCTGGGAACGGGGCAGGCCGTCGAGGTGCAGGACAACCGGCGCCTGCTCCTGCTCATCGTCATCGCGACCATTCCCGCCGTGATCGTCGGCTTCGCGCTGGAGCACTGGCTGCGGGGCCTGTTCGGTTCCCCGGTGGCCGCCGCGGTCTTCCTGGCGGTGAATGGCCTGTTGCTGCTGTTCGGCGAAAGGCTGCGCGGACGGGCCACCGCGCCGCGTTCCATGTCCTCGCTCACACCGATGGACGCCCTGGTGGTGGGGGTGTGGCAGTGTGGGGCCCTGATCCCCGGCATCTCCCGCAGCGGCGCCACCATCGTCGGCGGCCTGCTGCGCGGCATCTCCCATGAAGGCGCCGCCCGGTTCAGCTTCCTGATCGCCACGCCAATCATTCTGGGCGCAACCGTGCTGGAAGTGCCGAAGCTGCTGCACGCGGCCATCCCGCCCGGCACCTTCGGCCTCTCGGTCCTGGCGGCCGCCGTCGCGGGTGTCACCGCTTGGCTCAGCACGGCCTTCCTGATGCGCTACTTCCGCGAGCACGAGGCCTGGGCGCTGAATCCCTTCGCCTATTACTGCCTGCTCGCGGGGGTTGGCAGCCTGGCCTGGCTGCTCCTCGCCTGAACGCCGACCGGGGGAGATGGAGCGGAACGTCCCTGCGGCCGTTTTCCCCCGGCCTCGTGGCGCCATGACAGAAACGGGCGTCAGGCGAGGCCGGGTTGCAGCACGTCCCGCAGCACCAAGAGGATGCGATCCTGCTCCTCGGGACGCAGGAAGAGGCTGTTGCCGATGCTGAGGCTACGCGCCCCGAAGTCGCGCGCCTGCGGACAGGAGTGGTCCGGGACGATGCCACGGAGATAGGCGTAGTCCGGCAGGGCGCGCGCGAAGAGGCGGCTGACGCCCAGCCCCTCTCCCCAGAGCCGGGAAAGCACGGCCTCGGCATCCCGGGCACGGTCGAACACCAGCACCAGGACGGGCCAGGTGCCCTGTTCCCCCGGGCGATCCCTGAGCACGCGCAGGCCGGGCACTGCGGCGAGACGTGCGGCGAAGCCCTGCCCCTGCTTTCGGGTTGCCTCCAGGAAGCCCGGCAGCCGCGTCAGGGCACGACGCCCCACCGCTTGGCGCCAGGACCCGACGCGGTGCAGCGGCACCTCCAGCGGAAAGCGGTCGCCGAGCGCCGTTTCCGCGTCGCCGGCACGCAGCGCTCGGCGCAGGCCCCGGCCATAGGCCAGGGTCAGGCCCAGCGGGTTGTAGAGCAGCCCGTAGCCGAGCAATTCCAGGCTCCGCCGCGCCTCCATCCATCGGCCGGGGCGCAGCATGGCATCGGCGGCGTCCCGCAACCCCTGGCGCAGCGCCGGATCGCGGCTGACCAGCACGCCGCCTTCGTAGAGCGTCAGACCCTTGCCGGCAGCCAGACTGTAGAAACCGATATGCCCCCGGAGCCCGACCGGCACGCCCCCTGCCCGCGCACCCAGCGCCTGGGCGGCGTCCTCGATCACCCAGGCGCCGCACCCCTCGGCCAGAGCCAGCACCGTGTCCAGGACCGCCACCCGTCCGGCAAGATGGGTGGGCAGCATCGCCAACAGCCTGTCGTCGCAGAGCGGCGCGAGGCTGTCCGGGTCCAGCTCCGCCGTGCCGGGGAGCGTGTCGCAGGGGCAGACCTCCAGCCCCAGGGCATGGATGGCGATAGCCACCAGCGGGCAGGTGAAGCCCGGCACTGCCACGCGTCGCCGGCTGCTCCGCGCCATCAGGCAGCGCAGCGCCACCATCAGCGCCGCGGTGCCGGAGCAGGTGAGCAGAACCTCCTCCACGCCGAGGAAATCCGCCAGCGCCGCCTCCAGCCCGTCCGCCCCGCCGCCCGGGAGCAGATCGCGCCAGAGGAGTGGCAGGCCAGCGGTCGGCGGCAATTCGCGCCAGCGGGAACGCCGCGGCACCCCGGGAGCGGCGGGACTCACCCCGGGAAGGTGCCGGGAAGCGGCGCCCCGGCTGGCACGCCGCCCCGCTGCGGCGCAGATGGGAGGGCAGCCGGGACCTCGGCTCCGGGCTCCTCTGTCTCGCTCAGGGCCAGGCAGACGATCCCGGCCAGGATCGCCGCACCGCCCAGGAGCTGCGCCCAGCCCAGATGCTCGCCGAAAAGCGGCACGGCAAGCACCATCACGAGCAGCACCTCCAGATGCGAGGCGGCGAAGGCAGGGCCGATCGGCGCGTGCCGGAGCAGGGCCATCCAGGTGAAGAAGGCACCGAGATAGCCGCACAGCGCGACATAGACCCACGGCTGTGCCAGGACCCGGCCCAGCCAGGCGAGGTCGGCCGTCACCGGCAATGCGCCGTTGGCGGCGTATTTGAAGCTGATCTGCGCCAGCGCGTCGAAGGAGAGCAGCAGCAGGAAGCCCAACAGGTAGAAGCGCCGCATCAGCCGATCCCCACCACGGCCACCCCGAAGGCGACGAGCAGGATGCCCGCCACGCGCAGCCGGGTCAGCGCCTCGCCGAACAGGAAGCGACCAGCGATCATGATGGCGATGATGTTCACCGAACCCAGCAGTACCCCATCCGACAGCGGCACCAGGGACAGGAAGGCGAGCCAGACCACGAATTCGGCCACGTAGCAGCCGAGGCCGAACCACAGCCAGGGCCGCGCCGCCATCGCCCGCCAGCGCGCCATGCCCTCGCCGCCGGTGCGGGCGGCCGCCTTGAAGGCCAGTTGCCCGCCCGTGTCGAGCAGGATGTTGAGCATCCAGAACGTCAGGATCATCGTGGACATGGGAACTCCGTGCCGGCTGCGCGGCGCGCCATGCCACGGGCGGCGAGGCGTCGCCGCACCGCCACCCGTGTCGTCATTCAGGCCACCAGCATCTCGCGCAGCGTGGCCTCGGCGGCCTCCAGCGTGCGGTCCACGTCATCCTCCGTATGGGCGAAGGAGACGAAGAGGTTCTCATAGGCGCCGGGGTGGAACAGCACGCCGCGCTCCAGCATCCCTTCCCACCAGTGGCGGAAGGCGCCGTGGTCGGCATGGCGTGCCGCGTCGCGGTAGTTGCGGATCGGCTCGCGTGAGAACCAGAGCTGGAAGACCGGGCCGAGGCCCACGACATGCGCAGGAGCGCGCAGGTCGTGCACGAGGCGCTGCAGCCCTTCGCGCAGCCGGTCGGAGACGCGGTAGAGGCGCTCGTACATGCCGGGCTGAGCCAGTTCGTCCAGCGCCGCGTTCGCCGCCGCCACCGCGATGGCATTGGCGTTGTAGGTGCCGGCGATGGAGACGCGGCCCTCGGCCACCAGCGCCATGATGTCGCGCCGTCCGCCCATGGCGGCGACCGGGAAGCCACCGCCGAGACCCTTGGCGAAGACCGACAGGTCCGGTGTGATGCCGTAATGCCCCTGCGCGCCGGCGAGGCCGATGCGGAAGCCGGTGATGACCTCGTCGAAGATCAGCAGCACGCCGTGCTTGCGCGTCAGGTCGCGCATCGCTTCCAGATAGCCGGGCTCGGGCAGGATGCAGCCGGTGTTGCACATCACCGGCTCGGTGAGCACGGCGGCGATGTCGTCGCCCTCGCGCTCCAGCACCTCGCGCAGCGCGGCGATATCGTTCCAGGGGAGGATGATCAGCGACTGGTCGATGCCCGCCGGCATGCCGGGGCCCTGCGGCACCGGGCGAGGCGCGGCGTCGGGGCCGGCGCGGCCCAGATCCGGGTGCTTGCTCCAGTAAACACCGTCGGAGAAGCCGTGATACATGCCCTCGAAGCGGATCACCTTGCGCCGGCCGGTGAAGGCGCGGGCGAGGCGCACGGTGTAGAGGACGGCCTCCGTCCCCGTGTTGCAGAGGCGGACCTGTTCGACGCTCGGGATGGCGGCGATGATCTTGCGGGCGAGATCCGTTTCCTCCGCCGCCGGGAGGGCGAAGACCGTGCCGCGTTCCTGGATGCAGTCCACCACCGCCTGGGTCACACGCGGCGGCCGGTGGCCGAGAAGCATCGGGCCGAGGCCGAGCAGGTAGTCGATGTACTCGTTGCCATCGACATCGGTCAGACGCGCGCCGGTGCCGTGCGAGATGAAAAGCGGATAAGGGTCCCAGCCCGACCAAGTGGCGCGGGCGGTGCTGTTGACGCCCCCTGGGATCACTTCGCTGGCCTTGTCGAAGAGGTCGGCGCTGGTCCGGCTGCGTTCCGGGTTCTGGTAGCGGAGGGTCATGATGTCTCGTGTCTCAACGGATACCGATCTGCCGCGCCCCCAGGTCGCCATGCCACCGGGGGCGCGGGACCGGCAGGCCGGTGGGGAGGCTATTGCAGGCGCCGTTCCACCCCTGCCGCACGGCTGCAACGGAATTCACTTCGCCAGGCAATGATTTGATTCAGCTTATTTTTATCGGTGAGCTATAGAAGTTCCGCATTGGTGGAAGGGCATGGCTGGCCAAGTGCTGGCCCCTCGCATCGCGAAGGAAGCTACAAATTTTGTAGCTTTCAGCTTGGCTGGGCAGGCTGCTCTCCCCCTGGTTTACATAGGCCGGGGGCCGGTTTCCCCTCCGGACATCCTGTGGCACGCGCCTTGCGCTGGCGGCACTACCCGCCCTTGATGAGGCCAGCACGGTGTCCGCAGAGTTCCAGGTCCATATCGATTTCGACGGCACGATCTCCCTTCGGGATACGACCGACCTCCTCCTGGAACGCTTTGCCGATCCGGCCTGGCTGGATGTCGAGGCCGATTGGCTGCGCGGCGCGATCGGCTCGCGCGAATGCCTGCGGCAGCAGGTGGCGCTGCTGCGCCTGACGCCGGAGGCCCTCGACGGCTTCATCGCCACCCTGCGGATCGATCCGGGTGTTCCGGATTTCATTGCCTTCTGCCGGAAGCGGGGCCTGCCGGTGACGGTCCTTTCCGATGGGCTCGACCGCGTGGTGTCGGGCGTGCTGCGCCGTGCCGGCCTGGGCGATATCCCTGTCCTGGCCAACCGGTTGGAGCAGGTGGGCGCGGAACAATGGGCGCTGCGCTTTCCTCATGCCCGCGCCGAATGCCGGGCCGCGTCCGGTCATTGCAAATGCGCCCGCTTCACCGGCCCCGCCGTCGTGCCGGGGCTGTTGATCGGCGATGGGCGTTCCGATTTCTGCGCCGCCGGGGAAGCCGAGTTCGTCTTCGCCAAGAGCCGCCTGATCGCCCATTGCGAGGCCGAGGGCATCGCGCACCAGCCCTTCCACGACTTCTCCGAACTGCTCCCCCGCTTTGTCGCATGGCTGGAGAGTCGGTCGCACCGCCCCCGGGGTCCGGAGGCCCAGCTGGGTGTCCCCGCGAGCGGCCCGCGCGCCTGGCGGGAGCGTAGCCTTGCCTGAGGCCCTTTCGATGGGGCTTGAGCGGACCGGCACCGGGAGTGCGACGGCACGCCCGCCCGTGCTGGTGCTGGACCTGGATGACTCCCTGACGGCCCAGCCTGTACTCGCCGGGCTGTTGCACGACGGGCGCGCGCTTCGCATCGAGGCACGCGACTTGGCTCCCCGGCTGCGCATCGTCGCCGCCCGAAAGCCCCTGGAGCGGTTGCGGGAAAGGCTGCACGAGGCGGTGGGGGCGGAGAATGCCCCCGGCACCATCGCCTTCTATGGCTCCGGCGACTTCCATCACCTCGCCACGCTCTTCCTCGCCCGGCTGCGCGAGGAGGTGACGCTGCTGCATTTCGACAACCACCCGGACTGGGTGCGCTTCCCGGCCACGGTGAACTGTGGCGCCTGGGTCAACCGGGCATTGGAACTGCCACAGGTGGCGCAGGTGGTGACCATCGGCCCGGCGGGGGACGATCTGGTCCGGCCACAATGGAAGGGTGCCAATCTCCGCGCCCTGCGCGAAGGGCGGCTGGAAGTACATGCCTGGCAGGGTTCGGAGAGCCGCTACTGGGGACGCCCCTTCGTGGTGCCGGGCTGCCGTGCCGGCGGTGGCCGCATCGCCTGGGATTCCCTGGCCGATGCCTCCTGGGACGGCTTCCTGGAAGCGCTGGATGCGCGGCTGCCCGACCGCCCGCTCTGGGTTTCGCTGGACAAGGACGTGCTGGGCCCCGACGAGGCGCTGACCAACTGGGAACAGGGCGGCATGGCGCTGTCGGCGATCCTGGGCGCGGTGCAACGGCTCGGCCGCCGGCGCGGCATTCTGGGGATGGATGTCTGCGGCGACTACTCGCAGCCACGTTTCCGCGACCCCTTCCGCTGGCTGCTTTCCGCCACCGACCGGGCCGTCGTGCCGGAGCCTTCCGCGGCCGCGCTTGCCGTCAACGACCGCAGCAACCGCCGCATCCTGGAGGGCTTCGGCGCCCTGCCCGGAACGACCCCTCCCCTCCCCCTTCCTTCCGAACAGCTCCCCGCCGCCCGAGGCCTTTCCGCATGATCGTTGACCGCAGTTGCTTCCTCCGGGGCCGGACCAGGACCGGTGTGCTGCTGATCCATGGGCTGGGCGGCACCCCGGCCGAGATGGTGCATCTTGGCCGGAGCCTCTACGGGACCGGCGCCCATGTGCTCTGCTGCCAGCTCGCCGGCCACTGCGGTACGGAAGAGCAACTGGCTGGCACCGGCTGGCGCGACTGGTATGCCAGCGCCGAGGCCGCGCTGACCCGGCTGAGCGAAAGCTGCGACACGGTGATCGTCGGCGGCCTGTCCATGGGGGCCGTGCTGGCTGCCCGACTGGCGCGGGAGGAGCCGGAGCGGGTCCAGGGGCTGGTCCTGCTGGCTCCGACCCTGCGCTATGACGGCTGGGCGATGCCGCGTTTCAGCTTTCTCCTGCGCGGGCTGGTGCATCTGCCCTTCGGCCGCCGCTACCGCTTCCGGGAACAGGAGCCCTTCGGCATCAAGGATCCCCGCATCCGCCGCTGGGTCCAGAAGTCCCTGACCACGCCAGGCAACCTCGATGCCGGGTTGGAGGCGACGCCGGCCCTGGCGATCCGGGAGATGTGGCGTCTGGTCGCGGACATGCGCGGCACCTTGCCGGAGATCCGCCAGGATACGCTGCTGATCCATGCGCGCGAGGACGACGTGGCGAGCCTGCGCAACGCCTTCCACTTCCAGCGCCATCTCGGCGGCCGGGTGGAGACGCTGGTACTGGAGGACAGCTACCACATCATCACGGTGGACCGGCAGCGCCAGGTCGTGAACCGGCGGGTGGCCGATTTCGTCCGCCAGTTCGGCGACCGTGATCTGGCGCCGCTGTCCGTGGCGCCGGAAATGGCCGCCGACAATGATGCGGGCGGCCTGCGCGATGCTGTCTGAGGGAGGCCTGTCGCCCGAGGCCATGGAGCCCGGTGCGGATGCCAGGCTGTGGGCCGGAATCCTTCCCGGCATCCGTGCCCTGCCGCGCGAGGCCTGGGAGGCCTGCCTGCCCGGCGAGGCGGAGGACTGGGCCTACCACGCCGCCTGCGAGGCCGGGGCATTGCCGGAGTTGCGGATCGGCGCGGCGGCTGTCCGGGACGGGCGGGGGCTGGTCGCGGCCGTGCCGCTGTTCCGCATGTCCTACCGCCTCGACACACCGTTGCAGGAGGGTTCCGGGCGGCTGGGGCGCGGCCTGTCCCGGCTGCTTCGCCCGGTGGCGGAGATGAGGCTGCTGGCGGTGGGCTCCCCCTTCACGGAGCGCTGCCACCTCGCCCTGCGGCCCGGACTGACGGCGGAACGGGAGGCTGCGGCGCTGCGGGCCCTGCTCAGGGCGCTGGAGACGGAGGCCCGGGCGGCGCGCGCCCCGCTCCTGGCCTTCAAGGATCTCGATGCCGGGGATGCCGCACGGCTGGAGCCGGTGCTGGAGCCCGCCGGGTTCCGGCGCATCGCCAGCCTGCCGGTCGCCGTGCTGGATCTGGGCGTGAGGGCAGGCATGGGTGGAATGGAGGCCTATCTCGCCTCTCTGTCCGCTGGCACGCGCAAGGACCTGCGGCGGAAGCTGCGCGGCGCCGGGGCGGTGCGCATCGAGCACAGGGAGCATCCGGGGGAACTCGCCGCGGCGATCGAGGGGCTCTATGAATCCACCCGGCAGCAGAGTGGCGTGCATTACGGCTCCTTCGAGGAACTCCCCCGGGACTATTTCCGCGCCGTGGCCGAGGCCCTGCCGGGCCGGGTGCGCTTCGTGCTCTACTGGGTGGGCGGGGAGCTGGCGGCCTTCAACCTGCTGCTGCTGGAACAGGACCGCGTCATCGACAAGTTCCTGGGCATGGCCTACCCCCTGGCACGGCAACATAATCTCTATGCCGTGAGCTGGGCGGAGAATGTCCGCTTCGCTCTGGAAACAGGACGCCATCTGCTGCAATCCGGCCAGACCGCCTATGCCTCCAAATTGCGTTTCGGAAGCCGTCTGGAGCCCTCCGCCATCTTCGTCCGACACCGAAATCCTGTGCTGAACCGGGCGCTGCGCCTCGCCGCACCCTATCTGGCCTTCGATCGCTGGGACCCCGACCTGCGCGATATGGGCAGGCATGACGCCGTCCGGGGGTGAGGCCGGGGCTGGGCGAAGGCCCGCCGGCGAGGTGCCGCCCACCTGGAAGCCGAGGGACCGCGGAGAGGGCCTGTCGCCGCGCTCCTGGGCCCGGCTGCGGGATTCGGTTTTCCCAAAGGTCAGGCTGCGCTGGCAGCTGACCTTCGCCTTCATGCTGGTGAGCGTCATTCCCGTGCTGCTGGCGAGCTATGTCGCGGCGGAGATGATCTCCTCGCGCTTCGAGCGCAGCCGGGAACGTTGGCTGAACGACACCGCGCGGCTCATCGTGAGGCAGCTGCTGGAGGCGGAGGAGGAGGCACGGCTGGCCACCGCCCTTTTCGCCAACAGCCTGACCCATGCCCAGACGCTGGAGGGCGGCCTCGCCAGCTTCTCCGCCGATCTCCTGATCTCCACGGGCTATGACCTGGTCGCCCTGTATGACCCGGCGGGCCATGTGGTGCTGAGCCAAGGCCTGTCCAGCGACGCCGGCTGGCTGCCCCGGCAGGACGAGGCCGGATTCTACATGACCATGGCAGGCGGCACGCCGGTCCTGCTGCTCGGCTCCGCCCATCGCTTCCTTTTCGAGGGGCGGCCCTATGTCGCCTTCGTGGCGGACAAGGTGAATGATCGCCTGATCGCCGCCGCGCAGGCGATCTCCTCGCTGCAGGTCAGCTATTTCGGCGCCAAGGGCACGCCGGCGCTCAGCTTCTCGAAACGGGAGGGTCATCCCGGCTTCACCGTCCCGCCAGAGGTCCTCGCCCGCCTGGAGGCCGGCGAGCAAAGCGTTTCCGCCCTGGCGCTGCCGGACGACCGGCTGGCCACCGGCTTTGCCGCGCTGCGCGACCGTCAGGGCGCGCTCGTCGGGATCATCGCCGCCCGCCTTGCCAGCAACACGCCGGTCCTGTCGAATCTGGGCCTGCTGCAACTCTTCCTCGCCCTGTCGCTCTGCTCCGGCCTGCTCTCCTTCGTGGTGGCGCTCTTCGTGTCCGCGCGGATCTCCCGCCCGGTCAGGGACCTGACGGCCGGCCTGCGGCAGGTGGCGAGCGGCAACTACGCGACCCGTGTCCGGGAAAGCGGGGACGGCGAGCTCGCGGAGCTGACCGGCGGCTTCAACGCCATGACGGAGCAGCTGGAGCGGCTGCGCAGCATGGAGGCGGAGATGCGGCGGCGGGAGACGCTCGCCACACTCGGCGAGGCCGCCACCACCATCGCTCACGAGATCCGCAACCCGCTGGGCATCATCAAGACATCCAGCCAGGTGATCCGGGGCCGCGAGGAGCTTTCGCCCGGGACCGCGCGGCTGCTGGACTTCGTGCTGGACGAGGTGAAGCGTATCGATCATCTCGTCCAGGACCTGATCGACTACGCGCGGCCGCGTGCCCTCCGGCTGCAGGTGCTGGACCTGGCGGACGACGTGATCGCCGGCGTGGCTGATTTCGCCGAGGCGGAGATGAGCCGCCGGGGCATCACCTGCGCGATCCTGAAGCCCTCCCTCCCGGTCAGGATCGCCGGAGATGCCGAACTGCTGCATCAAGCGTTCCTGAACGTGCTGATCAACGCCATGGAGGCGATGCCGGAAGGGGGAGAGATCACTATCCGCGTGTCGCGGGAGGCCACAACCGTGCTGGCGAGCGTGGAGGACACGGGCAAGGGCATCGCTCTGGAGATCGTGGACCGGCTCTTCGATCCCTTCGTGACCAGCAAGCTGCAGGGCACCGGCCTGGGCCTGGCCCGCGTGCGCGCCGTCGTGGAGAGGCATGGCGGCCGCATCGAGGCTGAGAACCGGATCGGCGGCGGAGCCCGCTTCGTCTTCCATTTCCCTCTCGCCGAGGAGAAAGGTGATGGCTTCCTCCATCCTGATCGTTGACGACGAGGCAAGGCTGGCGGAGGTGCTGGCCGTCGGGCTCGAAGGGCGGGGCTTCGAGACCGCTTTCGTCTGCTCCGCCGACGCGGCCCTCGGGCATGTGGCCACGCAGCGCGTGGATCTCGTGCTGACGGACCTGCGGATGCCCGGGCTTTCGGGGCAGGAGCTGCTGCGGCGCCTGCGGGCCGGGCATCCCGGCCTGCCGGTCGTGGTGATGACGGCCTATGCCAGCGTGCGCGACGCGGTGGAGCTGGTGAAGGAGGGCGCCTTCGATTACGTCGCCAAGCCCTTCGACCTCGACGATGTGGTGACCACCATCCAGCGCGCCCTGCATGTGCAGCAGGTGGAGAGCGAGAACCAGCGCCTGCGGCAGGAGCTGGAGGGGCGTCACGACTTCTCCAACCTGGTCGGCCACAGCCCGATCTTCCAGGAGGCGCTGCAGCAGGTCGCGGAGGTCTGCGAGAGCCGTGCCACGGTGCTGCTGCAGGGGCCGAGCGGAACGGGCAAGGAGCTCTTCGCCCGCGCCGTCCACTACAACAGCGACCGGCGCAAGCGCGGCTTCGTCGCGGTGAACTGCGCCGCGATTCCCGAAACGCTGCTGGAAAGCGAGCTGTTCGGCCATGTGAAGGGCGCCTTCACCGGCGCCATCGCCAACCGCGACGGACGCTTCACCATGGCGCATCAGGGCACGCTGTTCCTGGACGAGATCGGCGACATGCCGCTCGCCATCCAGGCGAAGCTGCTGCGCGCGATCCAGGAGCAGTGCTTCGAGCCGGTCGGCAGCACGCGGACCGTCAAGGTGGATGTGCGCATCGTCGCCGCGACGCATCGCGACCTGCGGCGCGCGGTGGAGGCCGGCCAGTTCCGCGAGGATCTGTTCTACCGCCTGAACGTCTTCCCGATCACCGTGCCGCCCCTGAACCAGAGGACCGGCGACGTACCGCTGCTCGCACAGCGTTTCCTGCAGCAGCACGCTGCCTCGATGGGCAAGCGCATCTCCGGCTTCAGCCCGGCGGCGCTGGCGGCCATGGAGAGCTATGACTGGCCGGGCAATGTGCGGGAGCTACAGAACTGCGTGGAGCGGGCGGTGATCGTGGCGCGGACGGGGATCATCGACCTCCCGGACCTGCCGCGCTATCTCTTCGATGCCCGGATGCCGTCCGGTGCCTCGACGCGGCTGCCGGGGGATCTGGATGCCGAGCTGTCGCGGCTGGAGCGCGAGATGATGCTGGAGGCGCTGCGGCAATCGGGGGGCGTGCAGGCGCGCGCGGCCGAGCGCCTGGGCATCAGCGAGCGCAGCTTCTGGCACCGCATGAAGAAGCTGGAGATCCGGATCGACCGCCACCTCCGGGACGACAGGACGGAGGCAGAGGGCTAGCCAGGGCGCCGGAACGGCCCGGAACGCGCCCTCCCCCGCCGCGGAGGCATCCGCCGTGATCCGCATGGCGTGAACCAGCCGAAGATGACGATGGCGAAGGCCCCCGGGCTCAGCCGCACTGGGCCATCCCGAAGGCTGGCACACGCGCCTCCCGCAACAGCCAGTCGCGCAGGGCAACCAGCGGTGCCTCCCGCCGGCGGGCTGGCAGGTGGGCCAGGTGCCAGCCGGTGCCGCGCACCAGGGGTGGCAGGGCCGGAGCAGGATTGATCAGCCGCCCGGCATCGAGTTCCGCCGCGACCAGCGACTGGTCGGCGAGTGCCACGCCCAGACCGTGCAGCGCTGCCTGGGGCGGCAACAGCGAGGAGCCGAAGCGGAGCGGCCGCTCCGGCGCGAGGCCGCGCAGGCCGGCATGGGCGAACCACTCCTCCCAGTCCTCCGGCGCCGTGTCGGAGACGAGCAGCGTCTCACCGGCCAGGCGGCGTGGCTCCGGCGCGCCATGGGCGGCGAGCCAGCCGGGCGAGCAGACCGGCACCAGCCGGTCGGGGAACAGGAGGTGCGTGGCGAGGTCCGGCCAGGGGCCACGGCCATGCAGCACCACCGCATCCGGCCCGCCGCGCAGGTCCGGCGCATCGATGCCGGTGGAAAGGCGCAGTTCCACCTCGGGCTGCTCGCGCTGGAACCTCGGCAGCCGCGGCAACATCCAGCCGAGCGCGAAGGAGGTCTGGGCGAAGACCGAGACCTCCACGCGCGGACGGGGAACCAGGGCGCGCAGGATGCCCGCCTCCATTCCGTCCAGCGCCTCGGTCAGCACCGGCAGCAGGGCCCTTCCATCCTGTGTCAGGCGCAGGGAGCGTGGTCCGCGATCGAAGAGCTGCCGGGACAGCCGGGCCTCCAGCAACTGGACCTGCTGGCTGACGGCGCCGGGCGTCACGCCGAGTTCCACGCCCGCCGCGGCGAAGCCGCCGAGGCGGGCGGCGGCCTCGAAGGCGCGGATGGCGTTGAGGGGAGGGAGCTGGCGGCGCATGAGGCATAGAAAACCTTCTCCTGGCACGGAGAACAACTGGTTTGCCTCGGTCTTTCAGGCATGGGCAGATCACCCGGCTTCTTCGGAGAGACACCCCATGAACCCGCCCGCGCGCCCTGGCATCCTGCCGCCGGGCATTTACGGCAGCAACCGCACCATGGTGACACCGCATTATGCGGTGATGCCGCCCGAAGGCATCCTGGAAAGCCGCATGCCCGGGATCGCCGGGTGCAGGATTCGTGTCCAGACCAGTCCGGCCATGGGCGCGGGCTTCACCCAGGCCCTGCTGGAGATGGAGGAAGGCGGCGGCACGAGCGGCGTCCGTGACGACGGGTTGCAGCAGTTCCTCTATGTGCTCGATGGCACCGTGAAGGTGGCGGTGGGCGAAGAGACCTGGCGGCTCTCGGCCGGTGGCTTTGCCTATGTTCCCGCCGGCACGCCTTTCACCTTCAATGCGCAGGCAGGATCGGCGCGCGCCATCTGGCTGCGGAAGACCTATGAACCCGCGCCCGGCATCGCTCCCCGATCCGCCTTCAGCGGGCGGCGTGAGGAAGTGCCGCGCCTGTACAAGCACACCGAGGGGCGTGCCTGGCAGACCCTACTGGGCGAGGCGGACATGGCGATGGACATGGAGGTGAACATCCTCTCCTTCGCGCCCGGCACGTATTTCCCCTTCGTCGAAACCCATGTGATGGAGCACGGCCTCTACATGCTGGAAGGGCAGGGTCTCTATCTGCTCGGACGCGAATGGCACGAGTGCTGGGCAGGCGACTTCGTCTGGATGGGCCCCTATGTGCCGCAGCAATTCTATGCGACCGGCTGGGGGGAAAGCGCCTATCTGCTCTATAAAAACGTGAACAGAGATTGCATTCAAATACTTAGGTGACAAACTGCGGAGGTGTACGGAAAAATCCGGCGGTTTATTTCGTGGTTTGTTCTCGTCATAACCGCCCGGAGCCGAAGACCCGCCCTATCAGACCGCCGCAATCGCCGCCTGATACCGCGCCAGCCGGTCCGCCAGTCCATTGTATCCGCCGTTGACGATCCGCGTGACGCTGGACACGTCGCCTCGATAGGCCGGACCGAGGCAGCCGTTCGCGCGCCAGAACCAGAGCGCCGCGGCGATCCCTCCTTCCGGCGTGCGGACCAGATCAGCCGTCTGCTCGGCGGTCAGGTCCAGGGTCTTGCCCCAGGCGACGTAGTTGGATCGGCCAGTGAGTTGGAGTGGCCCGCCGCCGCGGAACCGCCAGCCGTCACCAGAGCCGGGAGGCCCGTTGCCCATCCGGCCGCCGTACATGATCTCGGCGATGGCCGGCTGGTCGGCCTTCTGGCCGGTGGCGTCGTTCCGCCCCAGCGCGCGAGCCTGGGCCGCCGTGAAGCGTCGGTTGTCCAGCAACGCCTCGACCCGGTAATTCAGGTTCTCGGTCATCTGGGTGAACCCGCCGCTCTCGTGCGCGAGCTGGGCCACCAGCATGGCCACGCCGGTCCGGCTGGTGATGCTGGCCACCGGATCGCCCGGCACCAGACATGCGGCATCCAGGATCGGGGCATAGAGGGTCGCAGCGGCGGCCGGCGCGCCCACGGCGCGCAGCAGCTTCGCCGTCACGCGGGTGCGCGCGGTCGTCTCGCTCATGGGGGCTCCGGATACAAGAAAGGGCGCCATCCGGTCGGAGGGCGCCCTGGGGGTGATTTCCTCAAAGGCCAAAATCGGCAAAAAACGGCAGATTTCCGCCATTTTTTCCGATTTCCTTTGAGGGTGCTTCAGAGTGGTTTTCGAGTGTCCCGTCGTCCGATCGGACCTACCTCAGCCCTCCGACGGCCACCCCCGCTGGACTGGGCGGATGCGCGGGTGGGTCATTGGCCCGCCGCCGGCAGGGCCGCCTTCGCCTTGGTCAGCGCGTCCGTCACCGCGGCCGCCGCCATGGTCTCCAGCGTCTGGGTGCTGGGGCCGAGCTTTTCCAGGGTTTCCGGGATGCTCTTGGCTGCGTAGCCGACCGCAGCCGTCACGGCCGACCGGTCCGTCATGCCGGCCAGGAGCGCGGCCTTTGCCCCGCGGGCGATCACGCCCAGCAGGAGCTCCATGTCGCGCTGGTGCGTCCCGCTCTGGAGGAAGTCTCGCAGCGGGCCGGGCACCTTGGTCACCAGCCAAGCGCCGATCACGCCGATGACCGCCAGCAGGACGGGCATGACGATGTTCGCCACCACGGCATCGCCGATGGCAGTCCAGTCCATAGGGTGTCTCCTTGGGATGCCGGTGACCGACCGGCGGCGGGTTCAATCGCGGGCGTATGCGGCCAGCTCGCGCAGCCTTCGCTCGCACTCCATCCGGGCCACCTCGGTCCTGGCCCGGGCCCGCTCCGCGGCGATGCCCCAGGCCGCCAGTTGCTCAGGCGTCCGGGGGGCGCGTGGCGGCGCAGGCGCGGCCGCACCCGCCGGGCAGGACCGCAGCCTCGCCGGCACCTCCGGACGGGAGGCGACGGTCACCGGCTCCGGCGCCTCCGCGCAGCCAGCCAGGGCTATCAGGAGCAGCGCCGCGCGGATCATCGGGGTGCCCTCCCCGGCGCCGGGAGCGGCACCTGGGATGCCCGGGTGATGGCGCGGACCTCGCCGCGAACGTCGTTCACGTCGTTCCGGATCGCGCCGAGGGCGTCCCCGACGCGACCGATCCTCTCGTCCTGCGTCTCCTGCGATTTCTCCAGCGCCGTGATGCGCTGGTTCAGGTAGGTGACGTTGGCCGTGAGCTGCGGCAGCGTGGCGATGTTGGCCTGGATGCTGGCGATGTTGGATTGCACCTCCGTCATCCGGATCAGCACCTGGTTCGTCTGGTTCCAGGCCGTCACCGCCCACACGATCACCGAGACCGTGCCGACCGCGACCGGCCACCAGGGCAGCAGGTCGCGCACGCCCCAGGCCGCCCTCCCCTGGCTCTCGGAGGCGGCGGGCATCAGGCGACCGCCACGTTCCACAGCGGGCGGGGGTCATCCACCACACCCGCCCACCAGCGGTGAACGGTGAGCGTGCCTGTGCCGGTCGCCCCAGAGGGGCAGAAGCCGATGTCGATCTTGGGCACGACCGCGGTGGCATCCGCCCGCGTGATCTCCCGCATGGTGCTGATGAAGCGCCGTCCCGCGAGCGGATAGTTCACATCCTGCGCAGTGAAGCCACGCGATTGGAAGCCGGCAATGTAGTTCTTCAGGAGGTCGGTCGTGCCGCCCGTGCTCTGGATGTTCAGCCCGATCAGCGGGCCGTTCCAGAAAGGCCAGTCGTCCAGTTCCACCTCAGCCCACATCATCACCCACTTCGATCCCAGGTCCGGGACGGAGATCGCCCCCGGGCTGCGGTTGAGCCGGAAAACCTCGTACTCGTTCGTGCCGCTTGGGGTGACGGTGACCTTTAGGCTCTGCCCGCCCGTCTCGGTGTTCGCCACGAGGCTAGTCACTGCGGTGCTGACATGCCCACCAACCGGCCTGAAGGCGCGGACACCGGATGGCACGACGCCGCTCAGTCCCGTTTCGCCGTTCGCGGCCGAACCTGTGAAGTTCGGGTTCGGAAGAAGGTTGCCGCCGCTCCAGAAGTCGCGGGTAAAGACATTCCCCGGCTGCACCGTCTTCGCGATAGCCTCAACCATCGCGCGGGCACCTCGCGTGGCGCCATAGCTGTTCAGGTGCAGATCGTCGTAGAAGTTGCCGCTGGGCGCGTAAACGAAATCTCCCGGTGCCCCCAGGGCAGCGGCGAGGTCGCACAGGATGCAGCCCCTTGCCGCGGCGAGGGCACGGATGCCAGCGTTGAAGCTGCCGAAGCTGTCCCGTCTCGCCTGGGTATCGCCGGAGCTTGGGCGCGCGGTGTTCCAAGGGCGGATCGTGCAGAGGATGACGCGGATGCTGGCCACCTGAAGAAGCCGCACGATCTCCGCAACGTCCGCCAGCGCGGCGGCATCGAACACCGTGTTGTTGGTGCCGATGCACACGATGCAGGCGGCAGGCTTGAGCGCTACGACATCCGGCACCCGAGCCAGAGCCTGCGCCGTGGTATTGCCGACCACGCCCTGGTTGCTGCCCTGGACGCCCGTCGCGCGGGACGTATCCTGCCAGGCGTCGATATTGATCCGCGGGTCCAGCGCCAATGCCTGGATCATCTCGCCCTGCATCCGGGCCGCGATGAACGGATTGGCTGCGTCGGCGGAAGTGGCCAGGGAGTAGGCGAAGATGCTGTCGCCCAGGAACGCGACGCGGGCGCCGAGGGGGAGTTTCCCCACCAGCCCCGCGCCGACGGCACGGGCACGCTGCTGGGCACGGTAGGCGGCGAGACCACTCAATCTGGCCATGGCTGTTCTCCGATGGCGAGCGCGCAACAGGGATCGGCGGCGATCCTGCTGGACCGTCGCTGAGGGCACGCTCGGGGGATGTGTCAGGGGTGGTTGCGAGGAGTGGCCGCTGCCCGCGGCCGGGGGATCAGCTCACCGCGGCGGCGGTGCGGAACAACGCGTCCACCTGGGCATCGCTCAGGCCGAACTGCCCGGCGACCTCAGCCATGGCGGGATGGTCGCGGCGGTAGGTGGCGGCACTCTCCCACCACTCGTTCAGCTGCTCGGCGGCGATGCTGGCCGGGTCGCTGTCCGGCAGGCTCTCCACCGCCTCCAGCCGGCCAGCGATCAGCGCCTTCGTGGCCTTCAGCAGCGAGCGGCCATCGGGCAGGATCTGGCCCGCCATGGCGACGCGCGCCTGGGCGCGGGTCACCTCCTGCGGCACGGGCACGGGGTCAGGCGCGTAGGGCGCGATCTCGACGCCCTCCAGCCGTGGGTCGTCCGGCTTCACGGCAACCACGGTCCCGTCATCTCGCGTCAGCGCCACATCGGTGCTGTCTGCATTGGCGTAAGCAGCGGTTGGCATAGCCACTCCTCAAGCTTGGAGGTGCGCGCGGATCTTGCCGCGCAACTGGTAGATGCTGATCGGAGATACAGGCTGGTCGATCATGGCTAGCCAGCGGACGATTTGCTGCTGTGGAATGGGGGAAGCAAAGACATGCTCGGCCCGGCCGCTGAATGTCACGTAGTGCGCGTTGCTGGCGTGCAGCGTGGCCTGGCCTAGCGTGTATTCCGCGACTACGGCGGCGTCAGCCGCATCGTAAACGCGGGCTAGCATCGTCGCGGTGCAGGCCGTGGTGCTGCCGCTCTCCAGCCGGGCCGATGCCTCGATCTCCAGCAGGCGGGCACCCGATGGGGCGCCGATGGCTACAAACTCGGCAGCGGTGGTGCTGAGCCCGAAGTTGCCGTTCCAGTCGGCGGCCTGCAGGTTCACCGTCAGCGGCATGTTTGCCAGCGGCACGCGACCATCGGTGTCGAGCAGCGGCAGGTAGCGCGAGGGGATAACCGGGAAGAGCAGTTTCTTCTGGCCCGAGGTCCAGTTGATGAAGCCCGAGCCGCTGTCCGAGCGCAGCAGCAGCGCGTCGCGGCTGACGGTGTTGGGGGAGCCCGCGGAATAGGTGCCGACGAACTCCTCCCACTGCGAGTGGTCGGCCGAGGTGCAGCGCCACACGGCCCGGGCCCCGGAGGCGATCTGGCTACCGGGTGCCAGGAAGCCCGCGACCGTGGAGCCCACCTCCAGCGCCCCGGTGCCGCCGGAATAACTCTCCACCAGCACCATGTCGGCGGTCACGATGGCGACCATCTCAGCGGTCCTCCTGCAGGGCGATGTCGGCGGTGTAGAGGCGGCCGCGGCTGTCCCAGGCCTGGCGCGGCGCCGGCGATGGGATCGTGGTGAAGCGCCCCAGCACGGCCGTCAGGCCAGCGCGCTCGGTGCGCGGGATGGCCAGCACCTGCTGCTGGGTGCCCACGGCCAGCCCCAGCGCCTCCAAGGCATCGGCCTCGGTTTCGGAGAGCGCCTGGATCTGGAACTTGGCGGTCCGGCGGGGGCGGGAGGCGGCATCATCGCTGGCTGCCGGGTCGTAGCCATCCGGCGCGGCGCCTTTCAGCGGCAGCAGCCCGTTGCCCAACCAGAGCCGGCCGAACTGCAGGTAGGCCTGCGCCGCCGGGGCGTTGAACTGGACCCACCAGTACCGCGCCGTGACCGCGCTGGCCGGCAGCCAGGCCCAGTAGCCGCGCGGCATGGCCAGCGCCTGCATGCCGGTGTCCAGCACCTCGGTGCCGTAGGGCCAGAGGTTGGAGGCGCAGAGCCGGACAGTGGCGCCATCCATCGGCAGCAGCCCGTCGCGCGGCGCCGCCAGCACCAGGTGGTTGACCGCCTTGGCCGAGCCCAGGTCGGCCGCCAGCAGGGTGGTCTGGCTCCCCGCCGTGCCGGTCACCAGCTCGTAGAGCGTGGCGCCGTCGAGGGCGTAATCCAGCGCGCCGGTGTTGACCGCGAAGAAGATCGTGGCCGTGCCGCTCTGCTCGGCGGTGAACTGGAGTTCCAGCAGCTGCCAGGCGGTGCCCTGCGCCAAGGCGGTCATGTTCAGGGTGCGGACCGTGCCGGCGCCCTGGACCTGGATGGCGGCCCCGGTCGTGCTGGCGCCGCTGGCGCGCCGGATGTTGACCTGCACCGAGTAGCGCCGGCCGCCCTTCACCGCGACGGTCTTCGCCACATAGGCATTGGTGGTAGCCGAGTTGCTGTAGAGCACCGCCCGCCCCGCGGTGCCGTCGAAGCCCGCCGTGGTGCCGGTGCGGGTGGTGTTGGCGCCCATCACGGCGCCGCTGTTGCTGTTGGTGCTGACCGGCGTGGTGCGCACCGCCTCGGCGATGCCCCCGGTGCGCCAGACCTCGCCCAGGCGCGGGGTCAGCAGGTTGAAGACGCCGAGGCCGCTCAGGGCACTGTCCGCCACCAGCGCCGCCCCGCTCGCCTCCAGCAGGTTCTCGCGCGCGATCAGCACGGGCATCGGTTCATCCCCACAGCGTGGCCTCCAGCAGATCCCCCTCGCCCTCCAGGGCCTGGACGATCCAGGTCCTGTTCGCGAGCAGCGGATGGTCGGCGCCGACCGCCATGCCGAGCGCCAGCTGATGCCCCCACTGGCCGACCGGCACCTGCCAGAAGCGCCGCCGCACCCCGTGCAGCGCCACCAGATAGGCCGCCTGCGCGGCGGCATCGGCCTCGTTCGCCCAGCCACTGTCCAGCGGCTCGGGGCTGGTGGCGGTCGGGAACTGGCTCTGGATCGCAGGCTGGATGGAGGCGCCGACCTTGTAGCCCTTGGCCAGGTAGTCCATCGCCGCGGCATCGCCGTAGGCCGGGGCCGAGGCCACCACCTCGGAGGCCGCCTGGGTCCGGGCCAGCATCCCGTATTTCACCCGGGCGCCGTAGCGCGGCACCGAGCCCGCCACCTCCTGGATGGCCCGGCCGGTGCGGTCCGCCGCCTCGTCCAGCATCCAGCGCTCCAGCCGGAAGGCCGGCTGCGTCTGCTCCGGCACCGCCAGGCGCCCGGCGGTCAGCCGCCCCTGCCGGTCCGTGCCCCACCAGCCGGCGCAGCTCGCCAGCACCCGGTTCAGCGCATCGGCCACGGTTCCGTCCGGGAACAGGAACCCCGCCGGCCCGGCCGGCAGCGCCGTGAAGGCCGAGGCCACCAGCCGGTCCTCCGCCAGCCCGCCGGGCCCGCGCAGCAGCGCCAGGGCGATGCCGCCATGGTTGCTGTCCGCCGCACTCTGGGCATCCAGCGTCAGCGGCCCCTGCGGCGTGGAGCCGAGCCGGATCATCCCGGCCGCGAGGCAGGTGGCGACCGTGCCGGCGCCGACCGTGGCCGCCAGCAGGTCCGCCGCCGTGGCGTAGTTGCTGCCGATGGTCAGCACCGCGCCCTTGTCGCGCACCTGGGTCACCGCATAGAGCGCCTGGGCCGAGACCTGGTAGAGCAGCTTCGCAGCCAGCACGAGCACCGGCTCGATGTTGCGCCCGATGCCCAGCAGCAGCGGCCGGTTCTGGCCCTTGAGGGTGGCATCCCCCTCGGCGCCCCCGGTGCCCGCGTAGGTGCCGCAGACCGGCACGGCGAGATCCGCCGCGGCGCTGATCAACTCCACCGTCAGGCTGTCTGTGCCCATCGCCGCCGAGCCGACCCGCAGCGCCGCCACCGTGGCGAAGGCCGCGCTGTCCGCCCGCAGCGGCGAGCGATAGGGCCCGCGCCGCAGCAGCGCCGTGCGGCCGGCCATGCTCCAGTCGCCGCCGATGATGGAGAGGCCGCCATCGGCATTGTCCAGCGTCACCGTCCCGGCCGTGGCGGTGCCGCGGCGGTCGTTCTCCGGCAGGATCGGCAGCGCCCAGCTCAGCGAGGGCGGCGCCGTCAGCCGGGCCGGATAGGCGGTGTTCGGCGCGGCGGTGTCGCCGGGCTCGCCGATCCAGCCCCAGCGCGAGAGGCGCAGCAGGGCGGAGTTGGCCTCCGGCACCGGCATCTCCTCCGGTCGCGCGGCCAGCGGCAGGCCACCGGCCATGCCCCACGGCGGCGGATCGACCGCGGCCCCAGTGGCCGCCGAGCGCAGCTCCAGCAGGAACTCCGCCGGACCGTTCAGCGCGAGGAGGCCGCTCATGCCGCCGCCGCGCGCATCTGCTGGCGCCACAGCCGGAACTCGGCCGCCAGGGCATCCACCGAGACCTTCACGTCATTGGTCGCTGCCACGCTGGCCGCCTGGAGGCGCGCCACGGCCGAGGTGATGTCGTCCGAGAAGGCCGGCAGGTCGAGCTGCGCGCCCAGGCTGGTCACGCTCTGCCGTACCCATCCCTCCAGCGCCGCCTGCATGGGCGAGGAGGCGTTCACCGCCAGCCCCGCCGAGATCAGGCTGCTCGCCGCCGAGGTGACGGCGGACAGGTCCGCCTCGCCGGGCCCGGCTGAGAGCGCCGCGCTGCGCGCCGCCTCGAACTGCCGCTGCGCCTCGCTCAGCCGCGCCTCGGGCGAGAGCGTCTCGCTGTTCAGCGCGCTCTCGTTCAGCCATCCGGTCAGCACCTGGCTCTGGCTGGCCAGCGTCTGCATGGCGGAAAGCTCGGCCTGCAGGCTCTCCTGCCGCAGCGCCTCGGCCTTCTCGGCATAGCTCCGCTCGATCGCCAGCCGCTCCTCGGCCTGGGTCCGGGCCAGGAGGGTCAGGTCGGTCATGCCGTCGGTGGTGGCGGCAAACCATTCCTGCGTCGCCTTGCGGTTGTAGTCCCACAGGGCATCCTCAGCCGTCGTGTCGGCGCGGGCCGAACCGATCCGGTCCCACAGCGCGTTGTCGTTGGACGCCTGTGCCGCGGCGAGTTGCCGTTGCAGGGCCTCCCGTTCCAACGCCTGCGTGGAGCCGAGGCGCTGCTGGAACGGCACCGCTTCCTCGTCCGTCAGCCCCTGCACCAGGCGCAGTTGCGTGTAGAGATCCTGCGCGGCCTGCTCGGCGGCCATGTTGAACTGCGCCATCTGGTAGGCGGCGCTGTTGGACTGGCCGGTGGCGGCGGCGTTTCGCTGGTCGAAGCTGTCCTCCAGCGCGAGGAGCTGGGCCTGGCGGTTGTCGATCACCGCCTGCCGGGCCTTGTCCAGCGCGTCGGTCAGCTTCTCCGTTTCCAGGCCGAGCGAGGCCGCCTTGCCGATCATCGGATCGAACTGCGTCGTCAGCGCATCCAGGGCCTGCTGGAACTCGCTGGTCTTGCCGGACGCGTCCTTGATCGCCGCCTGATAGGTGTTCTTGTACCACTCCAGGTTCGCGGTGATCGTGTCGATGTCGTCGCCCGAGGCGGCCACGACATTCTTCACGTCCTGCGAGGCGATCGAGGCGCCGGCATCAATGATGGCCTTCGTCAGGGCCTTGGCCAGCTCCTGCGAGCCCTCGTCGGTGCGCTCGAAGGTCTGGGTGGTGTCGCCGATGCGCAGGCCGATGCCGTCTCGGTTGCCGACGCTGATCTGGTAGGCCAGCGGGACGTTCTGGCTCAGCCCCATCAGGTCCTTGTAGGTGTCCTGGATCTGCCAGCCGGAAGCCGCGATGGAGGCCGCCTCGTTCCGGTTCCCTTGGTCGTAGCGGGCGCCGGACAGGCCGCCCTCGTCCTGCTCTCCGGTCAGGAAATTCAGGGTCGAGGTGCCGGTCTTGTCGGACGGCTTCTGCCCAGAGAGGAAATAACTCGCGATCAGCGCGGCGACGGCGACGTAGGGCGCCACCGCGCCGACGGCCGCGATGGCGCCGGAGGCCGCGCCAAGCCCGGTCGCCAGGGTCGCAGTGCCCCCAGCCACGCCCGCCGCGCCCGAGATGCCCTGCGCCACACCCTTGGCGCCGCCGGTCTGGATGCCCTGGTAGATGCCGTAGGCGCCGCCGGCGATGCCCAGGCCCGCGCCGGCGGCCTGGCCGACGCTGAGGCCTGGCGCGCGGATGCCCGCAGCCTGCGCGAAAGCGGTCTCGCCGGCCGTGCCGGTGTTGGTCAGGTTGTAGTTCAGGTACTTGTCGATGCCGGCATAGCCGGTCTGGAACCCGCCGTTGCCGCCGAACAGCTTGCCGATGCCGCTGGCGGCGTCGGACAGCTTGCTGATGCTGCCGCTCAACCCCGCCACCTGCGAGGCCGTTCCGCCGATGCCGCCACCCGCGCTGGCGATCAGGCTGCTCGTGCCAGAGGCGCTGCCGGACAGGAAGCTGTTATCGTTGGCGGTGCCCATCACGCCGCTGACGATCGGCGCGATGATCGGCTGCAAGATGAGCTGCGCCGCGATCCTCGCCATGGTGGACTTGGCGGTCTGCTCGAAGGTGTCGAGCATCCCCTTCCAACCCCGGCTGTTCTCGCTGAACAGGTCGGCAAAGCGGTCGGCCGAATAGTCCACGATGTCGTCGGTGATGCGCTTGCTCTCGCGCTGCTGCTCCTTCACCGCTTGGTCGTATTCGTCATCGGCTTTTTTCTGAGCCGCCTTTTGGACCGCCGGGTCCAACTCGCTGCCCTTGATGGCCTGCCGGATCGCCTTCAGCGCGGTTGCATCGGCGTCGCTGCCCAGGAGTAGCTTGCTAGATCCATCGAGGCGCAGCTCGCTGTAGACACGCAGGCTCGCAGCCAGTTCCTCGCGTTCAGCCTTCGCCGCGGCGGCAGCATCCCTGCGCGCTTGCGCGGTGGCCCGCGTGGCAGCCTGCTTATCGCGCTCGTTCTTCAGGGTCTGAGTATCGGCCTTGTCCTGATACTCGAAGGCCTCCTGATACTGCTGGCGGAACTTTGTGAGGTTCGCCTGGCGCTCATTGGCCAGCGTTTCCTCGATCTTTCCCAGATCAGCGACGCCAACCTGCCGGCCCTGCTCCTTCGCCATCAGTTCCGCCTGAGCGGTAAGCTCGGCCTTGCGCGCGGCCTCCACCCGATCGGCCTGCCGCTGCACGACATCATCCAGCTGCGAGGCGCGGTCCTGCTGCTTCTTGAAGACCGCCGCAGCCTGGTTGTCCCCCTTGGCCACCACCTCGTAATAGGCGCGGGCTTTGTCGAGCATCTCGGCTGGGGCGGATGCAGCATCAGCCGAGGCCTTGCGCAGCGTCTCCAGGTTGGCCCGCAGGCGACCGACCGAGCTGGAGAGGCCGTCCGTCTGGCCGGTGGCGCCACTCGCCTGCCGCCCGAAGCCCGCTACCGCCTCGCCCGCCGTCTTGGCCGCCGCCGCGGCGGCATCCTCGGCCCGGGTCAGGGTGTCGTTCTTCTCGCCGAGCGCCACGATCTGGTCGATCTTAGCTCGCAGAGCCTCAACCGTTTGCATGATCGCGGAACGCGTCGTTTCAGACTGGTTGGCGTAATTCAGCAGTTCACCGATGACGCCAGAGACGGCCTCGCGCGTCTGGTTGCCGGTCTCCTTGAGGGTTCCTAGCGCCTCATTCACGGCGCTAAGACGCGCCTGATCTGCATCGCTCATGAGGGCGAGTTGAGGGTTCGCCGCCAAGGGGCTGAGACCAGTCTCCAGCGAGTAGCTTCCAGTGAGTTCCGTAAAGAGGCTCTTCTGGCTCTTGTTCAGCTCCTCCCGCCGCTTCGAAAGGTCGTATTGCTCCCCGGCAAGCTGTGCCTGGGTCAGCCGGCCGTAATACTCGGTCAGCGCCTGGACCTTCTGCGCCTCGCTTTCGAGGTTTGCTGTGCGGGCAGACGAGGCCTTGTCCAGTGCGGCCATGGCGTCGCCGACGTCGCTCAGCGTCTCAGCCAGGGTCTTGTTGCTGTCCACCAGGCGGTAGATCACCGCACCGATGGCGACAGCCGCGCCCGCTAGCGCGCCGACCATGCCGAAGCCACCGAGAAGCTGGGGCAACTGCTGCGCCAGGGCGGTCACGGCAGACTGCCCGGAGGCCACCTGCACGGCAAAGTCGCCGATCTGGTAGGAGGCGTTCTGCACCTGCGAAGCCAGCCGGTTGGCGCTGGTCGCGGTGTTGTCGTTCGCCGTGGCCAGCGTGCGGCTGTGGTCCACGATGGTGGACATGCCGTTGGACGTGTCGGCGGCAGCCGTCTTGAGGGCGGTCAGGCGCGTTTCGGCCTGCTGCACCTTGGCGGTCAGGGTATCCAGCGCCCGCTGCGCCTGCTGCGCACGCTCGCCGCCGGCCTGCAATTCCTCGCCCAGGGCCTTCTGTGCCGCCGCGGCGTCGCGCTTTGCCTTGGCGGCCCGGTTCTCAGCCTGCGTGATCGGATCAAGCGAGTTGACCCAGGACTTCGCGCTCCGCTCCGCCCGGGTGACCCTCTCCTCGGTGGCCTCGACTGCCGCGCCGAGCCCCGAGATGGCCTTGGCCGCAGCGTTGGCGCCGGCGGTCATCTGGTCCTCGAAGCGGCCGGTGAAGGCGGCTTCGGTCACCTGGGAGACAGTGGCCATGGATCATCCCCCTCCAGAAATGAAAAGGGCACCCGGTGGGGTGCCCTTGGTCGTCGTCGATGGTCGGTTCAGATCGCTAGTGGATCTGGACCCCTGCGGGCTTCATCACGGACATGGCCGCGATGCTGTCCACCACCTCGGGATCAATCCCCAGGGTGATGCAGGTCCGGACCGTCACGTCGGTCCCCGCCACGGACCAGACCGCGCGCAGGAAGTGCCGCTCACCGTAAGTGGCGATGCGCGGCGCCGCCGGGTCGTCCATTCGCGCCACGGCTTCGTGGAGAGACATCAGTGTGCCTCCCCCGTCGGAGATGACAGGTCCAGATGGAGGAACGTCATGTCGGCGTCGAGCTTGCACTTGAGGCGCGGGGCAGCGGCGTACCCATGATCCGCCCCGTAGAAATCCATGTACCCCCGAAGCTGGCGCTTAGCCTTCCAGTCGAAGTCCCCTCTCTTGATCTCGACGGGCCTTAGATGGCCGCCGCAATCAAGCAGGAAATCACACTTGCCCTCCGGATGGTTGGGGATATTCACGATGGTCGCGCCGGGGACGAGAGCGCCAACATTTTGCGCAAAGAATGGGTGATACACGGCAATCTCGCCGTCTTCGAGTGGGACATCCAATCCCACTGACATGATGTAGTAATGTACGGCAGCGGTAAGCGGTGAAATTTCCAGATCAATGCCAGCAAACGAGAGTGCCTTCCTGGCGGCTTCCCAGCACCTTAGAGCCGGCATCACGTCCTGTTTCAGTGCAAACTGGCACGCCGTAGTCAGAAGCGCGTTAGCGAACAGCACCAGATGCTCGGTGTCCATCCGCTCAAAATCGACGCCCGCAACGATGGTATCCGGAGTGTTTGACATCAGTTCAGTTCCTCCGCCTTCGGCTGCACAGTGAGGCCGAACTTCCGCGCAAAATACAGAAGCCCCTTCGGAGTGACGAAGGTCTGGAAACGGGTCTTGCCCTGATCGTCCAGGCTGTTCTTCATCTCGAACAGGCCCTGTTCCCGGTACACCGCCTTCGCGACGAGGTTCCCGCCCTGGTAGAATAGGTAGCCCTGCTTCAGCAGAGACGAGAGCTTGTTGGGCGGCAAGCCGAGAGCCCGGCTGGCATTCTGGATGCCGTACAGGCCATCGGCATTGGCGAAGCGGTCGTAGAAGACCGTCTTCGGCTTGTCCGCCGCGACCTGCGCCTCAAGGGTCATGACACGCTCGCTGTAGCCGATGAGCATGCTGCGGAGCGCCATGGGGTCGTTCAGCATGGCCGCGATATCGGCCGGCCCGCGATCCCGAAGCTCGGCCTCCATCTCGTCGAACCGGGCGATGTAGGCCTCTTTGAACCTGCCCGCTTCCCGGCCGGTAAAGCCCATGACGAGGAAGGCGAAGCCGCTCTTCGTCATCTCGTAGTGGGAGGTGCTTTCTCCGGTTAAGTCATTGATTTTGAACGGCGCAAAATTGAGCCGATGGAATTCCGGGGAGCAATGCAATCCCCGAATGTCGCGGAGGACATTCTTGTGCTCGCGCCCGAAGAACGAAGCCACATCGCGGCTATCGGCCCAGATGCGACCGTCTTTGACCGTCACCTTGGGTTCCAGAGCCGTCTTCTTCTGGCCATCGACGGTCGGCTGCACTATGTTCTGTTCGATCACTTGAGCTGTTTCCGTCAGCTTGGGTGGTGCCCTACCCCGCCTGCCAGGGCGGATCGGGCGATATGGAACCGGCGGCGGGGTTACGCCTGCGAAGCCACCCCTGCCGCCGGTGTTCCGCCCGTCTCGGGGCGGGAAGGCGCATGGCGCTCAAGTTCAGCCACCACACACATCTCAACCTCGCGCGACACGCTGCGCCGATTGCGCTCGGCTTGCCGTTTGAGGGCTTCGGCCAGATCCGGCGGTAGACGGACCCGGAACATGGGGTACTCTCGAACTTGCATATCCTCTTGCCTCACATCGGAACAATGTGTTCCGGAACATATTGTGCCTATCCGTGCCGTTTCGGTCAAGGATAATCTGTGCCAGTGTGAGGCATGGCCAGAGACGACCCGCAGACACGCATTCGAATGCCTAGTGCGCTCAAGGAGGCGTTGGAGGCTGCGGCCTTCGAGGCCAATCGGTCCTTCAACGCGGAGGTCATTGCTCGTCTCGAAGCATCCCTCGAACCCCAACCAAGCGCCGAACCACTCCGAGTGATGCTGACCGAAATGATCCATCGAATGGATCGACTGGAAGCACGGGTCAAAGATGCTGGGATCAAGCTAGACGACTGATTAGTCACGCAGTTCCGTGCCAACAAAATCCTCTGCCGAACTCAAGGAAGATCTTGCCCAGGCCAAACTGGTCTACAATGAGCAAGCCAAGCTGGTCGCGGCAGCCCTTGATCGAGGTTCGACGGCCGCCTTCTCGGTCGGCGTGATCGCTCCGGTGGCCAGCTACCTTGTTCACCCTGAAGGGATGCCCAGGGCTATCCCGGTGGTCGTCGCAACCGCTCTCGGCTTTCTAGCTTGGATAGCGATAGGCTGCGGCCTACATTGGGCGGCCAGGAGGGTTTTAGGACGACTTCGATGACCGGATTGCTCTTCTTCGCTGTCTTCGGCCCACTGGCTGCGGTGATCCTGGGCTTCGCTGCCCTCTGGACACAGCGCAAGCAGACCACCAAGTTCGACCTCCTGTCCGCCTCCTTGACGTCCCGTATCAAGGAAGCCGAAGAGGCAGAGCGGTTCACGGAGTGGAAGAAGTCCAGGCCGGATCATACCCCTCGCCGTCCCTCCGGGCACTACCGGGTCAAGCCCCGCCCGCAGCAGATCTCCGGTCCGCCCGCGATCATCCCGGCGCCCACCGGCAACCGGTGACCCCTCTCGAACTCTACGCCGTCTTCGGCGTCCCGGCGCTGTTCCTGGCCATCGGCGCCGGGGCCTACTGGCTGACCCGGCGGCAGGCGCAGCACTCCAGGTAACCCCTCCACAACCATTCCGCGAACCGCTAACGTTGCGGGGTCGGGATGGAGGTTCTTGATGCAACGCTTGGCTGTGTCCGCCTTACTTCTGGTTCTCTCGTGTGTCAGCGCGCACTCACAGCCCTTTGGTATTAGCGAAGGAACACCGCGCTCGGCGATCAAAATAGAAGAAGAAGTACGCCCCGGTTGGCTGCGGATCGTTCCGCCGCGCAAGCACCCTGAGTTTGAGCTGTTCCATGTTCAGATCACGCAGGAAACCGGCGTCTGTCGTCTGTCTGCGGCAGGCATCACTCACTCGAATGACCGATACGGGCGCTCGGTTAGAAGTGCTTTTCAGGAAGTTCGTGAACAACTCGAAGCAACCTATGGGAAATCTGGGCTCAATGATTTTCTAAAAACCGGCGCGCTCTGGAAAAATGATGAAGAGTGGGTGATGTCAATAAGACAAAATGAACGCATTTTCCAGGCAGCATGGGGTAAACCAAGCGGCGCTCCAATTAAGAATGGAGTGACGGAAGTTCTTCTAAACGTTGCCGCTCTCGATCAGAGTAAATCTTACCTGCGCTTGCAGTTTGTATTCAGCAATTTCGATAAATGCGAACGGTTGCGGAAAGCTGGAAATGCCTCAGTCTTCTAGATGTAAAAGCCCTAACCCCTCACGCTGATCACCAGCGCAGGACTTTCCACGGCCCGGCCAGCGCCCTGGCCGCGCTTTCGGACCCATTGTCCAGGGAAACGGATCTGGTAGATGCGCCTGGCGCTGAGGGTCGGAAACCGTCGCTGCACCGCTGCGGCGGCATCATCGAACATGTCGGGCGGCACGCTGAAGCGTAGCCGACGATTGCCGACCAGCTGCACGTCCACCTTCCGGCTGTAAGGCTGCCGGTTGAAGATCAGGATCTCGCCGACATCGGCATCGACTTTCTGCGGATCGAAGCTGTCGGGACGGATGATCCGTCCGGTGGTATAGAGCTCGGCTTGTGCGCCACCACGCTTCGAACCGCGCTCGCCCACCGCGTAGACGAAGCCCTCCCGAAAGCGTCCGCTCTTCACCGGCGAGCGGCCCCGGAGGTAGCCCATGGCGAAGAGCGCGGCCTCGCCCAGCAGTTGGAAGCGGTAGACGATGGTTCCCTCGGGCTGGACGGAGCTTTCCGCGGCACCTTTCCGGCCGTCAACCGTGGTCGTGAAGGAGCGGCTGGCCCGGCCTTCCCGGATCAGCTGCTCCCGGCCACGGATCGCCACATCGGCCAGGATGCGGGAACGGGCAGCTGCGGACAGGTGGCGCGCCACGAACACGCTGGCCGCCTGCCGAAACGCGGAACCGCTCAACCCTTGCCCTCCTTCGAGGCCCACCAGGCCAGGAATTCCTGGTCCATCGCTCGGACCATCCGATGCAGGAAATCCTGCTGCGACCGGCAATAGCGGTGCCGGCGGCACCAGCGATCGACGGCGGACCAGGGGATGCGCCCAGGCCTGGGCTTCAGGATCATCGCGCCCAGGGGCACCGAGATGCCCACCAGGGTATGCGACCGCTCGTCGTGGAGCGCGTGCCAGGCCCGCCACACCCAGGCGAGCCAGTCCTCCACCTCCGGCTTGTCGGGCCGCTCCTCTTCCTCCGTCTCCTCGATCAGCTCGGCGTAGGCGCTCCATTCGAAATGGTATCGGAGGGCGGCACGGAGTTTCCCTCCGCGTCCTCGATATCGGCCTTGCGCCGGGCGGTGGCGAGGCGGGCCGCGGCGAACATGGCATCGGCGATCGGCCGGTACTGCGGCTCGAAGGCCATCCGCTTCACGGTCTCGAAGGGGATGTCGGTGCCGTCGTCGCCCTGCAGGTTGCGCAGCCCGAACACGCTGTGCTGGAGCAGGCACTCCAGGTTCGCCTTGCGCAGCAGCGCCACCGGCACGGCCGAGACGTCGCCGCCATAGGCCTGCGCCAAGCGGCGGTGCTTGCGCGCCTGCGCGTCGGTATAGGCGTCGGTGAAGCCGACGGTCTGGACCTCGATGTCATCGGCATCGCCGCCGGGGGCGATCCAGTCGCCCTTCTCGGAGGGCTCGACGGCGGTCAGGGTGGAGATGCGGGCCATGTCTGGCCTCCTCTGCGGGAAGGATACGGGGATGCGGGAAGCGGGGCCGGCTTTGCTCCCCGCAGAACAAGCCGGCCCCTACACAGCCCAGCGCCGCGGCGCCGGACCGCGATCAGACGATCGGCGTCCGCGTGATTTGCAGGGCGACGCCAGAAGCGTTGGGATTTCCCTCCAAATCGTAACGTGCAAGGACCGGCTGGCCAGGGCCGCCGGCATTGACCGTGGGGTTCATCAGGGCGGAGGCGGGCAGCTCGAACTTGTAGGCGTTGCCGGCCGCATCGAGCGTGCGGAAGGAGAAGTTGCCCTGCGCCTCGGACTTGAACCGGTCGTAGAGGGTGAAGTCGCGGAAGTAGAACTCCGCCGAGCCACCGACCAGGAAGTTGCCCATCCGCATGCCCTGCGCCGCCGCCGAGCCCAGGCCGAAATCCGCCGCGGCGCCGTCGTTGCTGATGTTCAGGGTGATGCTGTTGCAGACCGCCTGGACCGCCGCACCGTCCATCTGCACGTCGCGCACGCCGCCCACCGGGTCCATGACGCGGCCGGTCGTGGCAGCGGTGTAGGTGCCGCCGGTGGACGCGGAGGTGATGGCCTTCAGCTCCTGCTTCGCCAGCACGTTCAGCGAGCCTGACAGGAACTGGCCGCGCGCGATGTTCAGCGTGCCGCCCGAGATGAAGGAGCCGGGATACTGCAGGAACAGGGCCGAGCCGAAGCGCTTCTCGAAGGTGAAGCTCTTGAAGACCAGCCCGTTGGTCAGCACCGCGTTGCCGGTGCCCGGCACCCACTCGCCACCGAGCAGGCCGGCCAGCAGGTCGTCATAGGTGCCGTAGCTCAGCGCGAAGTCGATGCCGCCCGAGGCCGTCTCGTCGGTGGTCACGGCGGCCGAGGCCACGCGGTTGGTGTTGATCTCGCTCGGGCGCTGGCGGCTCTTCTGGCCGCGCAGGCTCTCGCCCGTGAAGCGGATGTTCTGCAATTTTGCAGTAGGCGTCACACCCCAAGCCGTCTCTTGCACGTATGCAAGTTGGACGAGGTTGCTTTCGACGCCAGCGGTATATCCGGACGTAGCGGTCACGTCGGTCCTCCATAGAAAAAGGGCCGCCGAGGCGACCCTTGATGTTCACGACGAATGGGCCGACGCGGCCCCGGCGATCACTCAGCCTTCTCGGCGGCCTTTTGCGCGATGGCATCTTCCTTGGCGGCGGCTTTCTCAGCAGCATCCGCCGCTTTTACCTCCTCCTTGGTCAGCACTGGCTCAGCGCTCTGGCCGGCCTGAAGGACCGGCGCAAGGCGCTCGTCCCAGGTCTGGCGCTCGATCTCTTTCCCGCGCTCATCGCGGATGATGTACGTGCGATCGGCCATCAGGCCCTCCTCAGAGACTGATCGATTGGAACCGGTAGGAAATTCTCAAAGGCAGCCTGAACCAGTTGCCGTCCTCATCCATCGCGCCCGCGTCGAGGATGAAACGGTCATAGGTGACCTCACGGGCCGGCAGGCCGCGGAACCATCCGGCGACCGCCTTGCGCAGCGTGAGGCCCTGCTCGATGCCGGTGCCGGTCGGCACCACCACGGCGACCTCGATCGTGCCGTCCTCGACCCAGACCCCGCCGCCCAGCTCGTAGGGCTCGGCGCCGTCGCCCATCACCTCGACCGCGAGGAAGGGGGCGGGGGGCTCTGGCACATCGAACGCCGCGTTCGGCCAAGCGACCGGCAGGCCGATCTGCGCGGCGCCGTCGGCGATCAGCGTGCGGGCGTCCTGGTAGACCTCAGGTGAAGACATCAGCCGCTCACCCAGATGCTCCACCCGATCAGGGCGGGGCCGTCATAGATCGGCCGGGCGCCCTTCACGGTGGAGGTGCGGCCATCGATCACCAGCCGATCCGGATTGCCCGGCGGCACCGGCCAGCCTGCGGCGGCGATCTCGTCGTTCAGGATCTCGACCTGCTGGTCGTTGGCCTGCACGCCGCCCTGGATTTCCTCGGGGCGATAGGTGCGCGGGAAGCCCGTCAGGGTGACGGAAACAGCCGGCGTCGCGCCCTTGGCCTGGCGCGTCAGCACCATGCTGCGCCCCCGGCTGCGGATCATGCGCCGGCGGGTCTGGAGAGCCTGGGACATGGATCAGAACCCCGAGACGCGGACATAGCGGGTGAGCAGATCGGCGGCCTGGGGCGGCAGCGCGCCCATGTCGGCCGTGGCGATCCAGGAGGCGGAGCCAACGCCCTCGGTGCTTTCGGAGCGCAGCATCGGGTCGCGGCCCCGGGCCCCGTAGCGGGCGGCGATCATGGTCAGGCACGCCTGCTCGATGTTCGCCGGTAGATCCCGGCCTTCCTGCCCTGGCAGCAGCCAGCCGGCCGTGTAGGTGACGGCTGCCACGCGGCAGCCCCAGGCGAAGCGGTCCAGACCGCGCAGGCGGTAGAGCAGGCCGGCCTCCGCATCCCACTCCAGGTCGGAGGCGGCCAGGGTTGTGCCGTCCATCACCACCGCCGGCGTCCCGACGACGGGAAAGCGCGACAGCATGATGGCGTAGCCGCAGACGCCCCGGAACGTCTCGCGGACGCTCTCCCGGGCGAAGGGACGGCCGCAGAACTCCACGATGGAGGCCGAAGCCTGGTCGATCCAGTCGCCCAGGAGGATGTCCGACACGTCGTCGCCCACCATCAGGTGGTCACGCGCCGCGGCGATCGTCGTGAGGCGCGTGGTGGTGGCGGGAGTGACGACGGTCAGCATGCCCGAGCCTCAGTAGCTCGGGTCGTTGAAGTCGATGCGCGAGCTCTCGGGCGGCAGGCCCTTGCGGGGTTCGCTGTCCACCGCCGGATGCTCCATCGGCAGGGCTTCCACCACGGCAGGCTCCACGGTGGCGCCGCTGGTGGCGACGGTCGTGGTGGCCTCGGCGGGATCGCCCTCCTCGGTGCCTTCGGGCTGCGACATGGCGTTCTCCGCGGCGGCGGTCTTCACCTCTTCCTCGGCGACCTGGGTGTCGTCGGTCTTCCTGGCGGCCATGACGGCCTCCTTTCCTCTCAGGTGGGAGACAGGGGGCGGCGCCGGCGCTGGCCGGCGCCGGTGGATCAGGCGGCGACCTTGAGGGCGCGCATCGGCTCGGGGTTCTTGACGCCCCCGCCAACTCGTTTGGTCGTATAGAACCCAACATAAGGTTTATTGCTGATCGCATCGCGCAGCACGCGGATGCCGATCCGATCCACCACGACATAGGTCGCGGCCATGTCGCCGTAGAGCGCCACGATGGCGTTGGCGGCCACATTGGCCATGTCCGGCAGGTCCACGATCGGCGCGCCGAGGATGGTCGAGGGCTGTCCCGCCTCGACCGAGGGCTGCCACAGGTAGCCGCCGGCGGCATCCTTGATCTTGCGGGCCGTCGCGACCGACTGGCGGTTCATGAACAGCTTCGCATTGGACTGGAAGGCGGCCGGCAGGTTGTAGATCAGGTCGATGAAGCCATCGAGCGTGATCTTGGCGGCATCGCCCGTGTTCACGGTCGGGATGGCGCCCCAGGGGTGACGGGCAGCGTTGGTGCCGCCGGTCACATAGGTCAGGATGCCGTAGGGCTTGTTCACGCCATCGCCGCCGGCGAAGGCGATGCCCTCCTGGCGGGCGAACTCGGTCTCGACCTCGCCCCCCAGCCACTCCTCGATGTTGATCAGGGCATCGTCGAGAATGTCCTGGGTGGCGAAGGGGAAGGCGTAGATCTGCCCGGTGCGGAACTCCAGGGACGCCAGCTGCGGCGTGGAGGTGGCCGGCCGCGCGGCGGTCTCGCCGACCCAGCCGGAGCCCACCGCACGGTCGCTGTACAGGTGGGTGTAGCCCTGCCCGGTGATGGACTGCACCGTGGCGTACTGCCGGAACGGCGAGATGATCTTCAGCTTGCCGGTGATCTGGCGGTCCCACTCCACCGGGGCGACATAGCCACCATCCGCCGAGGAGCCGGCCGACATCGCGGCGCGGATGCCGGTGCGCTGCGCGGCGCGGATGCCGCTCTCCTTGTCGCCGCTCTTGAACCACTCCCTGAAGTCGGAGGCGTAGGCCCGGTCCTCCGGGGAGACCGGCTCCTGAGTGCCGGCGCCGGCCTGCGCCGCGGCGAGGCGGGTGTTCAGGTCGTCGATGGCCGCCTGCAGCTTGCCGACATCGGCGTTGATGCGCTCCACCTTCTCGTCGGTGACCACATCGGCCTTGCCCTTCAGGCGCGCGTCGTTCTCTGCCTTGAATTCGGAGAAGGCCTTCTGCAGGTCGGCCAGGATCTTGCTCGGGTCGCCCCCGGCATCGGCGCGCGGGCGCGCGAAGACGGCACGGGGCGGGGTCGCCAGGCTGGAGCCGAGCGCGGTGGTTGCCGCCAGCAGGGCGGCCCGGTTCATGTGCATGGGTTTGCTCTCAGGAACGGAGGAGGTTGGTCAGATCGGCAGCCGCGCCGATCCAGCTCAGGTCGCCAGCGTCCGGCTTGGCGTTCAGGGCAGCGTCCGGCTTGCCCTTGATCTCGGTGATGAGGGAGCGCGCCTGGGTGCGCGACATGCTGGCGCAAAGCCCAAGCTCGACCTTCAGAAGGGCGCTCTTCGACTTGCCCTCGGCTCGCGCTTCGGCGCTTTCGGTCACGTCGTCGGAGGACAGGAGGGCGTCGGCGAAGCCGAGATCCACCGCCTGGGAGCCGGAGAAGTAGGTGCCATCGCCCTTGTTGGCCCCCATCCACTCCTCGACCTGCGCCTTTTCCTGGCCGGTGCGAGCGGAGTAGACATCGGCCATGGCGGCGTCGAAGGGCTCCAGCCAGTCGGCCGTTTCGCGCATGTCGAAGCGGTTGCCGACGGCCACGACCCAGCAGTTGTGGATCATGAGGAAGGAGGCGGCGCCGATCTGCACCTCATCCCCCGCCATGGCGATGACGGAGGCGGCGGAGGCGGCCAGGCCGAGCACCTTGACGGTGATCTTGCCAGGGTGCTCCCGCAGCATGTTGTAGATCGAGATGCCCTCGAACATGTCGCCGCCCGGGGAGTTGATGTGGACCTCCACATCCCGGGCACCGATCGAGCGCAGCGCGGCGGCCACCCGCTTGGCGGTGACGCCGCCGCCGCTCCAGTAGTCCTCGCCGATCACGTCATACATCGTGATCACGTTCTCCCCGACCTCGCCGGCGGCGCGGATGCCCGCGTTCCAGCGGTCGAAGGCGCCCGGCTGCGGCGGTGCCGTCACGTCGCCGGGCTTGCGCGCGTCGATCCGGCCGGGGCGGGCCCGGGCCAGGACGCGCAGGGAGCGATCATGCATCGCTGGTCCCTCCACTGATGTTGCCGGGCGCGCCGGCCTTCTGGGTCATGGGGTTCTTCAGGCTGTCGGCATCCGGATCGGCGCTGCGACCAAGGCCTGTGACGATGCGAACCTCGTTCTGGGACATCCAGCCTCGACCGCCGCCAGCGCCGAGGGCCTTTGCGAAGAACTCGCCCTGGTCCTTCATGGAGCCGCGCAGCAGCTCCTGCTCGTCGAAATCCGCCTTGAGGCCCGACTTGCGCTCTTCCAGCGTCAGGCAGGCCCGACCGATGGCCTCTTCCCAGGCCGAGAACCAGGTCCGCAGCCCGAAGCGGACGAAGAGGATGCCGAGCTGCTCGATGCCCGAGCCCCAGCTCGTGTCGTCCATCATGAGGAGCGGGCGCGGCACCCCGAAGGCCCGCGCCACTTCCTCGATCTGCTGGTTCCGCAGCTCGGCCATCTGTGCATTCGCCGCGGTGGTGGGGAACGGCTTCAGATCGAGCCCTTCCTCGCCCACCACCCACCGGCCGGCCTGATCTGCGCCGGCCAGCGCATCCAGGCCGACCTTCAGGCGGGCCACGGCGGGGTCGCTGAGCGTCTTCGGATGGCTCAGGAAGCCGCCGGCCAGCATGCCGTTGCGGAACAGCCGGGCCGCCGCACGCTCCGCCGACATGGCCAGGCCGATCGCCTCCTTGGCCATGCGGGTGCGCGACATGCCGCCGATGCCGTCATGCGTCAGGCCCCGCAGGTGCAGGATGTCGCCTTGCCCGTAATCGACCTGCCCACCGGATTTGCGCTGATAGGTGTAGGTGATCGACCAGTCCGCGTTCTGCCGCCAGGTGACCCGGCCGGGCTCCAGCGGAACCAGCCGAATGATCTGGCCCCGGGAGCGGATGATCAGAGCGAAGGCATCGCCCTCCACCAGCATGTTGCGCTGCATGTAGGTCTTGAAGTCGAAGGGCGACTGGAAGTTGTTCGGCTCGTGCAGCAGCAGGTCATACAGGGGATGGTTGGTCGCGAGTTCGACCCGCCCGTCCGGATATTCCCGCTTCATGTAGAGCGGCAAGGAGCCGACCGTGGAGGTGATCAGATCGACGCAGCGGAAGACAGCCGTGTTCTGCAGCGCCTTCTCCGGCGTCACCACCGCCCCGGAGAGGGTCTCGGCGCCGGAACGCATGAACTCCAGCAGGCGCGGATCGTCCAGCGAGTAGCCCCAGAACGCCTCGGCTTCCGCCAGGGGCGAGGATGAGGCGGGCTGCGCCTCGGGGGCGCGGCGGAAGAAGTCGAGTATTCCCATCGCCCCCTCAGATCACCAGCATGTCGCGGGTCTCGTAGACCGATGGGCCGCCGCTGGCCTCGGGGTTCAGCGACATCAGCACCGCGGCGTTCAGCGTCGCGGCCAGCAGGTCGATCTTCGCGGATCCGGCGGCGGCCTTGTCGATCGCCACCGCGTTGCCCCGGGCCTCGACCTTCGCGTTCCCCACGTTCCAGGCCATGATCGGCTGCCCGGCATGGGCGAAGGTGCCGTTGGCCAGTTTCCGCTCCAGCGTCTTGATCGCCGCGGACAGCTTCCAGCCCTGCGGCACGCCCTTCACCCGGTCGGTGCCCTCGATGCCCCGTTCCGCCAGCGCGTCCACCACCTCGCCGATACCCATCGGGTCCAGGCCGACGCCGCCGAGCAGGCCGGCCTCGTCCACCCGGGCGATCAGGTCGGCGGCCTCTTCCACTTCCGGCCCCGGCTCATCCACGAAGGTCAGCTCGCCGGTATGGGCGAAGTCCTGCAGGGTGGTGGCCAGCTGCTTGCGCCGCTCCAGCACGATCCGATGCGCCCAGCACTTGCCCCACATCAGCCAACGGCGCGTCTCGTGCTCGCGGCCGATCAACGCCAGGGCGAAGAGGTCGTCCGCGCCGCCACCGTCCAGCCCCGCCACGATCACGTCGCAGCGCTCCAGCAGGTCTTCGGGGCCGGACACCTCTTCGGCGGCGCTTTGCCATAGGTCGGCGCCCGCCCACCGGTCGGAGCGCAGGCCAAGGCCGATCTCGATGTTCAGATGCTGCGACGCCCAGCGCTGGACCTCCTCGGCCCCGAGCTGCTGCGCCGTGTCGAATTCCTGCACCAAGCGGTCCACCGTGATGGACCGGCCGGCGTTCGGGGCGACCATCCGCCAGTTGGTGGGGTCGCGCCATTTCGTCTGGTCGGACGCGATATCGTCCGGGAACTCGTACAGGACCGGCAGCACCGGCCCGGTGGCGCGCCCGTCGCGGATGGCCCGCGCCCGGTTCAGCTCGGCCCGGAACACGCCCACCGGGGCCTGCTCCGACTGCGTGGTGATGAAGAGCCCGAAGGCCTCCGGCTGCGCGATCATGCCGCCGCGGAGCTGGCCGATGGCGCTGGGCGCCTTGGCCGACTTCGACACGACGTGAACTTCGTCCACCAGGAACCCGGTCGGCTTCTGCCCGGTCAGGACGTTCGGGTCGAAGCTCATCACCTCCAGCGTGGCGCCGTTGGTGCGGTCGGTGATCTTCTTCAGGTGCGTCTGAACGTGGAAACGCTTGGTCAGGTAGGCGTCCAGGTCGATCATGCCGCGGCACTGGTCGAAAGCCAGCTCGGTGACATCCTGCGTCGGCGCCACCAGCAGGAACTTGCCCTTCGGCCGCTGGTTCAGGATCAGCGCCGTCAGCATCAGCCCGGCGCCATAGCTGGTCTTCGAGTTCTTCTTCGGCACCAGCGCGAAAATCTCGCGGATGTGCCGGGTCTTGGTGGCTTCGTCCCAGGAGCCGAACAGCGCCCGGACGATATCGCGAAACCAGTCCCCCGCCGCGTCAGCCAGCCGGGGGTTGCCCGGCACGTCAGCCAGCCGGAGCCGGTTGAACACCTTCACCGCGCGGTCGGCCGCCACATCGTCCAGCGGCAGGGGCGGCACCAGGCTGCGGCCAGCGCGGATACGCGCTTCCCAATCGGGACAGGCGAGGTCCCAGCCCATCAGTTCGGCCGGGCTTCGGCTAGATCCTCTTCCCAGCTGGCCTCATCGGGCGTCATGCCGTCGTCATCCCCCTTCGGGTGGGGTTTCGGCGCCAGCTTGGCGTGCTCGAACGGCAACGCGGCCTTGGCCGCCTCCATCCGGGCCGCCAGCGGCGCGTCCGGCGACTGGTAGACCGCCTGCATGAATTCCAGGGAGGTGAGCCCGTTGATCACCGGCAGGTATGGGGCGAGCTGGTTCGCCTTGTCTTTGCTGCCCTTTTTGCGCCCGGCGCCTGGCCGGGACCCGCCGCGCGGCATGGGAACCTCGTTTGATTGACTGAATTAAATCAATGGGCCAGGGGGCCGAATTCTCTGGGTGACCCCGATGCGGTCCAGGCCCCATTTCGAGGTCTGGACTTTCGATCCCCCCCCGGGGTGGGGTCGGCGAGACTGGTTATGCGTCGGGCGCGTGCCTCGCCGTCGGATTTCGGTTCTTGATGCGCTTGGCGCATACCTCCCGGGCACCGTCGGGGGTGGCCGGGTCGGTCAGCCGCCTGGGGCGGTCTCGCGCCGGGGGCGCTGGGCGTAGCGCTCCTTCATCCGCGCCGCCCTGACGGCCGCTGTCTTGCGACTGTGGCAGGCACCGCACCTCATCAGCCTGTTGGCCGGATCGAAGGGGGCGCCGCCGTCCCGCAGTTCGTGGATGTGGTCCGCGAAAAGACGGACACCGCTGCGGCCGCATTCCTGACAGACCCCGCCAGCAAGTCTGGCGCCCTCTGCCGCCCACGCCCTGTGCTCAGGGCTGTGGTAGTGGGCATCGGTCTGCTTGGCCGGAGGCAGGGAGGTCCGCGTGTCGATCGGCGCGAGGCGCGGCGGCAGGTTGGTCAGCTTGGCCATCCACACCCCCAGAACGACGAAGCCCCGGCAGGCCGTAGCCTCCGGGGCGCTTCGGACGCAATAAGGTCGCCCGGTACTTACCCGTTCCGAAGCTCCATTGCAAGGGCTATCCGATATTTTCTTGCCTGGACTTCGGTGAGGGCCGGATCGGTCCACTTGTACCGAGAGACGGCATCCCAGGCTGTATTCACAGCCTCAATGGCCTGCTCTACCGTCCCATGCACCCACTCACTCTGCCCAGTTAGACGGCCCATGATATCCAGGGCACGGCTCTCGACATCTCTGGATGCGATGAAAGTAACGGGCCTGACAAACATCAATGAGGCCTTGAGCGACATGACCCGACGCTCGGGGTTGTTTGACATCCCGATCTTCACCTTGCCACGTTTGGTGCAAGCCACATAAACCCAGGCCGGCAGATCGGGAGAAAGCTTTCCTGAACTCCGGTAGGGGTTTCGCTCCTTCCGCTTGTAGGCCGATACCCGGATCATTGGGGCGCTCATGCTGGACTGCGGCGATGTCCGGGTATCGTGCTCTTGATCCCCTTCGAGGAAGAGCATACTCAACTCATCAGCCATTCGATTGCTCCAAGGCATTCGTTGGTTAGGCGTCCGACAGAGGTTCCAAGGCCTCTTCGGACGCCGCACAATATAGCGCAAATCCACTGATTTCCCTACGGATTTCTTGGTTTTGCCCACAAGTCTGACAACTTCCACAGAGCTTCACGAACCAAGTGTTCGGTCCCAAGTCGCGTCGGCTCGCCTTGGACTGTCATCCGAAGGACATCGGCATGGCGCTTGGAGCAATGATGCTCCACACAGTCCATCGCTGACTTGTATTCCGAGTACGCAGACAGGGCCTCATCGACCTCCCGCTGCGTTCGACAGTCCTCGCCTTTTGGCGAGTACGGCTGGCAAACCTGGGACGGGTATCCCTGGGGCTGGACGCGCTCCGGCAAGCTCTTCTGCCATAGCCGGACCAGCCTGCGCATGGCCGAAGCCTGCCGTGGATGCCAGCCATCCGTCTCGCCCTGCCCGGCATGGACCGGCTCACCGGACGGACGGGTGACGCGAGAATGTCCTGACATGATCTCGGACTGGAACTCCTGCTGCAGCAGGCGGTCCCGCTCTGCCATGCTCATCACATAGACGCCGCTCGCCGGCGGGATCTGGTAGCTGCCGTCCATCACGCACCCCTCCCAGCCCAACCGGAGGGCGCATCGTCCCACGTGTCGCGGGTAGCCAACCGCTCCCTCGCATCCAGCCTGCGGATGGCGGCGCAGAGGTAGTTGGCCCGGTCCAGGGTCTCCTCGTAGGCGTGCTGGAGTGCCTGGCGCAGGGAGAGGCCTTCCAGGGTGGTGCCGTACTTGGCGATGCCGAGTTCGGAGCGGCGCAGCAGGTCGGCGCGGACTTGGGCCACTACGGGATCCCGGCAGTCGATGTCAGCGGGCATGGGCGTCCCCTCCCCCGACATGCCCCGAGACGGGCGCAGGAGGCACCGCCAGCGGCTCGACGGTCGCGGCGGCACCTCGCACCCCGTGAGCCCGCACGGCGGCGTCTGCGGCCTCCTGGGACGGATAGCGGCGCACGATGGCGCAGCCGTTGGGATAGACCACGGTCATCTGGATCATGCGGCCTCCTGCGGCACGAGGGCCGCCCAGCTATGGTGGAAACACCCGCTCATGATCCGGGCGATGGCGCGGGCGACGTCGCGGACCTCGGACTGCGCATCCGGGGCCAGCCGCTCCCGGCAGACACGGGCGAAGGCGAACAGGGAGCCCGTCCACGTCCATGTGGTCAGCATCCCCTGCGGCAGGATGAAGCGGGCTTGCTCAGGGGCCACGCCAGCCTCCAGCATGGCCTCATAGGCCCGCACGGCGTTGCGGCAGTGCTGGTCGTAGATGGCGGTCCAGTCGGCCTGCTCATCGGCGCTCATGGGACCGGCGCTGCCCTGCTTCACGTCCGGGTTGGAGTGCCGCCAGACCAGGGCCTCGAACTCCGGGCTGGAGCGGACGTAGCGCCGGGACACCTCGGACACGGCGAGCCCGACCTGATGCCGGAGAAGCTGCCGGGCGATCGGGATGGCCGCGGAGATGCGGAGTGTGGCCTGCGGGTGGAAGAAGGGGCTGTTGTGCCCCTCCCGCGCCAGGAACCGGATCAGCCGTGCGTCGCCCTCGGTGAAGGCCTCGTGCTGCCGGTCGAAGGAGGTCCGGGCGCAATTCGCGACCAACAAGTCGCTCCCGTAGTGGCCCAGGAGTTCGACCTTCATCGCCGCTCGCTCCGGAGGGTGGGGGTGGCAGCGATGGCCTCGTTGAGCGGCCAGTCGGGCATGGCGGCGAGCCAGGCGTCGCGCTGGACGATGGTGACGTCGCCATCGAGGTTGAGGCCGACGGCATAGAGCTGGCCGCGATGGTGGTGCTGGGTGAGCATGGCTCCCCGGCGAACCAGGAGGCGGATGGCCTCGGGGGTCGGCTGGCTCATTCCGGCATCTCCTCCTGCACCGGCTTGCGGGCCGCCCGGAGCACGGCGTCGGAGCAGACGCGCTGTGCGGCACCCGTGCCCACGATCCAGCCGGTGGAGGTGCGGACCGGGACATGCCCGGCGGCGAGCAGTGCCCGGACGGCCTCGGTGCGGAAGTGGCGCTCCAGGATGTCCACGGGGGCCTTGCCGCGGCTGGGGCGGGCGAAGCGGGGGGCGGGCATCAGAAGGGCAGATCTTCGTCGAGGTCGGCCGCAGGAGCCTGACGGGTGGCCGGCTTGGAGGCGGGCTGCTGGGGCTGTCCCTGCTGCTGCCGGGGCTCCTCGAATGCCAGCGAGAAGAACTTCTGCCCGGATCGGCCTTCCTTGATCCAGGCGGCGACGCGGTACTCCTTGCCGCCGATCATGGCCTTGCCGGTGTACTCGGGGGCGCGGTCGGACTTGCGGTCGCGCTCACGGAAAAGAGCGCCGCTGTTATCGCGGGTGTCAGACATGGGTGTGCTCCAGGGGGAACGGGATGAGGACTGGGTGGAAGCGCCGTGATCGGGGCGGCGCGCAGCCTTTTCCCCCTCTCCCAGCGTGATGTTGCCGATGTTGCTTACGCGCGCGCGAGGATACGTGTGCGCCTTCAGAGGAGGATGGATGGATTTGCAGATGCACTCGTGCGCACAAGCAACATTGGCAACATTTCGGGAAATCGGACGCCGGATCGCGCCCGAAAACGGCAAAACGAGCCCTCCTCTGGCCAATTCCGGCCTGCTCAGAGGGCCGGAAAGGTCAAAATGGCCCAATTCGGGGCTCGAAAATGTTGCCAATGTTGGCAGGGGGGGTGGCAACATTGGCAACATCATGCCCGCCCCAGCTTCCGGGCGATCAGTTCCCGGATGGCTTCGACGGCCTCCGCGCGTCGGGCGCGCTCTTCTTCAGCCCGCGCCGCAAAGGTTGTCAGCACGGCCGGATTGACCATCCAGCGGGTGGGTATGCGCCCTGGCTCGGCATCCGGATCGCGGATCCATGCCATCGCCTCCAGGCTACTCATCACCTCCAGGAGTTGCCTGCGGTGCTCTGGAGCTCGCAGCGGCCGATAGGCTTGCACGACATCCCGGAGAGTGACGACCGGCTTTCCACGAGCCAAAATGAGCCCGGCAATCCAGCGCGCGTGTCCTGTCTGTGCAGTCGCATACATCAGGGCGTCTGCTCGCAGCAGATGGGGCAGGAGCACGTCACGGAGATATGCCGCCGCCTTTGCTGCGGTCTCTTCCCGAAGCACCTGTACGGACGGTCCCTGCGGACCCTGGACCGCGCGCTCGATCAGGTGGAAGATCAGGCAGAGACGGGCGAACAGGCCGGGCCATTTGCCATAGGCGGCCTTCAGCCTGGCCGGTGTGTCCGGCATGGATGCCAGGGCGGATGCCAGTTCAAAGACGCTTTCGCGGATCCGATGGGCGCCCTCGTCCATGACGACCGGCCGCTCACGGTCGCCGAACTGGTTCAGGCTGGGAGTGAGCGCGGAAAGGGTGTGGAGGAGGTCGTTATATGCATCGGCCACAGCCCTATCCGGGGCACGGTCCTGCTCTGGCTCCTCCCGGCCCGGGACACAGTAACAGAACCGCTGGAGGAGACCGTCATCCGTGGCGTCCTGCGCCATTTTCTGGATCGGGCCCGGCTGGATGCCGCCGATGAAGCATGCGGACCAGTTGGGGATGGCGAAGCTGCCGCGCATCACGCGATCGACGCTGAACCGTCCGCCATTGTAGAGGCGAAGCCAGCCACCACGATCGGCGCCGCCTTTGCCGGACCCGTACCGATCAAAGCTCGCGACCCACTCGCTCATCTCGTCCTGGCGCACCAGGATCTTCTTCGCCGGAGCCTTGAAGCGTGCTTCCTCGTCATCGCGGAGGACTTCGGAGAGGGCTTCCATCGTGGCGCCCTCGACCAGATAGCGGATCCCCCTGGGCATGACGGGGCGGTCGCATTCCTCGCCCTTGTCGGCCTTCCATTCCTTCTCGGCGACTTTGAACTTGGCCAGCGCTTCGGAGTGAGCCTTTCGCGCCTCGCCCTCCATCCGCTCCACGGGCTTTGTGCATGCGGCGATGACGGGGGTCTTCTTGATGGAGGGGTCGCCGACGATGGCCCCCCATAGACGGGGGCTCTCGGTCCAGCTCGTGTCACGGCGCTTCACCTGGAGGCGCCAGTCATCGGTCACGACCGAGGCGCAACTGACCAGCGCGCCGATCGCCACGGCGGCCGGATCCACGCCCATCCGCTGTGCCGTGTCGATGGAGAAGCGGTAGATGGTGTCGGGAAGGTGCTCCGGGAGCAGTTCCGGCGCGCCCGTCAGTTCCGCATCGGCCAGGAAATCGATCGGATCCGGCCAGTCCGTCTCGGCTTCCGGCTTCTGCTTCTTGCCGGCCTTCTCAGCCTTGGCCTTCGGGGCATCCGTTAGGAACTCTGGTGCGGTCAGGTCCTCGACGCCGATCCACCTCTGCTCCAGCATCCGGTGGACGAAGAACAAGCGGTCACGGCAGGTGATGCCATCTGCCGCGGTGCAGTGCCCATGCCGGCAGTGATAGACGAAGCCCCGGCTCTCGCTGCGGCTTGCATCCATGATGAAGGTGGCCGCATCGGTGCCGGCATTGGTGTGCTCGCCTTCGTTGGCGCAGATGATGTGGTGCTTGTCGCTCACCACCAGGCCGGTGAAGACGCCAGGCTTGCGGGCTTTGAGAGCTTTGACGATCTCGAACCGGCTCCCGAACTCCTTGGCCCAGGCTGCCAGGTCAACGACCTCGCCGGTTTCCTCGTCCTGGAACTCCCGCGCTTCGTTGTCCTGCTTCTTCTGCTTTGCGGCTGCGGCGCCGAACAAGCCATCCACGGGCGGGGCCGGCAGGGCGAAGATGTCGCAGGGATCGCCCTGGATGACCTCGGTCTCGGGCTCGGCACCATTGCGCGGGCGGCGCGGCAGGTAGAACAGGCGGGACGTGTCGGTGCAGGACTGGTCGTGGATGAGGTTGAGCGCCGAAGCCAGCGCCTCCACCCGCTCCTTCCAGGCCGCCCGAGCTGCCTTGTGGTCCTGATATTCCGAGGCAACCCATGGCTTGGCGAGCGGGATGGCGACCCGGAACTTCGGGCAGGGGCTATGCTCGAAGAACACGAAGCGACCAGCGTCCTTCGGGGTGACCTCGCCGGGCCGCTCGGCGTCCAGGTAGGCGCCTTCCGCGACGTGCGGGAGGTATCCCTTCGCTTCTGTGAGGTAGGCAAAGGCGAGGCTGTCGCCGTCCACATCGCCTTCCTGCTGGGCGCAGAACTTCTCCCAGTTGGCGCGGCTAACTCGGGTCCGGGTGGTCATGTGGGAATGGGTGGAGGCGATAGCTGCGGCCCACCCATTCCTTGTGACCGCCTTTCGGATCTCGTCCAGTGTGTAGCCCGTGTCGCTGTCGAGGAAGGCAACGTCGATCTTTCGCGCTTCCTCTTTCAGCCGGCTATCGCCCGAGAAGACGGCCGGGACGACACATGCCCCGTCCTTTCGCCCGAACTGGTGTGTCGTCAGGAGGTCGGCCAGGTCTTCCCAGCTCAAGCGCCGCCGATCGGTCCAGGGTGTGGTCTGGGTCGAGGAGGTCCCGAACGTCAGGTCGAAGCTGCGGCGCCCTTCCATGGGATGAGGCATCATTCCTTCAGATCCTGGGGATGGGCGGCCTCAAGGGCTGTGATGACCGCGGCCGAGAAGCGATCTGCGGTATCCCGATCGCTCCAGTTGAGGATGGGCGAGTACCGGATTTTGCCGGTCGCACGGTCCCTCATGGCGTTGCCATCACGGTCGACCATCGGCCTGGACGGCAGAGACGCCCACCGCTTGCCGTTGGAGGAATGGATGGTGATGTCGGCGATGATGAGCCCCATCCGGAGCCGTACCGTGGCGAAGCCGAGCAGCGAGTTCCGCCGCATGGCCTTCCATTCCACGATCTCGATGCCGGGCGCGCTCATGCCCGATCCCCCATCAGGGCGGCGATCTGCTGCATGGCGAGGGCGGTCCCGGCCGTCTCCTCAATGGCGACCTGGGGCGAGACCTGACCGGCGGTGCAGGCGGCGCGCCAAGCCCGGAGGAGGGCCTGCCTTGCAGACTCGAATTCGGCCAAAGCAATGCTTGCGCGTCGGTCAGCCATGCTTATGATCACGGTGCCTGTCATTGGATCTAGATCATCCTTGGTTGGCGTGGCGCTCGTTCCGGCGGCTACCGGAGCGGGCGCTGTTGTTTTCAGGCGATGACGCCGGCGAGGCGGAAGGCCGCTGCTGCGTCGTCGATGGAGCGGGCGACCACCACGAGATGGCCCAGGCCGCGCAGGCGGGCGTGGATCTCGTGCTGGGCGTCGGAGACGCGGCCCTTGGCAGCCTTGACTTCGACGAACGCGACGCGGCCGCCGGGCAGGCAGACGGTCAGATCCGGCATGCCGGGGAGAACGCCAGCGGCCTTGCGGGCCTGATGGAACCGGGCACGGCTGTAGGGATTGGCGCTGGCGGCCGGGGCCTCGTTGACGGACGCGGCGACGATGCAGCCTGGGATGGCGAGGCGCATCCAGTCGATCAGCGCGCGCTGGACCAGTCGCTCCGGGTTGCCGCGCCGCTTCTTCGGCGCCAGGCGGTCGATCTCGTCGGCCACGGGGATATCCTGCTGGACCAGCATCACACGCCCTCCCACCCATCGGCCCAGCGTGTGGACAGCACGGCCGGCGAGCGGTTGACCGCGCGGGCCTGAGCCGCCGGATCGGGGATGCGCTCGCAGATGCCTGGCGAGGCGGGCTTCCGGGCGCGGTGCAGCTCGGGCATCCGCTGGTCCTCCATCAGCGCCGAGACGCGGCGGCGGATGGGAGGGGGCGTGTAGGGTGCCGGCTCAGGCTCCACGGGCTCGGGCGTGGTGACGGTGCCCTCCAGCAGCTTCTTGACGGTGCTGGGGTGGCAGCCAACTGCGGCGGCGATCTTGTTGAGCGACAGGCCCTCGGCACGCAGTTTCTGGACCGTCGCCTCGGTGACGGCGACTGACGGCAGGCGCTCCCGGAACACGGCGCGCGGGTCGCCCTGGTTGCGCGCCGTCTCGATGACGCGCTCGACCGTGCGGGCCTTGCCGACGATCCCGGCACGGACGATCTGCCGGCGGGACATGCCGGCAAACCATGCGTTCAGGATAGCCTCGCGATCGACGCGGCGCGGGTCGAACTTGGACGGCGGAAGGAGGCCCATCTTGCGGGCGAGCGTGATGTGATGCTCCAGCCCACGGGGACGCATTCCCAGCTCGGCGCAGATAGCGTCGGTGGTGAGGCCCTGCTTGACCATCTCGATGATGCGGGGATTGGGTGCGGGCATCAGCGTGCTCCCACCATCAGCATGGCTTCCTGCTGGCTGAACCGCTTGCGGCGCAGCAGGCGGTAGGATTCCCGGTCCTCTTCGGACAGGCCGGCCAAGAAACGCAGCGCAGCGGAGACGGCAGGGCCATTGCGGCGCTGGATCTCAGCGCGGTTCGGCGGAACGGATCGGGCCATCTGGGCGTGGCGCACGGCCGACGGCAGAAGAGCCGCCCGAATATCGCCCTTGCCTCTGGCGCGCTGCACGATGCTCTGGACGGTCTTGAGGCTGCCGAGGCCCATGCGCTCCATCTCGCGGAATGTCGCGCCCTGGCTTCGGGCGTCCAGGATGGCGTCGTGGTTGGGGTTGCGGGCTCGGGCCATCAGCGCCGCCCCTCCAGCCGCTCGGCCATCTCTCGGATAGGGCGCGAGAAGAAATAGCCGAGGTCTGTGAAGCGATCGGCGAGCCAGAAGCAGGTCTTGGCCGCGCGCCTACGGAGCCACATCATGCAGTGCTTCCTGTTCGAGAAGCGCGCGGGCGGCGGCGATGCGAGCCCGGCGGCGCTGGGTGTTGAGTTCGACGGCGGCCAGCCACTCGCGGGCCGAGATCACGTCGTCGGTGATGCGGCGCTCGTGGATCTGGCGGATGCGGCGAGCGGTGACGCCCATCTTGCGGGCCACGGCATCGAAGCCGGCCTTGAGGGGGAAACCCTGAGAGCGGAGATACCGCAGCTCCTGCTCCACGGCGTCGTGCACCGTGTCGAGAATGCTCGGCTTCGCGTCAGAGAAAGACATCGCTGTGTCATTCCTTCGTGGTTCTGTTCGGGCCATGGCGAGACACCGAACCACCAAGCGAATTGGAGACATCAGGAAGAACGGGCTGCCTGGCAGGGCGGCCCTTCTTCGTTTTCGGGCGCTCGCACGGCACAGGGTCCGCCGGGCGGAATGGGTCCCAGGCAGTGCCGGCACTGACATCAGGCTGCAGAAACAGCGGCCGTGGCGCACCGCGTACCCGCGCGATGCCCTCTTCCAGGCCCGTGTCGAAGGCGGGGCGGGTCATGGGGTGGCCTGCGCGGGGAAGATGTGATGGGCCAGCGCCCTGGCGCTGATGCCGAACTTCGCCTCTATGAGGAGGGCCTTGTCGGCTGGCACAATGTTGCGGCGGCGCCAGTTGCTGATCGCGCTCGGAACGACGCCGACCGCCTTGGCCAGCTTAGCGGCGCCTCCGGCGGCGCTGATCGCGTCCGCCAATGGGTCGGGTTTGTCCATGGGCCGTAAAGTGCACCACACATGCACTTCTTGGCAAGCGATCTCCTGCACCGACAGCGAAAAAGGTCTGGTGCACCATCCGGCCCATGGAAATCGCTATCTTGTCTGAGAGCGACCACCGCCGAGCCTGCGGCTTCCGGTTACGTCAGCTCATCAAGGCCCTGGGTCTCAAGCAGGTTCAGGCGGCAGAGGACATGGGTATTCCGAAGAACCACTTGGGGAATTGGCTACGAGGTGACGCCTACCCCAAGCAGTATGAGATGTACCGTTTCTGCCGGATCAGGGGCGTTGATATGGACTGGGTCTTCCTTGGGGACCCATCGGGCCTCCCCCATTGGGTGGCCGAGAACATCCTAAAGTCACCCGCACCGGAGGATCGCGAGGCGGCGGACATCCATCAGGCCTAAAGCTCTTCGTCGTACCCATCCACAACTCCCACGCTACCTTTCGATTCGCACCGCTAGTCCAGGTAGGTTAGCGCGGAACATTAGTGGAACAAAAGCCTAAAATCGTCTCATGCGCGGAGATGGTTCCTATGGACGCTGACGAGACACCTCCCCCTTTTCAGCCCGGTCCGGGCGATGATGATGAACTGCAACGGCTGTGGCTTGGCCTCAGCCCCGAGCGGCGACGGTTCGCGCTCCGCTTCCTGCGCTGGCTGGCAGGTGACGCCGGAATGCTCACCGACGAGGAGCGGCAGGACCTGCTGGAGCGGCTGTCGCGTTGAGCCTCACCCACCTCCCCGGCCGCAAGCCAGGCCAGGGAGGCGCTTCAGAAGGCGATCATCATGCCTCTTTCGGGGCACCGTCGATGTCGAGTTCTCCTTGCGCATCGGGGAACAGTCTACGGAACATCCCCCAGAAATCATCTTTGGAGCGAGCTACCTTCAGCAGAGCCACCACCTGGGCCATATGAGCCGACAGCACAGGATGTCCGAGATCGGGCGTCAAAAACTGGTGGTTCTTCCAGCGTCGGCGTCCTGTTTCTTCGTTCACAGGGTTTCGGACCTTCAGTTCCGCGTTCACACCATCAGGCAGACGATCGTAGACAAGCTGGTTCGTGAGATGCCCCAGATAACCCGGATGTTTCCGGTCGGACCAATCTCGTTTCCAACCCCAGAGACGATAGATTTCTTCATAATAGGTGTCAGGGAAACGTTTGGTCCACGGGAGCAGCTCCTTGGCGACGAATGCCTCAAGGATCTTCCGGAGGCCATCACGCTGTCGGACTTTCTGATAGCCTGTAGCCTCATCAACCAGTGCTGCCAGACCAACGCGCGTCAAGCCGCGAAGCAGCATATTGCACTGCCTGGCGATGTTCCGCTGCTGCGGCTGTAACACCTGAGCCGCAGCAGCCGCGACGACGGCTTCGCAAATATCAATCAGAACGTCAGTTTCGTAGCCGTAAGCTCGGGTTCCCTGTGGAGTAAGAAACACGATAGGGCTGCGGACTTTTTCGAAGACTTCATCCGTTACGAAAGGCCTTATCCGCGCGCGAGTGACGAACAGTTCAAGCCTGTTCATCCCTTTAATCATTGAACCGCCCCGCGCGATCCCTGCGGCATCCAGAATGCCGACTAAGGCAATGATGCGTCTCTCATCTTCAAGCACGTAAGCCGGAACGGCCACATCACCGATGATCAGAGGCTGGTCATCGGCCCCGCAAACCGCACGGGGAAGCGAAGCTCGACTTGGGTCAGCTTTCAAAAGCCGTGCCTGCGCACCAGCCCTTGCAATTGCCGCTCTATCCTCCGGCGAGAGAAACCGTGCTCGGTTCTCCCCACCCTTCTTCCGGGCATTGTCATCCATGGTGCATCCACCTCCAGCTTGGTGCACCAAGCATATGCGAAACAATTCTGCTTGGTCAAGCAAGCTGACGTCGGATGCACCCCCACCCCGCCCGCTCCGGCGGGGTATTTTTTTGGCTGCCCGTCCGGCAATGGGTGCAGACCCCCTGAACTAAAAGTGCACTTGACGTGCACTTTTCTCTGGACAGTGCATGTCGTGTGCACCATCATGCCTCCATCACCCGCTGATGGAGCCCAGGCCAGATGGCCGATACCGACGAACAACCCGACACCGACGCGGCCATGCAGCCGGTCGTCTTCGTGCGAAACGGTGAGGTTCGCACCAGCACCCGCGACATCGCCGCCTTCTTCGGGAAGAACCATCGCGACGTGATGCGCGCGGTGGACAACCTGCTGAAGCAGGAGCCTTCCCTG